>CAKTJM010000074.1 GCA_934567745.1 uncultured Eubacteriales bacterium | reverse complement strand
GGAGCTGGTGGACGGACTCGAACCCCCGACCTGCTGATTACAAATCAGCTGCTCTACCAACTGAGCTACACCAGCGTGAGCACTCATCCGCAACGGAGACTATCTTATCAGGGGTCGGGGGATTTGTCAAGCCTTTTTTTGAAAAAAGGAGAAATCGATCGTGAAAAGGATCTGGGACCCGTATCGGGACCGGCAGCAGGACCCGCCGCGCTACGTCTGCGCGGGGTGCGGACAGGAACAGTACGCCTGGGATGCCCCGCCGGACGCCGCCGGGCGGTGCCCGCCGTGCCGGGACCGGGGACGAAGGAAAGGAGGACGCGATGACGATACGAGAGATGGCGCGGGAGTACCGCGCGCAGGTCGGGCTGCTCGACGGACGGATCCGGCAGCTCCGGGGGACCGAGCCGACGGACGAGCGGGAGCGGGAGGCGCTGGACCGGCGCATCCACGTCCTGACGCAGATCGCGCGGGAGACGCGCTCGGTGACGCTGTACTTAGAGCACTATTATGAAAGGGGGCCGCGCCATGGTGGGAGACGGACGATTCGAGCGGCATCGGGCCTGCGGGACGCAGGGACCGATCGGGCTGCTGCAGGAGACGGGGGAGACGAACGACCTGGTCCGCGCCCAGATGCGCCGGGACCTGCGCCGCGCGATGGAGGACAGCGTGACGCCGCGTCAGCGGGAGCTGCTCCTGCTGCGCTATGAGGAGGGGCTGTCGCACGTGGCGATCGCGCGGCGGCTGGGGCTGGACCCCTCGACGGTCTCGCGGACGGTGCGGCGCGGGGAGCGCAACCTGCGCCGGTGCCTGCGGTTCGCCCGGTATCACTGAAAGTCGCCGTTGACAACGGGACGGGCGGAGGGGATAATAGGGACCAAACGAGGAAGGAGGACGGCACCATGCAGGAGAATCGGGTCTATGAGCTGCTGCGCGACGGGGACTGGGGGGAGGACCGCGAGATGCTCGCGGCCTTCCGCGCATCGCCGCAGTATCCGCTGCTGTGCGAGGCGTACGACCGCCTCGACCACGACGCGCTCTACCACAGCCGCGTGCACGGCAGCGGGCACATCCACCGGGTGATGCTCTTCGCGGGCCTGCTGGCCTGGCGGGAGGGCCTGGGGGACGAGGACACGCGCCAGCTCCTGCGGGCGGCGAGCTACCACGACGTGGGCCGGACCTTCGACGGGTACGATCTCGACCACGGCGCACGCTCGGCCGAGCGGCTGGTGGAGCTGACCGGCCAGACCGGCGAGGCCCTGTGCGAGCTGAAGGCCGCCGTCACGGCACACGCCCGGCCGGACGCCCAGCTGGAGGACATCGTGCGCTCCTTCCACCCGGCGGACCTGCCCCACGCCCTGGAGCTGGCGAAGCTCCTCAAGGACGCGGACAACCTCGACCGCGTGCGGCTGGGCGACCTCAAGCCGCGCTTTTTGCGCCACGAGAGCGCCCGGGCGCTGGTGCCGTTCGCCTATCGGCTCTTCGCCCTCGACCAGGGGAAGCGGGGCGGCGCGCCTGTCCCCACGATCGCCTTCGCGCGGGCGCATGCGCCGTGCTACCTCTACGAGGCCGCGACGATCGTCCGGCAGTGCCGGGCGCTGCGCGAGGCCCTGCCGGGCTTCCGGTTCCTCTACTCCGTGAAGGCGGCCCCCTTCGCGCCGGTCCTGCGCTGCCTGGCGGGGGAGGGCTTCGGCGCGGACGCGGCGTCGGCCGGGGAGGTCCGCCGCGCCGCGGAGGCGGGGCTGGGGCCGATCCTCTGGTCCGCCCCCGGCAAGACCGAGGACGACCTGGCCGCCTGCGCGGACCGGTGCACCGTCGTCGCCGACAGCCTCCGTGAGCTGGAGCGGCTGGAGGCCCTCGGCAAGGCGCGGGGGACGGTCCTGTCCGTCGGCCTGCGGGTGGCCCCGGCCTTCACGATGGACGGGCCGGGCGGCGTGGCCACCAAGTTCGGCGTCGCGGAGGAGCAGCTCCCGGAGCTGCCCGCCCTGCTGGCCCGGTGCCCGCACCTGCGGGTGGTGGGCCTGCACGTCCACGTGCGCTCCCAGGTGCTCGACGCGCAGCGGCTCGGGGCCTATTGGCGGCGGTGCTTCGACCTGGCCCGCCGCATGGCGGCGCTGGACGGCGTGACGATCGAGTGGATCGACTTCGGCAGCGGCCTGGGCGTGCCCTACGGCGGCGTGGACGCGCTGGACCTGGCGGAGCTGGGGCGGCTGGCCGCGCCGATCGCGGCGGAGAACGCCGCGACGCTCCGGGCGACGCTCTATGTGGAGACGGGCCGCTTCGTCATGAGCGCGGCGGGGCTGTACTTCACCCCGGTGGTGGACATCAAGGTCACCCGCGGGCGGAAGTACCTCATCGTCGCGGGCGGCATGAGCGGTTTCCTGCGTCCGGCCGTGGCGGCGCTCCTGGCACGCGTGACGGGGGGCGAGGCCCCGGGCGGGCTGGAGCCGCTGTGCTCCGGGCCGGGGGCCCATCGGCTCCTCCTCTTCGGCGGCGGCGAGCGGACGGAGCGCGTCACCGTCGTCGGCGGGCTGTGCACGGAGCTGGACGTCCTCGCGGAGGACGTGGAGCTGGACGAGGCGGCGGTCGGCGATCTGATCGCCGTGACGGACGCGGGCAGCTACGCCTATTCGCTCTCCCCGCTCCACTTCGCGGACCAGGAGCCGCCGCGGCAGTACCTCCGGCTGGAGGACGGCAGCTTCGTGGACCGATGACCACTCTTCCGGACGATCCGACAGCAAAACCCCATGAGATACGCCCCATCCTGGCGCATTTGCCGGGATGGGGCGTTTTTTGCGCGGTTCGCGCGAAAAGATCTCCGCCGCGCCATACACGCTCCGACGATCTTTTCCGCCGTCCTCCCGTATGATAGGGGCACATGAGACATATCCTGATAGGTTCGGATGAGTTCGGAGGGATGACGATGGCGACGAGGACAGGCACGAGACGGCGGCTGCCGCACTGGGACCGGGCGGCCTTCTCACAGCGGGCGCTCGTGGGCGCGATGGAGTCGGGCGTGGGCTTCCTGCTGGGCGGGGTGCTCGCGGGGGCGGAGATCTTCGGGCTGTACGCCCCCTTCGGCGTGGCGGCGGTCGCGGCGGCCGGGTCGGGGCTGGCGGGCTTCTGCACGCTGGCCGGGGCCGCGCTGGGCTACCTCTGCCTGGAGGGGCTGACCGACGGGATGCGCTACGCCGCGGCGGCGATCCTGACCTATTCCGTCGCCTTCGCCTTCTACGACACGCGGCTGTACCGCACGGCCTTCTTCATGCCCGGCATCGCCTGCCTGCTCAGCGCCCTGACGGGCATCATCACCCGGGCGGGCGCGGGCTGGTACGGGACGGACCTGGTGTATTTCGTGACGGAGGTCCTCTTCACCGGCGCGGCGGCGTGGTGCTACAGGGTCCTGTTCACCCAGTGGCCGGAGACGGTCGAGGGCCTGCGGCGGCTCACGGCCCGGCAGGAGGCCGGGGTCCTGATGCTCGGCGCGACGCTGCTGATGTCGCTCGCACGGGTGCAGGTGCTGGAGACCTTCTCCCTCGGGCGGCTGCTGGCGGCGGTCGGCGTGATGCTCTGCGCCCGGCGCGGACCGGGGGCCGGGGTGCTGACGGGGGCCTGCGCCGGGGTGGCGCTGGACCTGGCCTCGGGCGAGCCGCCGTATTTCAGCATGGTGTACGCCATGGCCGGGCTGCTGTGCGGCTTGTGCAAGGACCACCGGAAGCTCCTGGCGGCGGCGGTGTACGCGGGCACGTCCTCGGTCGCGGTCCTGTGGACCTGGGGCACCGGCGTGGGCAAGGGCCTGCCGCTGGAGGCCACGGTGGCGGCGGTGGCGTTCGTGCTCCTGCCGCTGCGGCTCCCGGCGGGGCCGGAGGAGGAGCGGCCGCGCGCCCTGACGGACGGGAAGGCGGCGGAGCGGGCCGGACAGGCCGCCACGCGGCGGCTGGAGGAGCTCTCGGCGGCGTTCCACGGGCTGTGCGACAGCCTGAAGGTGGGCCTGCGCCCGACCGCGAACGCCGAGGACCCGGCGGAGGTCTTCACCCGCACGGCGGACCGGCTCTGCCGCAAGTGCGTGCTGAGCACGACGTGCTGGCAGCGGGAGTACGAGGCCACGCGGGGGGCGCTCAACGACGCGACGCAGGCGATGCTCGCCCGCGGCCGGGTGCTGGTCACGGACCTCCCGGCGCGGTTCGCGGAGCGGTGCGTGCAGTTCCCGGCCTTCGTGGCCGAGGCGAACCGCCAGCTCACGGCCTTCCTGCGCCGTCGGCAGGAGCGCCGCCGGGCGGCGGAGAGCCGTCTGGCGCTGTGCAGTCAATTCGAGCGGATCGACCGCTACCTCCAGGGCGCGGCGGCGGAGCTGTCGGCGGAGCTGACGCCGGACCTGCCGCGGCAGGAGCGGCTGGGGTCCTATCTGCGGAGCCTGGGCCTGGACGGCGGGACGGTGTACTATGACCGGCAGGGGCACCTGCGGGTGGAGGTCCCGGCGGACGGGGCGCTGACCACCCCGGCGGCCCGGCGCGAGCTGTCCCAGGTGCTGGGGACCGCGCTGGGCGAGGGCGAGGAGGCGGACGGCCGCCTGCGCTTCGCCCAGGCGGAGCCGTTCCGCGCGACGGCGGCGGTGGCCGGGGCCTCCCGCATGGGCGAGGAGGTCAGCGGCGACACGGGCGTGTGGTTCCGCCGGGAGGACGGGACGGTGTTCTTCCTCCTGTGCGACGGCATGGGCAGCGGCCCCGAGGCCCGGGACGAGAGCCGCCGGGCGGCGGGCCTGATCGAGAGCTTCCTGCGCGCCGGGATGGAGCCGGAGCCCGCCCTGGAGACGGTGGCGGCGGCCCTGGCCCTGCGCGGCGCGGGGAGCACGACGGTGGACCTGCTGGCGGTCGATCTCTTCACCGGCCGGTGCCGCGTGTGCAAGCAGGGGGCCGCGCCGACCTATCTGCGCCGGGTGCGGCAGATCCGCTGTGCGGCGGGCACGTCCCTCCCGGCGGGCACGACGGCGGGGGAGGGCTCCCGCGCGGACGTGCACCAGTTCAAGGGCGCGGCGGGGGACTGGATCGTCCTCATGACCGACGGCGTCCTCTGCGGGCGCGACGACGGCTGGGTCCGGGACCTGCTGGCCGGGTACGAGGGCGAGAGCCCCGGCGACCTGGCGGGGCGGCTGATCGGCCAGGCCGAGCAGCGCCACGCGCGCGAGGACGACGCGACGGTGATCGCGGTCCACCTCGAGCGGGCGCGGGAGCCGCGCCCTCACCGCGCCCCCTCCTGATCGCCCGATCATGCCGATCGCCGGCATCTCATTGGTTTACCTCGGACCACTCAAAAAGGGCAGGACCGTCATGGTCCTGCCCATTTTCTGCGTCTGGGTCCGATATGGATGGCTCAGAGCGAGCCGGTCTCGTAGGCGGCGTAGCCCTCGTAGGCGTAGCTGCGGTCGATGCCCTTCATGAAGACCTCGCGGTCGTCGATCCGGTCGGTCAGCGCGCCGCGGAGCAGGTGCTTCAGCTCCAGGTCCCGCACGGGGCTGCGCTCCATGGCGAGGAGGTAGTCCTCCCGGTCCACCCGGCTCCAGTCCACGACCTGGCCCAGGGCGGCCTTGAGCATCCCGTCCAGCCAGATCCGGCCGCTGCGGCCGTTGCCCTCGCGGAAGGGGTGGGCGACGTTCATCTCGACGTACTTCTCGACGATCTCGTCGAAGGTCCCCTGCGGCATCCGCTCGATGCTGGCCAGGGCGGCGTCCAGATACAGCACGGAGGCGAAGCGGAAGTGCCCCTTCGCCAGGTCCACGGTCCGGATCGCCCCGGCGAAGGCGTACAGGTCGCAGAAGAGCGCCCGATGGATCGCGCGCAGGGCCGCGGCGCTGCCGGGGGCCAGCGCATCCAGCGCGCCGGTCTCGAAGAGCTCGCGGGCGCGCTTCTTGCTCAGCCGTTCCTCCGTGCGCGCCAGCTCCACGGGGTCCGTGATGCCCAGGACGTTCTCCAACACCATCTGCACCGCCTCCTTCCATGATCTCGTCCCACCTTATCATAAAGCGAGGGGAAAAACAAGGGGAGATCCTGCGCCCATCGAGGGCCCGTCGAGCATCGCGGCCGATGTTTAGAAGACTCTGATCTCGCGCCTACAGGCGCGAGATGGGGTCCAATCATTTTCTCCGGCGACATGTGCGCCGGAGAAAATACATCTCAGCCCACGAGTGTGCGAGTCGTCCGCCGTCGGCGGGCGAGGAGTGCGCGTAGTGGGCTGTTGCCCCGTCGAAAAGCCCCGTAGGGTTTTTTCGACCGCTCAGATCCTGTGCAGCCCGCCGCTTGGCAGCGGGGCGCAGTTGTGGTATCCTCTCTCTTGACTGGTCACTGATCCGGTCCAACCGGCGAGGCCCCGGCCCGCCGCTGCGCGGTAGCGCGCCGCGCTCTAAACACCAAAACAGGAGGCACATCGCACATGCGCAACGCTAAGACCCGGACCCTCGCCCTGGCGGGGATCCTCGGGGCGGCCTACGCCGCTCTCACGCTCCTCTCGTCCCTGATGGGACTCGCCTACGGACCGGTCCAGTTCCGGCTCTCCGAGGCCCTCACCGTCCTGCCCTGGCTCTTCCCGGGCACCGCCGTCGGCCTGTTCGCGGGCTGCCTGGTGGCCAATCTCCTCAGCCCCTTCGGCCTGGTCGACCTCATCGTCGGCTCCGCCGCGACCCTGCTCGCCGGTCTGTGGACCGAGCGCGTCCGGTCCCCCAGGCTCGCCCCCCTGCCGCCCGTCCTCTGCAACATGATCCTCGTCGGCGGCGAGCTGGCCTGGTACGAGGTCGGCTTCGGGTCGGGCTTCTGGCCCCTCTTCGCCGTCAACGCCCTCTGGGTCGGGCTGGGCGAGGCCGTCGTCTGCTTCCTGCTGGGCGGCCTGCTCCTGAAAAAGCTGCCAAAGGTCGCCTCCCTCGTCCCCTGGATCCCGGCGGAGCGACGTTCCTGATCTTCCGCACCACGAGCCGCAGCGCACGGCCCGTGGTGCTTTTTTGCGCCGCGGCCCGCCGCCCCTGCGTCGGATCGCGCGTTCCGTATTGAAAAACCCGGCCGACTGCGATAGAATGAGGGGACTATCATGATGCGGACGCGCGCCCGCCGGACCGGCGGCGTGGGAGGGACCGGGATGAGCGAGCTTTTGCAGATCAGACATTTGAACGTGCGCTTCGCCGGCGGCGGCGGGGAGGTCGAGGTCATCCCCGACCTCTCCCTCAGCCTGGGACGGCGGGAGGCCCTCGGCATCGTCGGCGAGTCCGGCAGCGGCAAGAGCGTCACCTCCCTGGCCATCATGCGCCTGCTGCCGCCCGCCACCGCGCGCATCGGCGGCGCGATCGACTTCGAGGGCACCGACCTGCTCCGGCTCTCCGAGCGCGAGATGCAGCGCGTCCGCGGCGACAAGATCGCGATGATCTTCCAGGAGCCGATGACCTCCCTGGCCCCCATGCACACCGTCGGGCAGCAGATCGCCGAGAGCGTCCGGCTGCACAGCAAGGCCACGAAAAAGGAGGCCATGGCCCGTGCCGTCGAGCTGCTCGACCTGTGCGGCATCCCGGACCCCGCCCAGCGGGTCAAGGAGTACCCCCACCAGCTCTCCGGCGGGATGCGCCAGCGCGTGATGATCGCCATCGCCCTGGCCGGGGACCCGCAGCTGCTGATCGCCGACGAGCCGACCACGGCCCTCGACGTCACCATCCAGGCGCAGATCCTGGACCTGCTCAAGCGCATCAAGCGGGACCGCGACATGAGCGTCCTCCTCATCACCCACGACCTCGGCATCATCTACGACTTCTGCGACCGCGTCGCCGTCGTCTACGCCGGGGAGGTCGTCGAGACCGCCCCCGTCCGCGCGCTCTTCGACCGGCCGCTGCACCCGTACACCGAGGGGCTGATCGCCGCCCTGCCGAAGCTGGGTGAAGGAAGGGACCGGCTCGCGGTCATCGAGGGCATGGTCCCCGACGCGGGCGACATGCCCTCGGGCTGCCGGTTCCACCCGCGCTGCCGCTATGCGACGGAGCGGTGCAGGACGGAGCGGCCGACCCTCGAAGACCGCCCCGACGGGCGGCAGGTGCGGTGCTTCCGCGGAGAGGAGCGAGCATGATGGAACACGATGTCCTGGTCCGCATGGAGGGCGTCCGGCAGTATTTCACGGTCCGCACGGCCGACGGCAGGAAGGTCCCCCTGCGCGCCGTGGACGGGATCGACCTCACGATCCGCCGCGGCGAGACCTTCGGGCTGGTGGGCGAGTCCGGCTGCGGCAAGTCCACCCTGGGCAAGGCCCTCCTGCGGCTGTGGCCCCTCACGGAGGGGAAGATCGTCTTCGACGGGACCGATCTCGCCACGCTCAGGGGCGACGAGCTGCGCCGCTTCCGCTGCAAGGCGCAGATGATTTTCCAGGACCCCTCGTCCTGCCTGGACCCCCGCCGCCGGGTGCTCGACATCCTGACGGAGCCGTATGAGATCCACGGGCTGTACGGACCGGCCGAGCGGCGCGAGCGGGCCGCGGAGCTGTGCGACATGGTCGGCCTGTCCCAGACCTACCTCACGCGCTATCCCCACGAGCTGTCCGGCGGGCAGAAGCAGCGCGTGGGCATCGCCCGGGCGCTGGCCCTGCATCCGCAGCTGATCGTCTGCGACGAGCCGGTCTCCGCGCTGGACGTGTCGATCCAGGCGCAGGTCATCAACCTGCTCGACGAGCTGCAACGGAAGCTGGACCTGACCTATCTCTTCATCTCCCACGACCTCAGCGTCGTCGAGCACTGCTGCCGCCGCATCGGCGTGATGTATCTGGGCAAGCTCGTCGAGCTGGCCCCGGCGGCGGAGCTGTACCGCGATCCGCGCCACCCGTACACCCAGGCGCTCATCTCCGCCATCCCCACGATCGGCGGCGGTCGGCGCGAGCGGATGGTCCTCACCGGCGACCTGCCCAGCCCCACCGCGCCCCCGGCCGGGTGCCGCTTCCACACGCGCTGTCCGTATGCCAACGAGCGGTGCCGCCGCGAGGCCCCCGCCCTCCGCCAGGTCGGCCCGGACCACTGGGCCGCCTGTCATCTGTCCGAGGACGGGCGGGCGTGAGGCGACGCGAACATAAAACGCGAGCCGCCGGGCAAATGCCCGGCGGCTCGCAGTCTGTCGAGGAACCCAGATTGTAATCAGGAGCAGACTGGGTCTCGAACATATATGAGCGAAAAAACAGCAAAG
>CAKTJM010000073.1 GCA_934567745.1 uncultured Eubacteriales bacterium | reverse complement strand
GGACCTGTCGTTCTCCGCGCTCGACAGCGAGAACCTGGCCCTGCTGCTCGACTGCCGCTGAAAGGGGAGGGGAGACCGATGGCACGACATGAGATCCCGCTGGAGACCTATCCCCGCCGGGAGCATTTCCGCTACTTCCGGACCATGGCCCAGCCCTACGCCGGGCTGACCGTGCCGGTGGACATCACGGCGTTCCTCGCCTGTCAGCGAGAACGTCGGCTCCCGTTCTTCCTGTCGCTGCTGTACTGCGTTTCGCGCGCGGCGAACGCCGTGCCCGAGCTGCGCCAGCGGATCGACGAGGACGGTAAGATCTATGAATACGACTGGTGCCCCTCCTCCCACACCGAGGGCCTGGGGGACGGCACCTATTGCTACTGCGCCCTGCGCAGCGACATGCCCCTGGCCGAATACCTGCCCTACGCGCAGGAGACCAGCGCCCGGGCGCGGGCCAGGGGGGACCTGATGGAGGACGAGGAGGCGGCCCTGTCCTGTCTCTACATCTCCTCGCTGCCCTGGCTCAGCTATGAGGCCATCATCCAGCCGACGCCGATCCCGGCCGACACGCACCCCCGCATCAACTGGGGCAGATGGCGGCAGGAGGGGGACCGCGTGGTGCTGCCGGTCTCGCTCCTGTGCAACCACGCCCTGGCCGACGGGCTGCACATCGCCCGCTTCTACGCGGCGCTGGAGGAGGAGCTGGCCCATTTCGTCCGGACCGTCCAGGCGCCCGACTTCCCGCCCCCGGCTCCCCGCTGAGCCGGGGCGTCGTTTTCGCGGCGGGACCGCGTCGCACACCGAAAGGAGAGAGGTATCATGACCGAGGTCGTAGCGGCCCTCATCTGGGAGGGCGACCGGTTCCTGGCCTGCCAGCGCCCGGCGCACAAGGCGCGCGGGCTGCTGTGGGAGTTCGTCGGCGGGAAGGTCGAGCCGGGGGAGACCCGCGCGCAGGCCCTCGTCCGCGAGTGCCGGGAGGAGCTGGGCGTCACCGTGGCCGTGGGGGAGCGCTTCCTCCAGGTCGTGCACGAGTATCCGGATCTGACCGTGCGGCTCACCCTGTTCCGGGCCGCCATCGCGGAGGGCGTGCCGCAGAGGCTCGAACACGCCGACCTGCGCTGGCTCACGGTGGAGGAGATGGACGCCTATCCGTTCTGCCCCGCCGATGAGGTCATCCTACAGGCCCTGCGGGAGGGGAAGGGACGCCCCTGAACGGTCCCGATCGTCTTTTTTCAAAAAGCCTCTTGACTCTCCCCCCATGTGAGGGAGTACGCTCTAGCTGCGCGCAAGAGATATCATCCATATGGAGGGAACGATATGTTGAAGATCGGTGAGTTCTCGAGGCTTTCCCGCGTGAGCATCCGCATGCTGCGGCACTACGACGAGCGCGGGCTCCTGCGGCCCGCCAGTACGGACCCGTTCACCGGCTACCGGTATTACACCGCCGACCAGCTCCTGCTGGCGGGCCGGATCCAGGCCCTGCGCGAGATGGGCTTCGGCCTGGCCGCGATAGGCACCCTGCTGGAGCGGTATGAGGACCGCGACCAGCTCGTCTCCGCTCTCTGCCGGAAACGGGAGGAGCTGGCGGCCGAGCAGCAGGACACCGAACGGCGGCTGCTCCTTCTGGACACCACCCTCGAGCGATTGAGAAAGGACGATATGATTGTGATGAGATATGATGTGACACTGAAGACCCTGCCCGAGCGCTATGCCGCCACCGTGCGGATGACGATCCCCCGCTATGAGGACGAGGGGATGATCTGGAGCGTGCTGGTGAGCGAGACCGCCCCGCTCCGCATCCAGGCGGACGACCCCTGCTACTGCTGCGTCGTCTTCCACGACGCCGAGTTCCGCGAGACCGACGTGGACGTGGAGGCGCAGAAGACCGTGAAGGGGACCTATCCGGACACGGAGCACGTGACGTTCCGGACCCTGCCTGAGGTGACCTTCGCCTCGGCCATCCACCGCGGCTCCTACGCCGAGATCGGCGAGGCCAACGCCGCCGTGGCGGCCTGGATCGAGGCCAACGGCTATCAGTACGACGGGCCGATGTTCAACATCTACCACGTCAGCCCGGCCGAGACGAGCGACCCGGAGCGATTCGTGACCGAGGTCTGCTACCCGGTGAAGAAGTGACCTGACAGACAGGAGGGGGCCACGATGGAGCAGATCATCATCGTCGAGGCCGACCTGGTCGAGCGCGCCATGAGCGGCGCGGCCTGTGAGGAGACCTTCGACGAGTCCCGCCCCCGGGCCGAGGCGAAGGGCCTCGCGCTGATCCTGGAGGACGGCGACGCCGACGCGGTCTGTGACGCGAAGTGGACCGTCGAGGCGGTCGGGAACCTGGTGGACAACGCGATCAAATACACCGCGCACGGCGAGATCCGGCTCTCCGTCCGGTCCTATGAGCTGTTCTCCTGCATCTGCGTCGCGGACTCCGGGATGGGCATCTCCGAGGCGGACCAGGCGCAGATCTTCGGGCGGTTCTACCGTGCGCCCGCCGCCGCCCGGACCGAGGGCGTCGGCCTGGGATTGCATCTGACGCGGGAGATCGCGGCGCGGCAGACGGGCCGGGGTCTGCCGGATGGCGCTGGCCAACCTGGGGCGCAGCCGGAGCCGGACGGTGCTCGTGGTGCTGTCCCTGTGCCTGTCCGTGGTGCTGCTGAACGTCCTGGCCGTCTTCGTGCAGGGCTTCGACGAGGAGCGGTATCTGGACGGCAACACCTGCGCCGACTTCATCGCGGGGCCGACGGGCTACTTCCGCTATGCGCCCACGCCGCTCGACGAGAGCGACATCGAGGCGATCCGGTCGAACACGACGGCGTCCCTGTCCGGCCTCGTCTACGCCCTCCCGCAGCGGGCCCAGTGCTGGCTGCCGGAGGCGGACGTGCGGGCGCAGGCGGGGGCGCGGCTCGGACCGGAGGACCTGACGTCCTACCTGTCCCAGTGCGCCCAGCGAGACGGACTGCTCTCCTCGGACTGCCCGGTGGAGGGCCTGGACGACGCGCTCTTCGAGAAGCTCACCGTGGTGGACGGCGACCTCGCGCCGCTCTTCGCGCCGGAGGGCCGGAGCATCGCCCTCGCGGTCCACACGGACGACTACGGCAACGTCGTCGCAGGGGACTATCCCGCGGTGGGGGAGGAGATCACCGTCACCTATGTGCAGGAGGAGGCCTTCTTCGACCGCTGCACCGGCCAGTTCAGCGACGAGACCACGCCGGACGAGGATCGGGAGCTTCGCATCCTCCGCAGCAGGGACGTGACCTATACCGTCTGTGCCTGGGTGGACGTCCCCTATGCGATGTCCTACCGGTTCAACGTCCTGACGGGCTATGACCTGGTCCTGCCCGTCGAGGCCCTGCGCGCGGACAGCCCCGACGCGCCTGAGCCCATGGCGTACCTCTTCGACACGCCGGACGCAGCGGCGGAGGAGCAGGCCGAGGCATATCTGGCCGGTCTCACGGATGGCTCATCCTCCCTGATGTACGAGAGCAAGGCCATCGTCCGGGCGGAATTCTCGCAGTTCCAGCACATGTTCCTCCTGCTCGGCGGCGCGCTGTGCGCCGTGGTGGCGGTCGTGGGCGTGCTGAACTTCTTCAACGCGATCATGACGGGGATCTTGGCGCGGCGGCGGGAGTTCGCCGTCCTCCAAGCGATCGGCATGACGGGGCGGCAGCTCCGGGCCATGCTCGTCTGGGAGGGGCTGTTCTACGCGCTGGGGGCCGTCGTGCTGGCGCTGGTGCTCTCGCTGGGCCTGCTCCCGGCGATCGGGCACGCGCTGGAGGGCACGATGCGGTTCTTCGTCTATCGCGCCGTGACCTGGCCGATCCTGCTCGCGCTGCCGGTGTTCGCCGCGCTGGGGGCCGCGATCCCGCTGCTCCTCTCGCGCGCGGCGACGCGGACCTCGCTCGTCGAGCGTCTGCGGGAGGCGTGAATGGATCGCTCTCCGATCGGGCATACTGGCAGGGGGGTGAGACCGTGAAGTACGACGACCCGAACATGGAGCACTATTTCCGCTCCCTGCCCCCGCCGGTCCAGCGGCTCATCGAGCGCTCCGGCGCGGACATCGGCAGCCCCGGCGAGCTGATGCTCATCGGGGAGCACTTCAAGATCAGCTACGGCTATCAGGAGCCCGAACGCAAGTGAGGGCAGAAAACGGGACCCGATCCAGTTTTGGATCGGGTCCCGTCGTCGTGTTTCGTATCTTCGTGTCGCGGACCGGCTCAATAGCCCGCGTGCGCCTTGATGGCGGCGAAGGACTTGTCGCTGATGACGTGCTCCATCTTGCAGGCGTCCTCGGCGGCGGTCTCCTCGTCCACGCCCAGGGCGACGAGGAAGCGGGTGAGGAGCGTGTGCTTCTCATAGATGTTCTCCGCCACGGCCCGGCCGCTCTCGGTGAGGACCAGATAGCCGTCGCGCTCGACCGTGACGTAGCCGCCGGACTTGAGCAGGCCGATGGCCCGGCTGACGCTCGGCTTGGAGAACTGCATGTATTCGCTCACGTCGATGGAGCGCACTGGCTTTCCGGCCTTCGAGAGGACGTAGATGGACTCCAGGTACATTTCGCCGGATTCTTGCAGGTGCATGGTCGTTCTCCCTTCCGTTCGTAGGTCTATCTATAGGATACCACAAGATGGCGCGGTTTTCAAGAGGGGCGGCCGGTCGAAGCTACAAGAGGGGAGGGGACGTGCTGCATCCCGAAAAAACAGATTGCACGAACGGCCGAAAGCTGGTAAAATAAAAATGGCGCGCCGTCTGAGATCCGGAGCGTCCGCAGCATCCAGCGAGGAGGGATCTCGTGTTCACCCTAACGAAAACAGAGGGACGCGCCCGCCGCGGCGTCCTGACCTGCGCCCACGGGACGGCCCAGACCCCGGTGTTCATGAACGTGGGCACCCAGGGGGCCATCAAGGGGGCGCTGTCCGCCTTCGACCTGAAGGACATCGGCTGCCAGATCGAGCTGTCCAACACCTATCACCTCCACCTGCGTCCGGGCGACGAGGTGGTGCGCCAGATGGGCGGTCTGCACCGCTTCATGCGCTGGGACGGGCCGATCCTCACCGACAGCGGCGGGTTCCAGGTCTTCTCGCTGTCCGGTCTGCGCAAGATCCGCGAGGAGGGCGTCACCTTCGCCTCGCATCTCGACGGCCGCCGCATCTTCATGGGGCCGGAGGAGAGCATGCGCATCCAGGCGAACCTCGGCTCGGACATCGCGATGGCCTTCGACGAGTGCGTGGAGAACCCTTCCCCCTACGAATACGTCAAGCAGTCCTGCGAGCGCACGGTGCGCTGGCTGGCGCGCTGCAAGGTCGAGCACGACCGGCTCATGGTCCAGCCGGACGCGGTCAACCCCGGTCAGCTGCTCTTCGGCATCAACCAGGGCGGCACCTTCGCCGACCTGCGCGTCTGGAACATGAAGGAGACCGCCAAGATCGACTGCGACGGCTACGCCATCGGCGGTCTGGCGGTGGGGGAGCCTGCCGAGACGATGTATGAGATCATCGAGGCGGTCGAGCCGTACATGCCCCAGGACAAGCCGCGCTACCTCATGGGCGTGGGCACCCCGGTGAACATCCTGGAGGGCGTGCTGCGGGGCGTGGACATGTTCGACTGTGTGCTCCCGGCGCGCAATGCCCGCCACGGGAAGCTCTACACCTGGAAGGGCGCGCTGAACATCAAGAACGAGAAGTACAAGACCGACGATCGGCCGATCGACCCCGACTGCGATTGCCCGGTCTGCCGGTCGTTCTCGCGGGCCTATCTGCGGCACCTGTTCGCGGCAGGGGAGATGCTGGGGATGCGGCTGGCGGTCATGCACAACCTCTATTTCTACAACGACCTGATGGCCAAGATCCGCCAGGCCCTGGACGAGGGGCGGTTCTCTGAGTTCCACCGGACCTATACCGAGGTCCTGGCACGGAAGCTGTAAGAAAATCGGCGGAAGCGAAAAAAATGCTTGTCAAATGCACCGGATCCTCTTATAATAAATATCAGGTCTTATATCAACAGTGGAGGGAACAGCCTTGGAAATTTTACTGGTACTGCTCGTCGTGTACATCGCGATCTTCTACTTCCTGAAGATGCGCCCTGAGAAACAGCGCAAAAAGGAAAAGGAAGCCATGAAGAAAGCTCTGGTCCCCGGCGATCCCGTCACCATGATCGATGGCATCATCGGCACCGTCTGCGCCGTGAAGGAGAAGACCGTCGTCATCGAGACCGGCGCCGACCGTGTCCGCTTGGAATATGCCAACTGGGCGATCATGAACAAAGGCGTCGACGTGGACCCGGACCAGAAGTGACTTAGCATAGAAAACACCCTCCCCACATAGAGTCTGACAGAGACGCTGTGTGGGGAGGGATCATTTTTGCAGAAAAAACGTGAGGGCGCCGCCCCGGCGCAGACCGGTCTGCCCGTGCTGGCGGTCGTGTGCGGGGCCGGACTGGCCCTGGGCCTGATGCTGCTCGTTGGGCTGGTACTGGCGCTGCTGACCTGGGGCGGAGCACTGCCGGAGGGCGCGCCGAGCCTCGCCCTGAGCCTGGGTACGGGCCTGTGTGTCCTGATCGGCGGCCGTTTCGCCGTCCGGCAGGGGGGCGGCGGGGCGGCGATGCTCCTGGCCGCGGCCGTGGCCGGGAGCGTGTGCGTCGTCCTGCTGCTCGTGCGGGCCGCGACGACGGGCGGGCTGTCGTTCCCGCCGCCGTTCGTCGGGATGCTGCTGATGGTCCTGGCCGGCGGGGGGCTGGCGGGCCTGATGGGCGGCGGCCGCCGCACCAAGCGCAGGAAGCGCCGGTCGTGAGGGGCGGCAAGAGACCCGCGGACCGCGACCGCGACGTCGCGCTGTTCCTGGTGTCCCTGGGGTTCGTCCTGGGCACGGCGGCGGGCTATCTGCTCGTCGGAGCGCTCGGGTCGGAGGTCTGGTCCGAACGGTTCCTCGGCACGGCCGACCTCGCCCCGGCGACGCTCCGGCAGGAGAGCTGGGCCGTCCTACGCTGGCCCGTGGCGGTCGTACTGCTCAGCCTGCTCCCGCTGGCGGGGCTGACGATCCCCGTGCTGTTCTTCCTGCGGGGGCTGTTCCTGTCGCACGCCGTCGCGGCCTTGACCGCGGCGAGCGGCCCCGTGGGACCGCTGAGCGCCGTGGTCCTGCTCGGGCCGACCGGGCTGCTGGCGATCCCGGCGTTCTTCGTCCTGGGGACGCTCGGCCTGCTGCGGCAGGTCGATCCCGGGCGGCGCGGCCTGGTCCCGGCCGCCATCGGCTGCGCGGCAGCCTTCGCGCTGTGCATCCTGCTGGACCGGACGGTCGCGCCCGCACTGCTGGAGCGGCTGCTCCAGCTCGCCGTAGCATAAAAAAGACTTGCGCCCGGCGCACCGATGAGGTATACTGACCTCAGTCACGATCCATCCGCTCCCAAAGGGGAGCGAAGCTCTTTGTCCACACAACTTCGTATAATACATATTTTGCGAAGTTGGAGGCGTGAAAAAACGAGGGGAGGCCCTTTCGATGACCGATCGTACGATCCCGCCGGTCCTGCGGGAGTTCCTGGACTATCACGAGACGATCTTGTCGCACTCGGCCAAGACCGTGGACGAATACTACTGCGACCTGCGCGCGTTCTTTCGGTATCTGAAGTGTCGGCGCGATCCATCGCTCGACCCGTCGGGCGAGATCCCCATCGACGACGTCGATCTGAGCTTCGTCGCGCAGGTCCGGCTCTCGGATGTCTACGGGTTCCTGTCCCAGCTCGACGGCCGCTCCGGCGGCAAGGCCGAGGCCACGACCCGCGCCCGCAAGTGCGCGGCGATCCGGTCCTTCTATCATTATCTCTGCGTCCACGCGCGGCAGCTCGAGAACGACCCGACGCAGGCCCTGAACAACCCCAAGCTCCGCAAGTCATTGCCGCGGTACCTGACGCTGTCCGAGAGCCTGCGTCTGCTGGAGGCCGTCGACGGACCGAACGCGGTCCGCGACTATGCCATCCTCGTGTTGTTCCTCAACTGTGGATTGCGCGTGAGCGAGCTGGTCGGGCTGGACGTCCGGGACGTGCGCGAGGACACGATCCGTGTCCTCGGCAAGGGCCGCAAGGAGCGCCAGCTCTACCTGAACGAGGCCTGTCTGGACGCGCTGCACGCCTATCTGGCGGTCCGGCCGGAGCCGAAGGACGAGCTGCCGCATCGCGGCGCGCTGTTCGTCTCACGCAACCGGACGCGCCTGACCACGCGGGCCGTCGAGCAGATGGTCCGCAAGGCCGTCCTGCGCGCCGGGCTGGACCCGCAGTACTCGCCGCACAAGCTGCGGCACACCGCCGCGACGCTGATGCTCGACAACGGCGTGGACCTGCGCACGATCCAGGAGGTCCTGGGCCACGAGGACCTGGGGACGACCCAGATCTACACCCACGTCTCCGACACGAACCGCAGGATCGCCGCCGACGCCAACCCGCTGGCGCACGTCAAGCGGGACGACGACGGAACGTGATTCATCTTCCCAGCTTCGCCAGCAGCTCCTCCAGGTCCAGGACCGGGATCCCCAGCTGCTGCGCCTTGACCAGCTTGCTCCCCGCCGCTTCCCCGGCCAGGAGGAAGCTGGTCTTTTTCGATACGCTGCCCGTGACCTTGCCGCCGTTCTCCTGGACGAGCCGGGCGGCCTCTTCCCTGCTCATCCCCGGCAGGGTCCCGGTGATGACGACCGTCTGGCCGGAGAGCGGCAGGTCCTCCGCCGGGGCAGCGACGATCGCCTGCTCCATGGTCACACCAGCGGCACGGAGCTTCTCGACCACCCGCCGGTTGCGCTCCTCCTGGAAATAGGCGACCACGCAGTGGGCGGAGATGGGGCCGATGTCGCGGATCGCGGTCAGCTCCTCCTCCGTCGCGGCCATGAGGGCGTCGAAGCTGTCCAGGTGGTCCATGAGGACCTGGGCGGCGGACTTGCCCACGTTCGCGATCCCCAGGCCGGTCAGCAGCCGCGCAGGCGGGTTCGCCTTCGCGCGCTCGATGACGCCCAGGAGCTTGTCGGTGTTCTTCTCCTTGCCGATGAGGCCCTGCTCGATCAGGGCGTCGCGGTGCTCGTGGAGCGTGAAGATGTCGGCCACGTCCTTGAGATAGCCCGCCGCGATGAGGTCGTGGACGTAGACCGCGCCGAAGCCCTTGATGTCCATCGCGTCCCGCGCGACGAAGTGGGCGATCAGCCGTTCGAGCTGGGCCGGGCAGTTCAGGTCCACGCACTTGATG
>CAKTJM010000072.1 GCA_934567745.1 uncultured Eubacteriales bacterium | reverse complement strand
GTCCCACCCCGTGTCCGCGTTCTTCAACGTGCCTCACGGTGTCGCCAACGCCGTCCTGATGCCCAAGGTCTTCGAGTTCAACGCCATCTGCGCTGACGAGCGTTATGCTAAGATCTATGAGTACGTCACCGGCAAGAAGGCTGGCGAGGACTTCGTGCCCGCTATGACCTGCGAGGCTCTTGCTCAGCTGAACGCCGACCTCGGCATTCCCGCCACCTTCTCCGGCGTGAAGCAGGTCCAGGAGCGCGGCGGCGCTGCTCACTACGAGGAGCTGATCCCCCAGATGGCCATCGACGCCATGAAGTCCGGCAACGTGACCGTCAACCCCAGAGCCACCACCGTGAAGGACGTCGAGGCTCTGTATGCTTCCCTGAAGTGATTCGGAAACCCAAAACTCTCAAGAGACCGGCTTCGGCCGGTCTCTTCTTTTTGTCTCCTTGCCATTTGCTTTTGGAAAAAACGTGCTATAATAGGGGGCAGATCCCATGCATCGGAGGTGTCCCTATGGATACGACGAAACTCGAACAGATCCAGTCTCTCCTGCGCGCGAACAGCATGGTCCCCGAGGTGCTCGACTGCGGCACCCTCAGCCAGCTCTTCCTCGCGCAGATGAAGATCTCGCTTTACGGCGGCCGGGCCTCCCTGCCCATGCTGCCCACCTTCCTCAAGCCCTTCGGCCCCCTGCCCGACGATGCCCCCGTGGCTGTCGCCGTGCTCGACGACGCCGAGGTCCGCGTCTGCCTCGTCCGCTTCCGGGACCGTGTCCCCACGGTCGAGGGGCAGGACAGCTTCCCCATCCCCGGCCGCGACTACCCCGCCCCGCTCGGCGACCTGCTCTACGCCGCCGCCGAGCTGCTGGAGCCGCTGCTCGGCGAGGCCGGGGCCGTCGCGCTGTGTCTGCCGTTCCCGCTGGACTATGACGGGAAGGGCGACGCCGCGATCCGCCGCTTCCCCGGCACGATGACGGTCCAGGACTTCCGGGACCGGCCCGTCCGGGCCATGCTGGCCGAGGAGCTGAAGGGCCGCGGCTTCGACCGGCCCATCGTCCTCGTGCCCACCGCCGACGCCGTCGCCGCGGCCGCCGCGCTCGACGCGCCCAAGGGCAGCCGCTGTATCGGCCTGACCTGGGGGACCGACATCGACGCGGGCTTCACCGCGCCCGGCAGTCTCGTCCTGCGCTGGCACGCCATCGACGGCGCGCTGATGCTCTTCGACGTCGGCCTACGCGAGGCCGCCTGCGTCCCCTTCGGCAAGGCGGACCTGCCGAAGGACCGCGACAGCTACGCCCCCGGCGAGGACCTGCTGCTCAAGATGGTCTCCACCGACTATCTCGGCGACGCCTTCCGGCTCATCATGATCCAGGCCGCCGAAGCGAAGCTCCTCTCCTTCGGGTGCAGCCGCGACATCCTCTCCCTGACCCGCCTGGGTCTGGACGACGTGACCGCCTTCCTCCGCGACCCCGTCGGCGGCGGGACCGTCGCCCACTTCTGCCGGGAGCCGGACGACCGCGAGGTCGCCCTGATCCTGGCCGGGGCCGTCCTCGACCGCGCCGCGCGGCTCGTCTGCGCCGCGCTCGCCGCCGTCGTGCGGTTCATCGGGGCCGACACCCAGGTCGGCGTCAGCGGGGCCGCCTTCGCCCAGCCTGAGCTGCGGGCGCTGCTGGAGGAGCGGCTCGCCGCGGCGCTGCCCGACCGCTCCGTCGTCCTGCGGGACGGCGACCCCGCCATCGGCGCCGCCGCCGCGGCGCTCTATCAACAGGACCGATAAGGAGACCACCCGACATGAACAAGAAGCTCCTGCTCACCGCCGTCGTCATGATCGCCCTGTGCGCGGCGCTCATCGTCCTCGGCCTGCGTTACCAGGACGCCGGGCCAAAGCTGCCCGCCGATCCCGCCCAGACCCAGCTCGGGGACCAGACCAGCTCGAACGAGCCGGTCCCGGACCCCATCACCGTCACCCTGGCCGTCTGCGGCGACGTCATGAGCCACTCGCCCCAGACCAACGACGCCTACGACGCCGCGACGGACACCTACAGCTATCTCCCCTGCTTCCAGTTCGTCCGGCCCTGGATCGAGGGGGCCGACTTCGCCGTCGCCAACTTCGAGACGACCCTCAACGGCCCGCCCTACTCCGGCTATCCCGCCTTCTGCGCGCCGGACGCGCTGGCGTACGACCTGAAGACGATCGGCTTCGACCTCGTCACCACCGCCAACAACCACGCGATGGACAAGGGCTTCAACGGCGTCTGCCGCACCCTCGACGTCCTCGACGCCGCCGGGCTCCAGCACGTCGGCACCTTCCGCACGCAGGAGGAGTTCGACGCCGCCAAGGGCGTGGTCGTCGCCGACGTGCAGGGCATCAAGATCGCCTTCCTCGGCTATACCTACGGCACGAACGGCATCCCCGTCCGCGACGAGAACAGCTTTTGCATCAACCGGTTCAACACCGACTACATGGACGCCTGCGCCACCCTCGACCAGGCAAAGCTCACCAGCGAGCTGAGCTACGCCAAGAGCCTGGAGCCGGACCTGATCGCCGTCATGATCCACTGGGGCGTCGAGTACCAGTACACCGAGAACGCCTATCAGGACCAGGTCGCCGACTTCCTCATCCAGAACGGCGCGGACCTCATCCTCGGCTCCCACTCCCACGTGCCGCAGCCGATGATGGAGCGCACCGTCACCTGCGCCGACGGCTCCACTCGCTCCGGCTTCGTCGCCTACTCCCTGGGGAACTTCGTCTCCAACCAGAGCCCCGCCACCGTCAACGTCAACTACACCGACACGACCGCCGTGCTCGACCTGGAGCTGACCAAGGACTTCGCCGCCGGGACCACCACCGTCACCAAGGTGCAGTACGTCCCCCTGCTCGTCCTCAACCGCGGGCCCTCGGCCGCCGACCGGTACTACGTCATGGACGTCTACCGCGCCATGGCCTCCTTCGAGTCCGGCGACACGTCGATCGTCACGAGCGCCGTGTATCAGAAGCTGCAATACGCGCTCACGGGCTGCCACGACATCTTCGGGCCGGACTACGCCATCGACCGCAGCATCGCGCCGCCGCAGGTCCAGGACAGCGCCGCCTGAGCCGAGATCCCCCGAGAGGGCACGAAAAGACCGTTGCGATCGCAACGGTCTTTTGCTATACTGTGCGCGAGGTGAACGCCATGGACCAACATCCCATCCTAGACGCCTGCCCGCTCTTCGCCGGGCTGTCCCCGACCGACCGGACCTATGCCCTCGACTATTTCGCCGCCCGGCGGCAGCGGTACGCCAAGGGCGACTTCCTGAACAGGATCACCTTCCCCCTGCCGCGCTTCGGCCTGGTGCTGGAGGGGACCGTGCAGGTCTGCCGCGACGATCTCGACGGCCACCAGATGATCATGAACAGCGTCGGCCCCGGCGGGACCTTCGGGGAGTCCTACTGCTTCCTCGGGACCGACGCGCCGATCTACATCTGCGCCATGCAGGAGACCGAGGTCCTCTGGCTGAGCACCGACCGCATCAAGCGGCCGCAGCGGCCCGGCCGCCCGCTCGACCAGGAGCTGGCCAACCGGTTCGTCGCCGCCCTCGCGCGGCGGACGCTGGAGATGAACCGCCGCATCCAGATCCTCTCGAAGACCTCCCTGCGCGGCAAGCTGATCGCCTTCCTCTCGCAGTACGCGCCCGCCCAGGGCGAGCCCTTCGCCGTCCCCTTCGACCGGGCCAGCATGGCCGCCTTCCTCGGGGCGGACCGGTCCGCCCTCTCCCGCGAGCTGGGACGGATGCAGGCCGAGGGGATCCTCACCTTCCACCGGAACGTCTTCCGGCTCCTCCCGCGGGCGGAGGATCAGTCCGCGCGGCGGACCAGCTCCGAGAAGTAGCGGTAGTACGGCACCAGGGCCTCGAAGCTCGCGACGATCTCGTCCACCAGCGTGGGGCTGGCATACAGCTCGTCCGCCGGGCGCTCCCAGCCGAGCGACAGGTCGCGCCTGTTGTACCACTGATCCAGCGGGGGCGCGGGCCGGCCCTTCGGCCGCTTGTACTCCGTGCCCTCCAGCACGAAGCGGTCCTGCGCCGCGAACGACCGGGCCAGCGGCAGGAAGCGCTCCGGCGCGGCGTCCAGCTCCCGCCGGAACCGCGCCATGGCCGCCGGGCGGGGGTCGTACATCCCCATCCCGCAGCCGTAGCCCAGCGGGTCGAGCGAGAACCAGAAGCACGGCGCGTGCGCCTGCTCCTCGTCCCGCAGGAACAGCGACCACCACAGGTGGCTCTTGTACGGGCCGCGCCCGTGCAGCCGCCGCGCGTCGCGATAGATCCGGCAGACCTTCAGCGACAGGTCCAGCTCCGGCCGCGGCACGGCGAACCGCTCATACACCTCCTCCGCCAGCGCACGCATGGGGGCCTGGACGTAGGTGAGATACTCCTGCTTGTGCGCCTCGAACCATGGGCGCTCGTTGTTCAGCCGCACGCCCCAAAGGAACGCCGCGGCCTCCGGTCCGAATCCCTGGAACCCCATCGGATCCCCTCCTCTTTCGTCGACTCGTTTTTCTTTCCCCGCCATCACGCATAGGATGCGATACAGGCGTCCATTTTATGGGGGACGCTCTACTGCGATCTGCAAACTTTTCCGCCCCCGTTCCCCGTCTTCTTGTGGGAAATAGGCAAAATGACGAAAGTTTTTTTCGCCTTTCCAATTTTTGAGGGACTATCTTTTCATGGTGGACGACTGTCCGCCAAACAGCATGAAGGATCGTAACACAAGGAGGACGAAATTTCAAGCATCCCAACGTTTTTTCTACAGACGTCCTTTTTTCGTCGCGTATCTTCCCATAAAAAAAGAAAAGAGGCCTGCTTTTGGCCCCGCGTCGGCCCCGTTTTCCACCTTTCTTTCCGCTGTTTTTTGTAACTTTTATAATTTTTGTCCTTTTTTCAACCGAATCCTAGCATTTGTATGAGTTGTCTCTTGAAAATCTCAACGGAAAAGATTATGATATAGCGTAACCTGATCCGCAGGCCTTTTGTCTCTGATCCACCCCGGGCGGCTCCGGGGATCTCGATACCACCACCAGCATGATCGCAATGATCGCAACAAAGGGAGGACACCACCATGATCGGTAACAGCATCAAGAAATTCGCACTGGACCATGCTTTTTCCTACATCGAAAAAGACCCCATCAAGAACCTTTCCAAGGTGATGGACATGGTCGACAAATTTGCCGGTGAAGGCCCTGAAACCTTCCCCCGTCAGCGCCAAGCGGTCCGCGACGCCATCAGCAACGAAGACGCCGCCTCTCACAAGCTGGTCATGCGCATCATGACCGAGATGGACCTCAGCTTCGTCGAGACCCTCCTCTCCAACTTCTTCCTCAACGCCAGCATCACCGGCTGGAAGAAGCAGGATGAATACCGCAGCAAGTACGGCTGTAACGTGCCCTGGGCCATCCTGCTCGACCCCACCTCCGCCTGCAACCTGCACTGCAAGGGCTGCTGGGCCGCAGAGTATGGCAACAAGCTCAACCTGACCTATGATGAGATCGACGGCATCATCAAGCAGGGCAAGGAGATGGGCACCTATTTCTATATCTACACCGGCGGCGAGCCTCTGGTCCGCAAGAAGGACATCATCAAGCTCTGTGAGGTCCACTCCGACGCCATCTTCATGTGCTTCACCAACTCCACCCTCATCGACGAGGAATTCGCCGACGCCATGAAGCGCGTGAAGAACTTCGTCCCCGTCATCAGCCTTGAGGGCTTCGAGACCGCCACCGACTCCCGCCGCGGCGACGGCACCTATCAGAAGGTCATCCACGCCATGGAGATCCTCAAGTCCAAGCAGCTCCCCTTCGGCATCTCCACCTGCTACACCAGCGCCAACATCCACGACGTCAGCTCCGAGGCCTATATCGACGAGCTGGTCAAGGCCGGCGCCTTCTTCATCTGGTACTTCCACTACATGCCCGTCGGCGCGGACGCCGTGCCCGAGCTGCTGCCCACCCCGGAGCAGAGAGAGTATATGTACCACCAGATCCGCAAGCTGCGCAGCACGAAGCCCATCTTCATGATGGACTTCCAGAACGACGGCGAGTACGTCGGCGGCTGCATCGCCGGTGGCCGCCGCTACCTGCACATCAACGCCAACGGCGACTGCGATCCCTGCGTCTTCATCCACTACTCCGACTCCAACATCCGTCAGAAGACCCTGCTCGAGGCGCTCTGCTCCCCGCTGTTCATGGCCTATCACGACGGCCAGCCGTTCAACGACAACATGCTGCGCCCCTGCCCCATGCTGGAGAACCCCGACTGCCTGCGTGAGGTCATCCACAAGTCCGGCGCCAAGCCCAGCGACGTGACCACCCTGGAGAGCGTCGACGATCTCTGCGCCAAGTGCGACGCCTATGCCGCCAACTGGACCCCCACCGCCGACAAGCTGTGGAGCTGCTCCCACGGCTGCGCCGCCGCCTGCGCTCAGACTAAGGAAACCTCTGTTTGAATCCCCTGCGGCGGACGACGGATCTTTTTCGCCGATCCTTCGGCTTGGCCCACTTGAAATACACAAAGTATTCCTGCGTGTTCCAAGTCTCGTCTCGACGAAAGATCTCTCGCCGTCCACTCTTGGCGATCCAATCAGAGCCTCCCTGAGGACAAGGAAGCCTGAGCATCTGGAAGTATAAGGTAAAAGAAAAGTTTGCTTTCCCCCCGAAACGTGGTATAATACCAGCATCACCACCGCCGGAGGTCCCGATCCTGCGGACCTCCGGCGGTCTTTATCTTTTCGACAACGGAGGCGCACGTCCATGCCCAACATCCCCGACCGACCCGACCCCGATCCCCGAGAACGCACCGGTCTCACCTCGGCCCAGGTGCGCAAGCGGCAGGCCGCCGGTCAGGTCAACACCCCGCCGGAGTCCCCCACCAAGAGCGTCCGGAAGATCGTCCTTGAGAACGTCTTCTCCTTCTTCAACCTCATCTTCTTCGTCATCTCCGGGTTCCTGATCGCCGTCGGCTCCTTCTCGGAGCTGATCTTCCTCCTCGTCGTCGCGGCCAACACCGCCATCGGCATCGTCCAGGAGCTGCACTCCAAGCGCAAGCTGGACGAGCTGTCGCTCCTGTCCGCGCCAAAGGCGAGGGTCCTGCGCGACGGGAAGCTCACCACCGTCCCCACGGCCGAGCTGGTGCAGGACGACCTCGTCTCCTTCTCCGCCGGGAACCAGATCCCCGCCGACGCGCAGGTCGTCTCCGGGTCCGTCCAGGCCAACGAGTCCCTGCTCACCGGCGAGTCCGACGAGATCGCCAAGGGCCCCGGCGCGACCCTCCTCTCCGGCAGCTTCGTCGTCTCCGGCCAGTGCTGGGCGCGGCTGACCCGCGTCGGCGCGGAGTCCTACGCCGCCAAGCTCACCCAGGAGGCCCAGAAGTCCAAGAAGAGCCACCTGCCCGGCATGATGCGCTCCCTGAACCGCCTGCTCATCGCCATCGGCATCCTCATCGTCCCCATCGGCGTCATGCTCTACCTGCGGCAGACCTCCCTGCTCGGGCTGAGCGTGAAGGAGGGCATCGAGTCCACCGCCGCCGCCGTCATCGGCATGATCCCCGAGGGGCTGTACCTCCTCGTGAGCATCGCCCTCGCCGCCAGCGTCGCGCGTCTGGCCGCGCGCCAGACCCTCGTGCAGGACCTCAAGTGCACCGAGACCCTCGCGCGCGTGGACGTCCTGTGCGTGGACAAGACCGGCACGATCACCCAGCCGGAGATGGTCTACTGCGGCCTGACCCCCCTCGCGGCCGGGCGGACCGCCGAACAGCTGGAGGCCCTGCTGAGCGACTTCGTCTCCAACATGCAGCCGGACAACGAGACCATGCAGGCGCTCCAGGCGTCCCTCAAGCGCGACGGCGCGCGGACCGCGGCGGGCGTGCTCGGCTTCTCGTCGGAGACGAAATACAGCGCCGTGTCCTTCTCCGCGGCCGAGAGCTACGTCCTCGGCGCGCCGGAGTTCATCCTGGGGCCCGCCTATGCCCCGTACAAGGCCATGACCGAGGAGGCCATGGCCGACGGCAGCCGCGTGCTGCTCTTCGCCTCGTGCCGCCCCGGACCGAACGGGCGGGGGATCGCCGATCCCGCGCCGCTGGCCCTCGTGCGGCTGCGCAACCCCGTCCGCGAGAACGCGAAGGAGACCTTCGCCTTCTTCGCCGACCAGGGTGTCACGGTGAAGGTCATCTCCGGCGACAACCCCGTCACCGTCTCCGCCGCCGCGCGGGAGGCCGGGATCGTCGGGGCCGACCGCTACATCGACGCCGCCACACTGCAGAGCGACGCGGACATCGCCGCCGCGTGTGAGGCCTACAACGTCTTCGGCCGCGTCAAGCCGAACCAGAAGAAGGCGCTGATCCAGGCGCTCCAGGCCGCCGGGCACACCGTCGCCATGACCGGCGACGGCGTCAACGACGTGCTCGCCCTCAAGGAGGCAGATTGCAGCATCGCCATGGCCTCCGGCAGCGACGTCGCCGCGCAGATCTCCGACCTGGTGCTCATGGACTCCGACTTCTCGTCCATGCCCCACGTCGTCGCCGAGGGGCGGCGCGTCATCAACAACATCGAGCGCTCGGCCTCGCTGTATCTGGTGAAGAACATCTTCTCCCTGATCCTGGCCATCATCTCGATCACCGCCGTCTTCTCCTACCCCCTCACGCCCTCTCAGCTCACCCTGATGAGCCTCCTGTCCATCGGCATCCCGTCGCTGATCCTGGCCCTGGAGCCGAACGAGGACCTCGTCAGCGGGCGCTTCCTGCGCAACGCGATCCTCCGCGCCCTGCCCGCCGCGCTCACGGACCTCTTCATCATCATCTTCGTCCTGCTCTTCCAGAACGCCTTCCAGATGGACTACGACGAGATCTCCACCATCACGGCGCTGCTCGTGACCATCGTCGGCTTCTTCATGGTCTGGAAGGTCGCCAAGCCCGTCAACCGGCTCCACCTCGGCATGATGGGCGGGCTGATCCTCGGTCTGGTCATCGCCATGACCTTCCTGCCCTCCCTCTTCTCCCTGTCCCCGCTCTCCATGGGCGGCGGGCTGGTGCTGACCGTCTTCGTGCTGTTGATCCCCTCGGTCATCTGGCTGATGAACAAGACCGGCGTGGGCATCGGTCTGGTCATCCAGAAGCTGCGCGGCGGGAAGTACGCCGAGAAATGAGCCCCGATCGCCCCGTTACGAGGAGCGGTCCCGCGTCAGCGGGACCGCTCCTTTTCTCACCTCTCTGATCAACGGGATAGACACAAAG
>CAKTJM010000071.1 GCA_934567745.1 uncultured Eubacteriales bacterium | reverse complement strand
ATCTCCGGCGTCGGGCTGCTGCTGACCATGGGACTGATGTTCCTCTTCACGTCGAAGCTCCATCTGTACTTCATGGTCTCCAAGCTGCTCAGCAGCTTCCTCGTCTTCTTCTGGAATTTCTTCGGCCGGAAGCTCATCCTCTACCCCGGCCATCCGTGGCATCATTAGACCGCCAAAACTCGCTCTTGACAGACTTCGACAGTTGTGATAGGATGTCACCAAATCAGAGAAAGGACGGACCGCTATGAAGCTCTGTGCTCTGCTCGACACCGCATGCTTTTACGGCTATTACTTTACCCGCTCCAACGGAATAAAGTAATGGTGGTTTGTGCTGTGCTGAACAGAGGGCCGATGACCGTCCCCCACTTTTGATCGAATGTTTCGACACCACACAGATACCATTCTGTGTGGTGTATTTTTTTGTCCCGGCACGAGACGCCCGCCGCACAGAAGGGCATCCTAAGACGTAAGGAAGGAATGATCCACATGATCGCGATCTTGAAACCCGGCGCTTCTCCCGAGCGCACCGAACATCTCATCCACTGGCTCAAGGCCCAGGGCCTGGGCGTCCACGTCTCCGAGGGCAAGTTCCAGACCGTCCTCGGTCTGATCGGCGACACGAGCGCCGTCGATATGGACATGATCGCCTCCCTCGACATCGTCGAGGCCGTCACCCGCGTGTCCGACCCCTTCAAGGCCGTCAACCGAAAGTTCCACCCCGACGACACCGTCATCCAGGCCGGTCCCGCCGCCATCGGCGGCGGCGCCTTCGGGCTGATCGCCGGTCCGTGCTCCGTCGAGACCGAGAGCCAGATCATCGGCGTGGCCGAGGACGTGAAGGCCGCCGGGGCGACCTTCCTGCGCGGCGGCGCGTTCAAGCCCCGCACCTCGCCCTACGACTTCCAGGGCCTCGGCGCCGAGGGCATCCGCCTGCTGCTGGAGGCCAAGCGCGCCACCGGCCTGCCCATCGTCACCGAGATCATGGACATCCGCAACCTGCCCCTCTTCGAGGACGTGGACGTCATCCAGGTCGGCGCGCGCAACACCCAGAACTTCGACATGCTCAAGGAGCTGGGCAAGACCCATAAGCCCATCCTCCTCAAGCGCGGCCTGGCCGGGACCATCAAGGAGCTGCTCATGAGCGCCGAGTATATCATGGCCAACGGCAACGAGGACGTCATCCTCTGCGAGCGCGGCATCCGCACCTATGAGAGCACCTACACCCGCAACACCCTCGACCTGTCCGCCGTGCCGGTGCTGAAGAAGCTCACCCACCTGCCCGTCGTCGTCGATCCCAGCCACGCCACCGGCCACGCCGACCTCGTCGAGCCGATGGCCATGGCCGCGGCGGCCGCCGGGGCCGACGGCATCATGATCGAGGTCCACAACGATCCCATCCACGCCCTGTGCGACGGCGCGCAGTCCCTCACGCCCGCCCAGTTCGCCGAGACCGCCAAGCGGATCCTCAAAGTCCGGGAGGCGATGCAGGCATGACCGTCGGGATCATCGGCCTCGGTCTGATCGGCGGGTCCCTGGCCAAGTCCTACCGGCGCACGCCGGAGCTGACCGTCCTCGGCTGGGACGCCAACGAGAGCGTCACCGAGTTCGCCCAGCTCGCCGGGGCCATCGACGCCCCGCTCACCGACGACCGGCTGGCGGAGCTGGACCTGCTGCTCCTGGCCGTCTACCCCGAGGCGGTGGTGCAGCAGCTCGAACGGCTCGCGCCCCTGCTGGCCCCGCACACCATGGTCATCGACTGCGCCGGGACGAAGGCGCGCGTGTGCGCGCGGGCCTTCCCCCTCGCCGCGGAGCACGGCTTCCGCTTCCTCGGCGGGCACCCGATGGCCGGGACCCAGTTCTCCGGCTTCAAGTACAGCCGCGCCGACCTCTTCGACGGCGCGCCCATGGTCCTCGTCCCGCCGTCCTTCGACGACATCGAGCTGCTCGACGAGGCCAAGCGGCTCCTCGCCCCGGCGGGCTTCGGGCGGATCTCCCTGACCACCGCCGAGGCCCACGACCGCCGGATCGCCTTCACCTCCCAGCTCGCGCACGTGGTCTCCAACGCCTACGTCAAGAGCCCCACCGCCCGCGAGCACGACGGCTTCTCCGCCGGGAGCTACCGGGACCTCACCCGTGTGGCCTGGCTCGACCCCGACATGTGGGCGGAGCTGTTCCTGGAGGACCGCGAGCCGCTGCTGGACGAGCTGGACTGCCTGATCGGCCACCTCGCGGAGTACCGCGACGCCCTGGCCGACCGGGACTTCCCCCGCCTGCGGCAGCTCCTCGACGACGGCCGCCGGATCAAGAAGGAGGTGGACGGCCGATGACCACCGTCACCGTCCACGCCTCGCGGACCTATGAGGTCCCGATCGGCCGCGGCCTGCTCGCCGAGCTGGGCGCGCGGACGGCCGCGGTCGTCCGCGGCCGCACCGCCGCCATCGTCTCCGACACGAACGTCGCCCCGCTCTACCTGGCGCAGGCCGAGGCGAGCCTGCGCGCCGCGGGCTTCGCGACCTCCTCCTTCGTCTTCCCGGCGGGGGAGGGCTCGAAGAACGGCCGGACCTACCTCGCCCTGCTGGAGGACCTGGCCCAGCGGCACCTCACCCGCGCCGACTGTCTGGTCGCCCTGGGCGGCGGCGTGGTGGGGGACCTGACCGGCTTCGCGGCGGCGACCTATCTGCGCGGCACCGCCTTCGTCCAGGTCCCGACCACCCTGCTGGCCGCCGTCGATGCGTCCGTCGGCGGCAAGACCGCCATCGACCTCGCCCACGGCAAGAACCTCGCCGGGGCCTTCTGCCAGCCGCGGCTCGTCCTGTGCGACCTCGACACGCTGGCCACCCTGCCCCCGGCGGACTTCGCCGACGGCTGCGCGGAGGTCATCAAGTACGGCATGATCGGCGACGCAGCGCTGCTCGACCTGCTGGAGCGGGCCGACCTCCGCGACGAAGCCGAGACCGTCGTCGCCCGCTGCGTCGCGCACAAGCGCGACCTCGTCGAGCAGGACGAGTTCGACACCGGCGCGCGGCAGCTGCTCAACCTCGGCCACACCTTCGGCCACGGGGTCGAGGCGTGCAGCAGGTACGCCGTCTCCCACGGCAGGGCCGTCGCCATCGGCATGATGATGGCCGCGCGGGCCGCCGTCGCCGCCGGGCTGTGCCCGGCCGACGTCCCGCCGCGCCTGGGCGCGCTGCTGACGCGCCACGGCCTGCCCACCACCACCGACTACACCGCCGACGCGCTCCGGGAGCCGCTGCTCTCCGACAAGAAGCGCGCGGGCGATACGCTCACCCTGGTCCTGCCCCGCGCCTGGGGGCGGAGCGAGCTCTGCCCCGTCCCGGTGGACCAGATGGCACTTTGGATCGAAAGAGGGCTGTCCCAATGAAGAAGCTACTGACCACCGGCCCCGTCTCCGGCACCGTCCGGGCGATCGGGTCCAAATCCGCCGCGCACCGGCTGCTCATCTGCGCCGCCGTCGCCGACAAGCCCACCTGGGTCGCCTGCGAGGGCACCTCGCAGGACATCGAGGCCACCATCCGCTGCCTGACCGCCCTCGGGGCCGAGATCGAGCCATGGGACGAGGGCGTCTTCCAGGTCATGCCGCTCGACCGCGGCTGCCTGCCGGAGCACTGCGACCTCGACTGCGGCGAGAGCGGCTCCACCCTGCGCTTCCTCCTGCCCGTCGTGGCCGCGCTGGGGGCCAACGCCAGCTTCCACACCGCCGGGCGGCTCTTCCAGCGGCCCCTCGGCCCGCTGGTGCGGGAGCTGGAGGCCCACGGCTGCACCGTCCGCTACGGGACGGACCAGCAGCTCATCCACGTCTCCGGCCGCCTGGAGGCGGGCGACTACCACCTCCCCGGCGACGTCTCCTCCCAGTTCGTCTCCGGCCTGCTCCTCGGCCTGTCCTGCCTGATGCGCGAGAGCACCGTCACCGTGGACGGGCCGCTCGCCTCCGCGGGCTATGTGGACATGACCGTCCGGGCCCTGCGCGCCTTCGCCGCCGAACCGCATAGCGACGGGTCCGGCCGCTGGCGTCTGGACGGGCTGGGGCTGCTCAGCCCCGGCACCGTCTCCGTCGAGGGCGACTGGTCCAACGCCGCCCCGTGGCTGTGCATGGGCGCGCTCGGCGGGACCGGGATCACCGTCACCGGGCTGGACCAAGCGTCCGCTCAGGGCGACCGCGCGATCGTCCGGATCCTGTCCGAGATGGGCGCCCAGGTCACGGCGGACGGCGACGCCGTCACCGTCCGGCCGGGCGAGCTCCGGCCGATCGCCCTCGACGCCGACCAGGTCCCCGACCTCGTGCCCGTCGTGGCCGCGCTGGCCGCGTGCGTGCCGGGGCGGAGCGTCGTCCGCAACGCCGGGCGGCTGCGCCTGAAGGAATCCGACCGTCTGGCCACCACCGCCGCGCTCCTGCGGGCCCTCGGGGCCGAGGCGCAGGAGGAGGGCGACACGCTCACCATCGAGGGGCGGGCGCAGCTCTCCGGCGGCCCCGTCCCCTTCGCCGGGGACCACCGGCTGGCGATGGCCGCGGCCGTCGCCGCGCGGGCCTGCGCGGCCCCCGTCGCACTGATCGACGCCGAGGCCGTGGAGAAGTCCTACCCCTCCTTCTGGACCGTCCTCGACGGGCTGACCGGGGAGGCGAGCGTATGAGCAGCACCTATCACGGCGCGCTGACGATGACCATCTTCGGCCAGTCGCACGGCCCCGCGATCGGCGTCACCCTCGACGGGCTGCCCCCCGGCGAGCCGGTCGATCTCGACGCGCTCCAGCGCTTCCTCGACCGCCGCGCCCCCGGCCGCGACCCGTGGAGCACCCCCCGCAAGGAGAGCGACGTGCCCGAGATCCTCTCCGGCCTGTACGACGGCCGCACCTGCGGCGCGCCCCTGGCGGCGATCATCCGCAACGGGAACACCCGCCCGGGCGACTATGCCAAGCTCCAGGACGTGCCCCGGCCCGGCCACGCCGACTACACCGCGCAGGTGAAGTACGGCGGCTTCCAGGACCCCACCGGCGGCGGGCACTTCTCCGGCCGCCTGACCGCGGCCCTGTGCATCGCGGGAGGCATCTGCAAGCAGCTCCTCGCGCGGCAGGGCATCCTCGTCGGCGCGCACATCGCCGCCATCGGCGGGGAGAGCGACGAGCCCTTCGACCCCGTCGCCCTCGACCCGTCGGACCTGCTCTCCCCCGGCGAGAAGCCCTTCCCCGTCACCGACGACGAGGCCGGGTCCCGGATGCAGGCCGCCATCGCCGCGGCCAAGGCCGAGGGCGACTCCCTCGGCGGCGTCATCGAGTGCGCGGCCCTCGGTCTGCCCGTCGGACTGGGCGACCCGACGCTCGATGGGATGGAGAACCGCATCGCGCGGCTCGTCTTCGCCGTGCCCGCGGTCAAGGCCCTGGAGTTCGGGGCCGGGTCCCGCGCCGCCGCCATGACCGGCAGCGCGCACAACGACCCCTTCTATTACGACGCGGACGGCAGGGTCCGCACCCGCACGAACCACGCCGGGGGCATCCTCGGCGGCATCACGACCGGGATGCCCCTCCTCTTCCGGGCCACGGTCAAGCCCACGCCCTCCATCGCCCGCCCGCAGGAGAGCGTCTCCCTGAGCCGGGGCGAGGGCGCGACCCTCACCGTCCCCGGCCGCCACGACCCCTGTATCGTCCCCCGCGCGGTTCCGTGCCTCGAGGCCGCCGCCGCCATCGCCATCTACGACGCTCTCCTTGAGCAGAAAGGGAACAAGCCATGGAACCTCTGACCTTAGAAGCCCTCCGCAAGCAGATCGACGAAGCCGACGACGCCCTGCTCCAGGCCTTCGCCGAGCGCATGTCCGTCGCCGCCGAGATCGGCAAAGAGAAGAAGGCGGAGGGCCGCCCCATCTACGACCCCGCCCGTGAGCGGCAGAAGCTCAACGACATCGTCCGCCGTCTCCCGCCGGAGCTGGAGCAGTACGGCGCGTCCCTCTACAGCTTCCTCTTCGCCCTGAGCCGCAGCTATCAGAGCGACGGACGCACCGATCCCTCTCCCCTGCGGCAGGAGATCGAGCAGGCGCTGGCCGCCACCCCCGCCCTCTTCCCGCCCACGGCCACCGTGGCCTGCCAGGGCGTCGAGGGCGCCTATTCCCAGCTCGCCTGCGAGAAGCTCTTCAAGCGGCCTGAGATCCAGTATTTCCGCAGCTTCGAGGCGGTCTTCTCCGCCATCGAGAGCGGCTTCTGCGACTTCGGCGTCCTGCCCGTCGAGAACAGCACCGCCGGTTCGGTCAAGGAGGTCTACGACCTCATGGGCCGCCACCGCTTCCACATCGTCCGCGCCGTGCGGCTGAAGATCGACCACGCCCTCGTCGCCCGTCCCGGCGTGGCCCTGACGGACGTGCACGAGGTCTACTCCCACCCCCAGGCCATCGGCCAGTGCGGGGCCTTCCTGGAGAAGCTCGGCCGCGACGTGGTCATCACCCCCTGCGAGAACACCGCCCAGGCCGCCGCGCTGGTCGCCGCGTCCGGCCGCACGGACGTCGCGGCGATCTCCTCCCCCGCCTGCGCCGAGCTGTACGGGCTGGACGTCCTGGCCCAGGACATCCAGGACCGCAGCAACAACTACACCCGCTTCATCTGCATCGCCAAGGACATGCAGATCTACCCCGGCGCGGACAAGACGAGCCTCGCGCTGGTCCTGCCGCATCGCCCCGGCGCACTGTACCAGGCCCTCTCCCGGTTCTACGCCCTCGGCCTGAACCTCACCAAGCTGGAGAGCCGCCCCCTGCCGGACCGCGAGTTCGAGTTCCTCTTCTATTTCGACCTGGAGACCTCGGTCTACTCCGACGAGTTCATCCGTCTCATGGACGACCTGGACGGCCTCGCGAAGGAGTTCCAGTATCTGGGCAGCTATCATGAGGTGATGTGAGATGAGATGTGGACTGTTGGGCGAAAAGCTCGGGCACAGCTGGTCCCAGGAGCTGCACGCGATGTTCGCCGACTACGACTATGACCTCTTCGAGGTCAAGCCGGAGGAGCTGGGCGACTTTTTGCGCACGCGGGACTTCCACGGGCTGAACGTGACGATCCCGTACAAGACGACGATGCTGGACATCTGCGACGAGCTGACGGAGACCGCCCAGGCCGTTGGGAGCGTGAACACCGTCGTGCGCCTGCCGGACGGCGCGCTGCTCGGCGACAACACGGACGCGGCGGGCTTCGAGGCGATGGTCTGGAAGAGCCGGATCCACGTGCTCGGGCGCAAGTGCCTCGTGCTCGGCTCCGGCGGCGCGAGCCTGGCGGTGCAGTACGTGCTGCGCAAGCTGGGGGCCGGTCAGGTCGTGGTCATCTCCCGCATGGGCGAGGACAACTACGAGAACCTCGACCGCCACCAGGACGCGGCGGTCATCGTCAACGCCACGCCGGTGGGGATGTATCCCCACACGACGTCCTGCCCGATCGATCTGCGCGACTTCCCGCGCTGCGAGGGGGTCCTGGACCTGATCTACAACCCGGCCCGCACGGCGCTCATGCAGCAGGCCGAGGCGCTGGGCATCCCGTCCCAGGGCGGGCTGTACATGCTGTGCGAGCAGGCCCGGCAGGCGGCCCAGCGGTTCACGGGGCGGCCGATCCCGTCCATCCGGACGAAGGAGGCCTACAGCGCGCTCATGGCCCGCAAGGAGAACCGCGTGCTGATCGGCATGCCCGGCTGCGGCAAGAGCACGGTCGGGCGGAAGCTGGCCGAGGCGCTCGACCGTCCCTTCTTCGACTGCGACGCGGAGCTGGAGCAGATCCTGAAGATGCCGGTCGCGGACTACATCAACCTCAAGGGCGAGAAGGCGTTCCGGCGGCATGAGACCGCCCTGCTGGCCCAGCTGGGCAAGCAGAGCGGCCTAGTCATCGCGACGGGCGGCGGCTGCGTGACGCAGCCGGAGAACTATCCCCTGCTGCACCAGAACGGCGCGATCGTCTTCCTGGAGCGGGAGCTGTCGAAGCTCCCCAAGCGCGGGCGGCCGCTGTCGCTGCGCGGGAGCCTGCAGGACATGTACACGATCCGCTTCCCGATGTACCGCCGGTTCGCCGACTTCACGGTGACGAACGACGGGCCGATCGACCGGGTCGTGCAGCGCGTGGAGGAAGTCTATGAACATTTTAGTGATTAACGGCCCGAACCTGAACCTGCTCGGCATCCGCGAGCCGGGGATCTACGGGCGGCAGGACTACGCCGCCCTCGTCCGTCTGGTGGAGGAGACCGCCGCCGCGGAGGGCCTGGGCGTCGAGGTCTTCCAGTCGAACCACGAGGGCGCGATCGTGGACAAGATCCAGGAGGCGCTCGGCCGCTTCGACGGGATCGTCATCAACCCCGCGGCCTACACGCACACGAGCGTGGCGATCTTGGACGCGCTCAAGGCCGTGGCGCTCCCGGCGGTGGAGGTCCACATCTCGGACGTCTCCCAGCGGGAGGCGTTCCGCCAGGTGTCCTACGCCGGTCAGGCGTGCGTGAAGACGTACATGGGCCTGGGCCTGGACGGCTACCGCGAAGCGATCCGCTGGCTCAAGGGCTATCTGGAAGGCCAGCGCTGAATCTATGACGAAAGCACCGGGAGAACGATGTCCCCCGGTGCTTTTTTGTCCTCGTCATATCAGTCCTTCGTTGCGTCATCCTGCTCCGTCGCCACAGCGTCAGGCTGAGCCGGATCCTCCTCAGCCGAGAGGTACAGCTCCTCGCATCGACGCTGGGCCTCCTCCAACGCGCGGATGGCCCGCTCCGTGCCGCGGAAGAGATCGAAATAGAGCCGCTCATAGTCTACCATATGACTCCCCTCCTATGGGCCCATCATAGCACATACGCATTGCGATCGCAATGCATAAACAAGACAGATGCCTCGCTACACTAGGGATGATACGATGAATTGCGAGGTGTCCTATGTCTGCGTTCAAGATCCCGTCCATCCCGCCTACGACGAACAAGACCGTCCGCTTCCCCAACGACCTCATCGAGGACGTGGAGGCCCTCATCCGGGGGAAGGACTGCACCTTCTCCGCCTTCGTCATCGCCGCCGTCCGGGCCGCGGTGGAGGAGGTCCAGGCAGACGAGGGACCCGACCCAAAACCATGAGCCTAAGCCGCAGGGGCACAGCCCCTGCGGCTTAGGCTGTCGAAAAACCCCTGCGAGGTTTTTTGACAGCGTGAACGCCCGTCTCGTTCCCGAGACGGGCGTCAGTCTGTCGAGGAACCCAGATTGTAATCAGGAGCAGACTGGGTCTCGAACATATATGAGCGAAAAAACAGCAAAG
>CAKTJM010000070.1 GCA_934567745.1 uncultured Eubacteriales bacterium | reverse complement strand
TGGCGGCGGTGTCGCCGAGCTTCGCCTCGCGCTCGACGGCGACGAGCTGGGTGGCGCGGTCGATGTAGCGCTGGAGCTCGGCGTCCACGGCGGCGTCGGTGATGGTGGGCAGGACCTTGTCGGCCTCCAGGCCCTTATACTGCTCCAGGGTGACGACAGGACGAACGGTCACGGTAGCCTTGAAGCTGAAGCCGTCCTTGTCCAGGGACAGCACCTCCACCATGGGGGGCGCGACGACATCCAGATCCTTCTCCTCGACGGCGTCGGCGACGGCCTTCGGATAGAGCTCTTCCACGGCGTCTTCATAGAACACACCGGCGCCATACATGCCCTCGATGACCTTCCGGGGGGCCTTGCCCTTGCGGAAGCCGGGGACGGAGATGCTGTTGCGGCTCTTGCGGTAGACCTTGTCCAGGCCCGCCTCGAACTCTTCCTTGCCGACCTCGATGGTCAGCTCGACCTCGAATTTCTCTTTGTTTTCAACAACGCTCTTGACATTCATGTCCTTTTTTTCCTCCTGTTACATGCCCGGACAGCCCCGCTTGGGCCCGAAAGGGCATCGTATTGCAGCATATATACCGTATGATATCAGATTTCTGCTGGAATTACCAGCCCTTTTTTCTCGTTCTCACCATTTTTTTCGCCGGGGCCGTCCAGCAGGCGCATCGGGCGGAACTTCAGGTGGTCCGCCGACACCATGCGGTACTCGATGCCCGCCCGGTCGCCCTGGAGGGCGAGCCGGTGGCTCCCTCCGTGGAGGTGGCCGTAGCAACACAGCCGCACCCCGTACTGCGCGAGCAGATCCAGGATCGGCTGGCAGGTGTAGCCGGTGTAGAACGGCGGATAGTGCAGGAAGCAGAGCTTCTCCCGGTCCCCCGCCGCCTTGAGCGAGGTCTCCAGCCGCTGCAGCTCCCGAAGGAAGACCTTCTGGCTCCCCTGCTCCTCATAGAACCAGCCGCGCGTCCCGCACAGGGCGACGTCGCCGTAGAGATGGCAGCAGTTGTGCAGGATCGACAGGGACCGGAAGCCCCGCTCCGCGAAGAATCGCTCCATCTTGGCCACGGTGGTCCACCAGTAGTCGTGGTTGCCCTTGAGCAGGATCTTCCGCCCGGGCCAGGCGTCGAGCCAGGCGAAGTCCGGCGCGGCCTCCTCCAGGCTCATCCCCCAGGAGATGTCGCCCGCCAGGACGAGGGTGTCCTCCTCGGTCAGGACGGAGAAGCCCTCCGCCAGCTTATCGACGTAGCCCTCCCAGGCCCCGCCGAAGACGTCCATGGGCTTGCTCGCGCCCAGGGAGAGATGGGTGTCGCCGATGACGTACAGCGCCACGTGATCGACCTCCCGTCACTTCAGGAAGCCCTGCACCACGTCGAGCATCCGCTCCTTGTCGACCAGCTCCGTGAAGAGCACCGCGCGGTCGCGCAGGGCGGCCAGCGGCGCGGGGGCCGGGCGCTCGGAGACGGCCGCGAGCTGATCGAGGGCGTCCAGGCCGGGCCGGACGTCGGTGACGCCCAGACTGCGCAGGACGCTGTCGCAGAACTTGAAGGGGCTGGCGGTGGAGACGAAGACGGTGGGGCGACGGGGACCGCCCTCCTTGCGATAGTCCTCCATCACGCGGTAGGCCACGGCCGTGTGCGGGTCGATGAGGTAGCCGTAGCGGTCCCAGACCTCGGCGATGGTCTCGGCGGTGCGGACCTCGTCGCAGGAGCCGCCGTAGAAGGTCTCATGCAGCTTGGCCTTGAGGTCGTCGGCGATCTCATAGCGGCCCTCCTCGTTGAGCTGGCGCATGTACGCGGCCACGGCCGCGTCGTCCTGACCGGAGAGGAAGAAGAGCAGGCGCTCGAGGTTGCTGGAGACCAGGATGTCCATCGAGGGGGACATGGTGTTGTAGAAGGGGCGCTTGCGGTCGTAGATGCCGGTGCGGAGGAACTCGGTCAGCACGTCGTTGCTGTTCGACGCGCACAGGAGCTTCCCGACGGGCAGGCCCATCTGCTTGGCGAACCAGCAGGCCAGGATGTTGCCGAAGTTGCCGGTGGGCACGCAGAAGTCCACCAGGTCGCCCTCTTTGATGCTGCCCTGGGCGAGCAGGTCGCAGTAGGCGGAGATGTAATAGACGATCTGGGGCAGGATGCGGCCCCAGTTGATGGAGTTGGCGGAGGACAGGAAGTAGCCGCGGGCGTCCAGCTCCGCGCGGAGCTTCTCATCGGAGAAGAGGATCTTGACGCCGGTCTGGGCGTCGTCGAAGTTGCCGCGGACGGCGCAGACGCCGACGTTGTCGCCCTGCTGGGTCTGCATCTGGAGCTGCTGGACCTCGGAGACACCGCCGGAGGGATAGAAGACCAGGATCTTCGTCCCGGGCACGTCGCGGAAGCCCTCCAGGGCCGCCTTGCCGGTGTCGCCGGAGGTCGCGACGAGGATGCAGACGGTGCGTTTCTCGTCGTTCTTCACCAGGGACGCGGTGAGCAGGTGCGGCAGGATCTGGAGCGCCATGTCCTTGAACGCGGAGGTGGGACCGTGCCACAGCTCCAGGCAGTAGGTGTCGTCGTCAAGGGTGGTGAGCGGGGCCACGCGGCGGTCGTCGAACTTGTCGGGGCCGTATCCGGCGGCGGTGAAGGCGCGCAGCTCCTCCTCGGAGAAATCGTCCAGGAAGAGGCCCATGATGGCGACGGCGCGCTCGGCGTAGGGGCGCTTGGCCAGGTCGGCCAGCAGACCGGCGGGCAGCTTGGGCAGGACCTCGGGGGTGAGCAGGCCGCCGTCGCGGGCGAGGCCCTGCGCGATGGCCTGGCTGGCCGTGAGCGAGACGTCCTTGTTGCGGGTGCTGATGTACTTCATTCAGGTCAACTCCTTGCTTGTCGGGGGGTGGGTCCTATCGGTCGGAGGGCCGTCAAAAGGCGTTCGGCCAGTGCCGGATGACCGGCCGCTGCGTCTGCATGCCCTCCGGGGCATAGACCTCCATCACGTCGAAGCGCGGCTGGAGGTCGGTGGGATATTCTATTAGATAGTGTATGGCGGCGGTGCGGAGCCGCTCCTGCTTGCGCCGATCGACGGCCTCGCGCGCCTCGCCCATGCGGGCGTCGCGGCGGAGCTTCACCTCCACGAAGCAGAGGAACTCTCCCTGCTGCGCGATCAGGTCCACCTCGCCGCCGCGGCGGCGGTAGCGCCGGGCCACGATGCGATAGCCGCGGATCTGGAGCCAGCGGGCCGCCCGGTCCTCGCCCCAGCGGCCCAGGGCCTGTCTGTCGCCGCCGCTCATAGCTTCTTGAGGAAGGTCAGGCGGTGGATGGGACAGGGACCGTAGAGCCGCAGGCGCTCGTAATGGAGCTTCGTGGGATAGCCCTTGTGGCGCTCGAAGGCGTATTGGGGATAGCGCTCGGCCATCTCCAGCATGTACCGGTCCCGCGAGACCTTCGCCAGGATGGACGCCGCCGCGATGGACGCGCTCTGCGCGTCCCCGTGGACCACCGTCTCGCAGCGGCCACGGATGCCCGTGCAGCGGTTGCCGTCGATCAGGGCCAGGTCCGGCGGCGTGGGCAGGCCCGCGATCGCGCGGTCCATGGCCAGCATCCGGGCGTTGAGGATGTTGATCGCGTCGATCTCGTGCTCGTCCGCCCAGGCGACGGACCAGGCCGCGGCCTCCCGGATCAGGATGTCGTACAGGGCCTCGCGGCGGCGCTCGGTGACCTTCTTGGAGTCGTCGAGCCACGGGTGGCTCCAGCCGCGCGGCAGCACGACCGCCGCGGCATAGACGCGCCCGGCCAGCGGACCGGCCCCGGCCTCATCGACGCCGCAGATGGTCCCGGCTCCCTCGGCGAAGCGGGCCTCCTCGATCGTCCACAGATCAGCCATCCTCGGTCCCCTTCTCCAGGTCCTCGGGCAGCTCCAGCGTGATGCGGCCCATCTTCCCGGCGCGGAACTCGTCGAGGAGGATGTTGGCCATGCGCTCCAGGTCGATCTCACCGCCGGAGACCAGGAAGCCGCGCTTGCGCGCGCCCGCCTCCAGCAGGTCCCAGCCGGTCATCCCCTCCTCGGGGACGATCTTGAACCGCTCCGTCAGGGACGCGGGCTTGCGCTGGGCCAGCAGCTCGATCAGGTGGCAGGACAGGGTCTCGACGTCCATGATCGCGTCGCGCACCGCGCCGGTGAAGGCCAGGTGCATCCCGATCGTCTCGTCCTCGAACTTCGGCCACAGGATGCCGGGGGTGTCCAGCAGCTCCAGTCCCTGGTCCACGGTGATCCACTGCTTGCCGCGGGTGACGCCGGGGCGGTCGGACGCCTTGGCGGACTTGCGCTTGGCGACCTTGTTGATGAAGGTGGACTTGCCCACGTTGGGGATGCCGACCACCATCGCGCGGACCGGGCGGCCCACCTGGCCCTTTTCGCGCCAGCGGGCGATCTGTTCTCGGAGTGCCCCGCGCATGACAGCGGAGAACTGGTTGACCCCGCGGCCGGACTTGGCGTCGCACTCGAGGACCGAGATGCCGCGGGCGCGGAACCACTCGCCCCAGAGCTTGCTGGCGGCGGGGTCGGCCTGGTCGGCGCGGTTGAGGACGACCACGCGGGGCTTGCTGCCCACCAGGTCGTCGATGTCGGGGTTGCGGCTGGCGATGGGGATGCGGGCGTCGATGATCTCCGCCACCACGTCCACATATTTCATGTCCGCGGCCATCATCCGCCGGGTCTTCGTCATATGGCCGGGATACCACTGGATGTTCATACGCACGGCCCTCCTTCCGTATCCGGTCTGTCCTTGTTTGACGTATCAGTATACACGATTTTCCCCCGCTTGAAAAGGGGGCTGATGAAAAAAAGCCGCCTTCGGTCCGAGACGGTCGAAGACGGCCACAAAAGACAGAGACCGTCTCGTTCGAGACGGTCTCTGGAGGGACTCAAAGCTTCTCTTTGACCTTGGCTGCCTTGCCCACGCGATCGCGCAGATAATACAGCTTGGCGCGGCGGACCTTACCTCTGCGGATGGTCTCGACCTTCTCGATGATGGGGCTGTACAGCGGGAACACCTTCTCGACGCCGACACCATAGGAGATGCGGCGGACGGTGAAGGTCTCGTTGATGCCGCCATGCTTCTTCGCGATGACGGTGCCCTCGAACACCTGGATACGCTCACGGTTGCCTTCCTTGACCTTCAGGTGCACACGGACGGTGTCGCCGACGGTGACCTGGGGGGCCTCCTTGACAGGCATGTTCTTCTCGACAAAGCTTTTCATCAGATCCATAGTCTTTTTTCCTCCTGTTGACAGGCGTTCATGCGGCAGCTTCTGCCGTCCCTTCGACGGCACCGCAGAGGACCACCCTTGTTACATAGACCTGAAGCATTATACCAGCTTTCCCGCCGGATGGCAAGCATTATTTTCGTCATTTTCAGCCGCCGGAGAAATAGGCCGCGGCCTGGGCATAGCAGCCCTCATAGAGCGCCGCATCGTCCCACGCGGGGGCCTCGACGGCGGCGAGCCCGTTCTCCTCGCACCGGAGATAGCCCTCCTCCGGCTGCCAGAAGGTCATGGTCCCCTCCAGGGCGTGGCGGTCCAGCTCCTGCGGGACGCCGTCCTGCGCGTGGAAGCGGGCGCAGACGGCGCGCACCTCGACCTCGGTCCGCTCGCCGCTCGTGTGGGTCTCTACGACCGCATAGTCCTCCGTCAGGAGGGCGGCGCCGACGTCGAAGCGGGCGCACGCCGCGTGGACGGCGTCGGCGACAAAGGTGTCCAGGGTCGCCGGGCGGATCAGGCCCCCGCCGGACCGGTCCGCGGTCAGATACAGCCCCGTGTCGGACGAGAGGGAGAAGTGATAGGTATACCAGCCGTCCTCCCCCTGCCCGGTCAGCGTGACCTCGACCGCAGCGTCCCACAGGACCGTTCCGCCGTCCGCGTCCCGGAAGACGAGACGGATCGTGTCGCGCTCGACCAGGACGTCCTCCTGTCCCCAGGGCGACCAGTACAGGGTCTCGCCTGGGCCGAGCGTCATCTGGTGCGTCCGCTCCATCCCGGTCCCGTCCCTGCGGACGAGCGCGCCCTCGGCGCACTCCGCCGTGAGGGCGCCATAGTCCAGCGCGGGCGTGAGCGGATAGTCGGGAGGGCCGGAGCTGAGCAGCGAATGCCGCCAGACCGTCCCGGACCCCACGGTCACCGCGGTGTCGTCCGCCGGTCCCACCTGCCCCGGCTGGTCCAGCGGATCGGCGGCGCAGGCGGCGCAGACGGCCAGGCACAGGAGCGCGGCGGCAGCGGTCGCCCACGGGCGCGGCCGCCGCCAGCGCAGGGCGCTGCGGATGCGGACCGCCACGCCCGTCTCCCCGAAGGCCAGCGGCCCCGGGAAGCCGCGCGGGGCCGCGAAACCCAGCAGGAGCGTCCCGTACTGCGTCCGCAGGTCCCCATCGCTCCGTGCCAGGATGGCCTCGTCACAGCGCAGCTCCATGTCCCGCCCCATGAGGAAAAAGGCCAGCCAGCAGAACGGGTCGAACCAGTGGACGGTCAGGAGCACGAAGGCGAGGAGCCGCACCCAGTGGTCGCCGTGGCGCAGGTGATAGCGCTCGTGCGCGAGGACCGGTCCGAGCCCCTCCGCGCCGAACGGGAGATAGATGCGCGGGCGGAACAGGCCGAGCAGGAAGGGCGAGCGGACGTGCTCGGAGAGGTAGACGTTCCCCTCCCACCGCACCGCCGTCGCCACGCGGGCGCGCAGATGCAGGAGGGACACGACCGCCCAGACGATCATAACGGCCATCCCAATCACCCAAACCAGGCTCCCGACGGACAGCCAGAGCGGCACGGGCGCAGCGGCGGACACCGCGGGGAGGGTCGGCTCGAGCGCCGACGGCGCACCGCCCGCCGCGGGCAGCACGGGCGCGAGGACCGCCGGGACGGCCGTCCCGTCCCCTCCCCCACCGGCTTGGCTCAGTCCGGGCAGGCGGAACAGACTGAACGCCGCCGTGAACGAGACCGGACAGCACAGGCGGAACCCGACCACCGCCCAGAGCGCATAGCTCCACCGCCGCGGCGCGCGGCACAGGAGGGCACGGGCCAGGACGACGGCCAGGATCACAGGGATCGCGGTGCGATCCAGCGCGAGGACCTCCAGGAACAGCTCGTTCATGCCCGGCCCTCCTCATGCGCGTCGATGAGACGCTTCAGCTCGGCGGCCTCCTCCGCGGAGATGGTCTTCCCGCCCAGGAAGGCCGCGAGGAACGCGGGCAGGGAGCCGTCGAAGCTCCGCGCCATCAGCTCGTCGGCCTGGGCGGTGCGGACCTCGTCCCGGGAGACCAGGGACCGGACCACAGCGTGCTCGTTCTTCACCACGCCGCGCTCGGACAGGCGGCGGATGACCGTATAGGTCGTGGCCTTGCTCCAGCCGAGCTGCTCCTTGCACAGCTTCACGAGGGCGGTGCTGTTGATCGGCTCATGCGCCCACAGGATGCGGCAGAAGCGCTGCTCGCTCTCAAAGATCTTCGGTGGCATCCTCGCTCCTCCTTTCAAAGGTCGAACAGTGTAAACCTTTATGCTGGGAGTTTAACACGTTAGACCTGTCCTGTCAAGTACACAAGTACAGATCTGCTTGCATCCCGCCGGGATCGTGGTACAATGGGGACTACATCATTATTTAAGTAAGGCGGTGTCCGTGATGGAAGAGGTTTTGGTGGTCGAGCGCGCGGCGCTGGAGGCGCTGCTGCCCGGTGAGGGGTTCTGGACGGAGGCGATCGAGCCGGTGCGGCGGTTCGTGCAGGAGCACCACTACTTCCTCCCCCGCGATCAGGCCGAGTACGACGCCACGGCGAAGCAGATCATCCCCTACGTCGTGGTCCGGCAGGCGGGCCGGTACTTCCTCCTGCGCCGCAAGCGCAAGCAGACCGAGGCGCGGCTGCACGACAAGCTGTCGCTCGGCGTCGGCGGACACATCGATGCCGCGGAGGAGACCTCGAGCGACCCCCTCACCGCCGGGCTGCTGCGGGAGCTGGCGGAGGAGGTCTCCGTCGAGCGGGTCGTGTCGCTGCGCTGTGTGGGCGTGCTCAATGAGAACAACGGCGGCGTGAGCGACTATCACGCGGCGCTGGTCTATCTGCTGGAGGCCGAGGGGGCCGTCACGGTCCGCGAGACCGAGAAGATGTCCGGCGATTGGGCCACGGTGGCGGAGCTGGAGGCGGTAGCCGAGCGGCTGGAGACCTGGTCGCAGATCGTGCTGCGAGACATCATCCAGGCTGGGATCGTATGATCCGACCGATCCAGTCATAAAATAGCCCAATCGCATTGTGCAGTTTTTTGTAAAATAATGCTTGCCAAAACTCGTTGCCCGTGATATGCTAATTAAGCTGTCAGATGCGACAGCGAACAACTGAAGATCCGGGTGTGGCGAAGTTTGGTATCGCGCTTGAATGGGGTTCAAGAGGCCCTGAGTTCGAATCTCAGCACTCGGACCAAAAGTCCCGAAAATCATCTATTTCAGGTGGTTTTCGGGACTTTTTCTTTCCCCACTTTTCGCATCCGTGACACGAAAAAGAAACCTATTACCCACTGAAAAACCGGCCGTCCCATCACGGGTCGGCCGGTTTTTTTACCAGTGCCACGGCGCTTTCTTTCGGAGCACCCTCTCGCAAATCGAATCCATCTCCCGAGATGTTCCGCTTGCTTTCCTCCGGCGTCTCTGGTATGATGATCTAGGGTGAAGTTGCTTCGCCCTGCCCGAGCGTGCTTACGGTGTCTTGCGGCCCTTCGGTCGCGAACCCGTCTGGATGGTGTGCTCGGGTCTTTTCGTCCCCATAGAGCATCTGTCCCGACTGATCCACGGCCTCATACAGATAGTATCGCCCGGCCTGTTCGTCGCGCGCGACGATGGCCGCCACATAGACCCGCCGCCCCTTGCGCTCGAGCGGTACAGCCAAAAGGAGCGACCTGATATGGACCCTACTTATGAACGATACAAAGACCTGGACCTCGACGGCAGCCTGATCTGTCTGGCACGGCGGGAAGCGAAGAGATATCTCCCTACTTCTGTTATCCATTGAACGCCAGCCCGATCGGCTTCGAGGGCTGCATCCTGTATTGCTTCCTCGCGCCCTATGGCGATATGGTCTTCGCCTGCGACCCCGAGACCTGCGCCGACCGTTTCGTCTATCCCCTGGCCCGATCCTTCGAGGACTTCCTGCGGCTCTTCCTGTCCGTCGGCTGGGCCTCCGGCCGGTATCCGGACAAGCTCGTCGCGGGCCTGCGCAACTCCACCCAGGTCATCTCCGCCTGGGACGGCGACCGGCTCGTCGGGCTCGTCCGCGGGCTGGACGACGGCGCGACCGTCGCCCTGCTGCACTATCTGCTGGG
>CAKTJM010000069.1 GCA_934567745.1 uncultured Eubacteriales bacterium | reverse complement strand
GGCCAAGATCGAGCAGCTCCAGAAGGCCGCGGACGCCATCCATCTCTGGGCGTTCATGGGCAGCGACAAGCTCCACAAGCGGGCCTTCTCCATCGAGAAGCGCATCGCCAAGCTCGACCACACCGCCCGGCCCACGAAGGACCGCAAGCTCACGGCCCGCTTCGGCGAGGCGGAGTTCTTCGCGGACGACCTGCTCACCCTGCATGGGGTGGAGAAGTCCTTCGAGGGGCGCACGCTCTTCCGCGACGTGGACCTGCGCGTGGAGCCGGGCGACCGGATCGCCCTCCTGGGCGACAACGGGACGGGGAAGTCCACGCTGCTCAAGCTCATCCTTGGCGAGGAGGACCAGGACGCGGGGAAGATCAAGCTGGGCCTGACGGTGAAGATCGGCTACCTGCCCCAGCAGATCCACTTCGCCCATCCGGAGCGGAGCCTCTACGACACGATGCTCTACGAGGCCGGATGCGACGCCCAGCAGGCGCGCGACCGGCTGGCGCGGTTCCTCTTCCGCGGCGAGGACGTGTTCAAGCCCGTCTCCGTCCTCTCCGGCGGTGAGCAGAGCCGCCTGCGGCTGTGCATGCTCATGGACGAGAAGGTCAACTTCCTCATCCTCGACGAGCCGACGAACCACCTGGACCTCGACGCCCGCGAGTGGATCGAGGGCGCGGTGGAGGACTATGAGGGCACGCTGCTCTTCGTCTCGCACGACCGCTATTTCATCGACCGGTTCGCCACGCGGATCTGGACGCTGGAGGACGGACATATCTCCGACTTCCGCGGGGACTACACGGCCTATCAGGCGATGCGGGAGCGGCAGAAGGCCCTCGCGCCCCCGCCCGTGAAGGAGGAGAAGCCGAAGAAGGAGAAGCCCAAGCGCACCGGCGGCACGAAGCAGCTCCGGAAGGACCTGGCCGCCGCCGAGAAGCGGATGGAGAAGCTCGACGGGCTCCTGGCCGCGCTGGGCGAGGAGAAGGAGGCCGCGGCCTCCGATTATCAGCGGCTCCAGGAGCTGCTGGAGCAGGAGGCGGCCTACACAGCGGAGTACGACGAGCTGATGGAGCGCTGGGAGGCGCTGTCGGAGGCCATCGCCGCCGAGGAAGGCTGAACGACGACACACGTCCCGAGAGGGAACGAACATAAGGAGGATCACCCATGTCTGAACAGGAAAAGAAGATGACCCAGGACCGCACCACCGAGGACAAGATGAAGGAGCTCTTCGACCTCATGGAGCAGAAGGCCGCCGAGGGCGCGCTCAACGAGGTCGAGGAGGAGGAGCCGGAGGCCGCCGCCCCCGCCGAGGACGCGCCGTCCGCCGCACCGGGCAAGGAGGACGACTCCCCCATGACCGCCTCCGAGGCGGCCGCCTATGAGTACTCCATGATGATGCGGCAGTACGAGGCCATGCTGGAGGACTATCAGCGCCGCGAGGCCGAGGAAGAGGCCGAGAAGGCCAAGGCCGCCGCGCAGGGCGAGTGAATGCAGGAGCAGCTCGAAGCGCTGGCCCTGCGGCTGGAGGAGCTGGAGACCCAGCTCGCCCAGCCGGAGACCTACGCCGATCCGAAGCGGCTGGCGGACCTGACCCGGGAGCGCAAGCAGCTCGAACCGGTCGTGGCGCGCTATCGGGCGTGGACCGCGGCGGGGCATGAGCTGGCGGGCCTGGAGGCGCTCCTGGCCGACCCGGAGTGCCGCGCGCTGGCCCGCGCCGAGTACGAGCCGCTCAAGGAGCGGCGCGCCCGGCTGGAGGAGGAGCTGCGGCTCCTGCTCCTGCCGAAGGACCCCCTGGACGGGAAGGACGTCGTGATGGAGATCCGCGCGGGCGTGGGCGGCGAGGAGGCCGCGCTGTTCGCCGCGTCGCTCTATCGGATGTACGCCATGTACTGTGAGCGCCAGGGCTGGCGGCTGGAGCTGGCGGGCCTGAGCGACACGGAGCTGGGCGGCATCCGGGAGGTGTCCTTCCTCGTGTCGGGGGACGACGCCTACGGGCGGCTCAAGTACGAGTCCGGCGTCCACCGGGTCCAGCGGGTCCCGGAGACGGAGTCCGGCGGCCGGATCCACACCTCGACCTGCACGGTGGCGGTGCTGCCGGAGGTCGATGAGGTGGAGCTGGCGCTCGACCCGTCGGACATCGAGATGCAGGTCTACCGCGCCTCCGGGGCGGGCGGCCAGCACGTGAACAAGACCTCCTCGGCGGTGCGGCTGATCCACCGGCCCACGGGCACCGTGGCCGAGTGCCAGCAGGAGCGCAGCCAGTTCCAGAACCGCGAGAAGGCGATGCAGATCCTGCGCTCGCGCCTGTTCGAGGCGAAGCGGCGGGAGCAGGACGACCAGGTCAGCGCCCAGCGGCGCAGCCAGGTCGGCACCGGGATGCGCAACGAGCGCATCCGGACCTACAACTTCCCGCAGGGGCGCGTCACCGATCACCGGATCGGCCTGACGCTGTACCGGCTCGACGCCGTGCTCGACGGCGAGCTGGACGAGTTCGTGGAGGCCTTGGCCCTCCACGACCAGATGGAAAAACAGAAAAGGAGCGGATCATGATGCTGAGAGGCCCGATCGACACCAAGCGCTATACGATGGAGGACGTCGCCGACGTCGTCAAGATGTTCAACAAGGGCGGCCTGGTGGCCGTCCCCACCGAGACCGTCTACGGCCTGGCCGCCGACGCGATGGACGGCGTGGCCGTGCGGATGCTGTACGAGAAGAAGAAGCGCGACCCCGACAAGGCCGTGAGCATCCTCGTGACGGGGATGGACATGGTCGAGGAGTACTGCGAGGACATCCCGCAGGCCGCCTACCGTCTGGCCGAGAAGTATTGGCCCGGCCCGCTGACCATGATCCTGAAGGACCGGGGCGTGGTCTCCGAGGCCGTCGTGGCCGACGAGATCACGCTGGGCGTGCGCTGCCCGGACCACCCGCTGACGCTGGCGATCCTGCGGGAGCTGGGCCGCCCGCTGGCCGCCCCCTCCGCCAACATCTCCGACCAGCCCAGCCCCAAGACCACCAAGGAGGTCCTGGACTACTTCGACGGCCGCATCGAGGGCGTCGTCGAGGGCGGCACCTGCGCCCTGGGCGTGGAGTCCACCCTGGTGGACCTGAGCGGCGACGAGCCGAAGATCCTCCGCGAGGGGGCCATCCCCGGCCAGGAGATCCTGGACTTCATCAAGACCTGCTGAGGGGGTGCGGACGATGAAGGTCATCGGCATCACCGGCCCCACCGGGGCCGGTAAGACCACCGCGCTCAACGCCCTGGCGGGGCTGGGCGGCGTCATCCTCGACGCCGACGCCGTCTATCACGACCTGACCGTCTCCAGCGCGCCGATGCGGGCGGAGATCTGCGCCCGGTTCGGCCCCGTCTACGACGGGACCGTGCTGGACCGGAAGAAGCTCGGGGCCGTCGTGTTCGCGGACCAGGCCGCGCTGGCCGATCTCAACGCCATCACCCACAAGTACGTGGACGAGGAGGTCGGCCGCCGCATCGCTCAGGCGCGGGCCGAGGGGCGTCCCGCCGCTGCCATCGACGCCATCGCGCTGATCGAGAGCACCCTCCTGCGCTACTGCGACTGCACGGTCGCCATCGTCGCGCCGGAGGACCTGCGCGTGCGGCGCATCATGGCGCGCGAGGGCATCTCCGAGGAGTATGCCCGTCTGCGCGTCTCGGCGCAGAAAAGCAGCGACTGGTTCCGGGCACACTGTGACTACACGATCGAGAGCACCGAGGCGGACACCGTCGAGACCTTCGCCAAGCGTGCTCAGGACCTGTTCCGCCAGATCCTGGCCAATTAAAGGACCGTCGGTCACTCCGCTCTCGCGGACCAGACCGGAGTCCCCTAGTCTAGGTCTTAGTTTTATTTACGAACTCTGCATTTCAGAAAGGACTGTTCATCTCATGGAAGGAACCAAGAAGCTGACGCCCATCGAGGAGAAGAAGCAGGAGCTGTTCCACGTCCGCAAGAACGGCTACGACCGCCTGGAGGAGGGCGAGGAGCTGGCCATCACCAACTACTGCGAGGGCTATAAGGCCTTCCTCGACGCCGGCAAGATCGAGCGCGAGTGCGTCGCCTATGCCATCGAGCTGGCCGAGGCCGCGGGCTTCCGGCCCCTGGTCCGGGGCACGAAGCTCCAGCCCGGCGATAAGGTCTACCGCAACAACCGCGGCAAGGCCCTCATGCTCGCCGTGATCGGCGAACGCTCCCTCGCCCAGGGCAGCGTCATCGGTGCGGCGCACATCGACTCCCCGCGTCTCGACCTCAAGCAGAACCCCCTCTACGAGACCAACGAGCTGGCCTACGCCAAGACCCACTATTATGGCGGCATCAAGAAGTACCAGTGGACCACCATCCCGCTGGCGCTGCACGGCGTGGTCGTCCTGCGGGACGGCACCGTCCAGCCCATCCGCATCGGCGAGGACCCCGGCGACCCGCAGTTCACCGTCGGCGACCTGCTGCCGCACCTGGCCTCCGACCAGGCCAAGAAGGTCATGGGCGAGATCGTCTCCGCCGAGCAGCTCAACGTCTTCCTCGGCAGCCGTCCCTTCGGCAAGGAGGAGGGGAGCGACCGCGTGAAGCTCCAGATCATGGCGCTCCTCAACGAGAAGTACGGCATGGTCGAGGAGGATTTCCTCTCCGCCGAGCTGATGGCCGTCCCCGCCGCCAAGGCCGTGGACATCGGCCTGGACCGCTCCGTGATCGGGGCCTACGGTCAGGACGACCGCGTCTGCTCCTACGCCATCCTCAAGGCGATCCTGGAGCTGGACGCCCCCGAGACCACGGCGGTCTGCGTCCTGGCCGACAAGGAGGAGATCGGCTCTGAGGGCGTTTCCGGGATGCAGTCGGCCGCCTTCGACACCTTCATGAGCGACCTGTGCGACGCGCAGGGCGTGCCGCTCAAGTCCTGCTATGAGACCTCCCTCTGCCTCTCCGCCGACGTGACCGCCGCCTTCGACCCGAACTTCGCCGACGCCTACGAGCTGCGCAACAGCGCCTTCCTCAACTACGGCGTGTGCATCAGCAAGTACACCGGCGCGCGCGGCAAGTCCGGCGCGTCCGACGCCTCCGCCGAGCTGGTGGGCCGTCTGCGCCGCGTGTTCGCGGAGGAGCACGTCGTCTGGCAGCTCGCCGAGCTGGGCAAGACCGACCAGGGCGGCGGCGGCACCGTGGCCTGCTATATGGCCAACCGCAACATCGACACGATCGACGCGGGCGTGCCCGTCCTGTCCATGCACGCCCCCTTCGAGACGACGGCCAAGCTCGACTGCTATATGACCTACAAGGCCATGCGCGCCCTCTATCGGGCGTGACCGGCGGGAGGTGACGCGCCTTGCTCAACTATCTGTCTTCCATCCTCCTGGGCCTCATCCAGGGCGTGGCGGAGTTCCTGCCCATCTCCAGCTCCGGCCACCTGTCCCTCTTCCAGCACTTCTTCGGGCTGGTCGATCCGGAGTCCGGCGGGAACCTGTTCTTCGACGTGCTCCTGCACCTGGGCACGCTGATCGCCATCTTCGTCTACTACTGGAAGGACATCGTCGCGCTGCTGCGTGAGTTCGTCTCGCTGGTCGCCTGCCTGTTCTCCGCCAAGCGGCGCGCGCAGGTCCAGCGGCTCTCGCCGGACGGGCGGATGATCGTCATGATCGTCCTGGCGACCCTGCCGCTCTTCGTGATCCTGCCCATCAAGGACAAGGTCGAGGGCCTGTATGGCAGCACCCTCTTCATCGGCTTCGCCCTGCTGGCCACCGGCTGCATCCTCTTCTTCTCGGACCGCATGGCCCATGGCCGCAAGACCGCCCGGTCGTCCACGATGCTCGATGCGCTCCTGGTCGGCTGCGCGCAGGCCGTCGCCGTCGTGCCCGGCCTGTCCCGGTCCGGCACCACCATCGCGGCAGGGATGACGCGCGGCTTCAGCCGGAAGTTCGCCGTGCGGTTCTCCTTCCTCATGTCCATCCCCGCCGTGCTGGGGGCGAACATCATCAGCATCAAGGACGCCGTCGCGGAGGGCATCGACCCGGCCCTGCTGCCCATCTACCTGGTCGGCACCGTCATCGCGGCGGTCTCCGGCTACTTCGCCATCCGCCTGGTCAACCTGCTGGCGGACAAGGGCAAGTTCGGCAACTTCGCCTACTACTGCTGGGGCGTCGGCGCGGCGGCCGTCGTGGCGACCCTCATCTTCCGCTGATCCCACCGAGCCCATCCAAGGAAGGAGCGAGGCATGGCACAAAAGAAACCAACGAACACGAAAAAGTCCCCTGAAAAGAAGGGGGAGACGAAGCGCTCCGCCCCGGCGAAGCCCAGGGCCCGCAAGACCGCGCCCGTCTATGTCCCAGATATGCTCGCGCGCGGCATCGGCGCGGGCGTGTGCCTCTTCGTCGCGGTCCTGCTGGCGCTGGGCATGTCCCGCAACCGGGCCGTGGTCGTCGATCTGCTCTGCGGCGGCGTGAAGGGCCTGCTCGGCTACTGCTTCTACGCGATGCCGGCGGTCCTAGTGTGGGCGGCGCTCCTGCTGCTCCTGCGGCGGAGCGGGCCGGTCCGCGCGCGGCTGTGGTGCCTGGGCATCAGTCCGGTCATCCTGGCGGCGGTGCTGCACCTGTTCCTCTCGCCCTATGCGTATCAGATCGGGACCAAGTCCATCCAGCTCCTGTGGATCGACGGCCAGCGCCTGCTCTGCGGCGGCGTGCTGGGCGGCTTTTTGAGCGTGTCCTTCGCGAGCTGGTTCAGCCGGGCGGGGGCCGCGATCTTCCTGATCCTCGCCCTGCTCGTGCTGCTGGCCGCGGCGGCCCATCTGACCCCGGCCAAGCTCCTGGCGCTGCACCGCGGCCGCCAGGAGGCCCGTCTGGACCGCTATGCGTATGACGACGAGGACGTCCGCTATGACGACGATGTCTACGAGGACGACCGCGACGAGCTGCCTCTGAAGGCGGAGGAGACCTTCGCCCCCTTCCCGTCCCCGAGTTTCGGCGGCGGCGCCCGCCGCAAGGCGGCGGACCTGCCGCTGGACGACGTGCCGCCCCGCCGAGACGAGACGGCCCCGCCTTCTGCCAAGAAGCAGCGGAACGCGAAGGAGGCGGGCACGGGACTCTTCGAGGGGGCCAAGCGCGCCTTCTTCAGCCGCAAGACGAACGTCAAGCGGCCCGATGAGGTCCTCGACGAGCTGGCCCATGAGGACGAGCTGGCCGCCGCGGAGCCTCCCGCGGCCGAGCCGGTCCCGCCTGCGGCGGCGGAGCCGCCCGTGTGGGGCGCGCCCGTCACCGGGCAGAAGGAGCCGACCCGCAGCCAGAAGCAGGCCGAGATCCGCAAAGAGGCCGACGAGGTGGCCAGCGCGATCGAGCGCGACCGCGACGGCCAGCCGGTCCCGTATACCTATCCCTCGCTGGAGCTGCTCACCGCGCCCAGCGGCGAGGCCGCCCGCGCGGCCCACGAGGAGCTGGAGGGGACGCTCGACCGCCTGGGCGGCATCCTGACCTCCTTCGGCATCGACGGCCACGTCGTCGGCGCCGTGCAGGGCCCGTCGGTCACGCGGTACGAGGTCTCGCTCGAACAGGGCGTGCGGCTGAACAAGCTCACGAACCTCTCGGACGATGTGGCCCTGGCGCTGGGCGTCTCCAGTGTGCGCATCGCCCCGGTGCCGGGCAAGATCTCCGTCGTGGGCATCGAGGTGCCCAACAAGGTCGTCACCCCCGTGCCGATCCGCGAGGTGCTCGCGTCCCCCGCCTTCGTGCGGCACAAGTCCAGCGTGGCCTTCGCCGTCGGCAAGGACATCGGCGGCAACTACATCGTGGGCGACTGCTCCAAGCTGCCCCACATGCTGATCGCGGGCACCACCGGCTCCGGTAAGTCCGTGTGCATCAACTCTCTGCTCACCAGTCTCCTGTACAAGTCCACCCCCGAGAAGGTCCGCCTCATCATGGTCGATCCGAAGATGGTCGAGCTGGGGGTCTACAACGGCATCCCGCATCTGCTGATCCCCGTCGTCACCGACCCGAAGAAGGCTGCCGGGGCGCTGCAATGGGCCGTGGTCGAGATGATGAAGCGCTACCGCCTCTTCTCCGAGGCGGGCGTGCGCGACCTGGCGTCCTATAACCAGTGGGCCAAGCGCCAGGAGAACGTCGAGACCATGCCGAAGGTCGTCGTGGTCATCGACGAGCTGGCCGACCTCATGCTGGTCGCGGCCAAGGAGGTGGAGGAGTCCATCTGCCGCGTCGCCCAGATGGGCCGCGCGGCCGGGATGCACCTGGTGATCGCGACGCAGCGGCCCTCCGCCGACGTCATCACCGGCCTGATGAAGGCGAACATCCCCTCGCGGGTCGCCTTCGCCGTGGCCTCGTCGCTCGAGTCCCGCATCATCCTCGACACCCCCGGTGCGGAGAAGCTCGTGGGCAAGGGCGACATGCTCTGGTCCCCCCTCGGCGCGGGCAAGCCCCTGCGCGTCCAGGGCTGCTTCATCTCCGACGAGGAGGTCGCCGCCGTCGTGGGCGCCGTCAAGCAGAACAGCGGCGAGGACTATGACGACGACGTCATGGAGCAGATCGAGCAGCACATGCAGGAGGCCGAGAAGAAGGGCCGCGGCTCTGGCGGCCCCGGCACCTATCCCGCCGGGGACGGCCCCGACGAGGACCGGGACGAGCTGTTCTCCGCGGCCGTGGACGTGACGCTGGACATCGGCCAGGCGTCCGTGTCTATGCTCCAGCGGCGGCTGAAGCTCGGCTACGCCCGCGCGGCGCGGCTGATGGATCAGATGGAGCAGGAGGGCATCGTCGGCCCGTCCGAGGGCTCCAAGCCCCGTCAGATCCTGATCACCAAGGACCAGTGGGCCGCGATGCAGGGCGGCGCGCCCGAGACGGACGACGCCGTGCCCTTCGACGAAGGCCCGGACGAAGAGACTTAAAACAACGTAGGGCGCACCGACCGTGCGCCCTACGGGCTGTCGAAAACCCCATGCGGGCCTTTCGACAGAGGGGATGCAGCCTCCTACGCGCACTCCTCATCCGTCTTCGACGGACGACTCGCACACTTGTAGGCTGAGAAGTGTTTTCCCCGGCGCACAGGTCGCCAGGGAAAATGACCGGACTTGCATTTCGCGCCTGCGGGCGCGAAACTCTGCGAGGCTTTTTCGACAAACTGTAGGGCGCACCAATCGTGCGCCCTACTCAATTTAGAATCAGGAGGAAACGATATGTCCTACGACAGCCTGTTCCAGCCCCTGCGGATCGGATCGATGGAGATCCCGAACCGGTTCTGCGTCGGGCCGCTGACCCTGCCCTCGCTCCACGACGCCTTCGGGGCCTTCTCGGAGGACGGCCTGGCCTATTTCGAGGCGCGGGCGCGCGGCGGCTTCGGCCTGATCTTCACCGGGGCCTTCCATCCGGACGTCCTGGTCGATCCCGTCCATCCCTACGACAGCAAGCAGCCGCTCAAGGCCCCGAAG
>CAKTJM010000068.1 GCA_934567745.1 uncultured Eubacteriales bacterium | reverse complement strand
CAGGGCGGCGAGTGCGCGCAGCAGGCTGCATCTCTCCGTCGAAAGATCCCTGCGGGATCTTTCGACTGTCTTCTCGTCTCAGGGCTTCTCGTCCTGGGGCGGTCTTTTTTTGCGCGGGCGGCCGTAGCCGTAGCCATAGCCGTCCCCATAGCCATACCCGTACCCATAGCCGTAGCCGTGGCTGCCGGCGGTCGTGCCGTTGAGGACGCAGCCGAGCACCCGGGTCCCGGTCCCGGCCAGGAACTGCAGGCCGTCGAGCACGTGCGAGGTCTGCACCACGCCGGAGCGCAGGACGTAGACGATCCCGTCCGCCAGGCGCGCGGCCGTCCCGCTGTCCGCCAGGATCCCGCACGGCGGCGTGTCGATGACGACGTAGTCCGCCATCCCCCGCAGCTCCCCCAGGAGCTGCCCGAGCCGCCGCGAGGCGAGCTGCTGCTTCGGCGCGTCGCTCGCGGCATCGCCCGCCAGGATCTGCAGGCGCTCCTCCCCCGGCATCGGGACCAGGGCGTCCGCCGTGCGGCCGTCCCGCCGGGCCAGCAGCTCGGCGGGGCCGATCGAGGGGCCCTCCAGCCCCAGGGCCTGCTTGACCGACGGGCTGCGCAGGTCCAGATCCACCAGGATCACCCGCGCCCCGTTGCGGCTCAGGCTCAGGGCCAGGTTCGCCGCCACGGTGGTCTTCCCCTCGCCGGGGATCGTGCTCGTGACCATCACCACCTGCACGTGCTCCTCCTGCGCCAGGCGCAGGAAGCGAAGGCGCAGGCTGCGCACGCTCTCCTGGAAGGCCGTGGAGACCTTGTCGTTGCCGATCGAGACCCGGTGGTCGAACGCCTGCCGCCGCCGCTGGAACCGCACCTGCGGCAGCGCGCCCAGACAGGTCTGGTTGAGCTGCTCCTTGACCTCCTCCGGCGACGTCAGGCTCCGCCGCGTGAGCGCGTAGCCCAGCAGGAGCACCAGACCGGCGAGGACGCCGACCGCCGCGCCCTTGACCGCCGTGCGGCCAAGGCTCAGCGCGTTGTACGGCTCCGTGGCGACCGTCGGCTCGATCAGCAGGTCCAGCCCCGACGTCCCGATCACATAGTCCGCCACCCGGGGATAGACCCGGATCACCGCCTGGAGGGTGTCGTAGGCGTCCTGCGGGTCCCGGCTGGTGGCCCGCAGGGAGAAGAGGTTCGTGTTCTCCACCGTCTCCGCCGTGAGCGAGCTGCTCAGCGCGCCCACGCCCAGCTCCTGCCGCAGCAGGTCGCGGAAGAGGTCCGACTGGATGATGTAGGGGAAGGTCGTGGCCAGCTGCTCGGCCGTCGTCTTGTCGTAATAGCTCGTCACCGTGCCGACGTCGCTCTCGCTGCCGCCGGTCGTCTGGACCGTGAAGGTCACCTCGGAGGCGTAATAGGGCGTGTAGCTCCACCAGCCCCGCAGGACCAGCGCGAGACAGCACACCGCCGCCAGCGCCAGCGGGAGCCAGAACAGACGGCGGACCGCCTTGGCGAACTCGCCCAGGATCCGCGAGAGGTCGATGGTCTCCGCGTCCTGTCTGTCGATCTTATGCTCGTCCATCCGATCCTCCTCCTGCGCCGTGCCGCTTGCGGCCCGGTGCGCCATAGCCATAGCCGCCGTAGCCGTAGCCATACCCATAGCCATAGCCGTAGTGGTCGTTCGTGAGCGGCATGCTGCGCACGTCGTTGAACACACAGCCCAGGAACCGCGCGCGGCATTGGCCCAGCGCGTCGCCCATGTCGTTGATGACCTGGGCCGGGACGGTGTCCTGCCGCACGACCAGCAGCGAGAGGTCCGCCTGGTCGGCCAGGGCCTCGACATCGGAGAACATCGCCATGGGCGGCGAGTCCACCACCACATAGTCCCAGCCCTCGCGCGCCCGGGCCAGCAGGGCCGCCATGCGGTCCGTGCCCAGCAGCTCCGCCGCGGCCGTGCTCGACCGCGTCGAGAGCAGGACGTCCAGCCCGTACGGGTCCAGATGCTCCGGCGTGCCGTCCGCCTCGCCCTCCAGGACGGAGAGCAGCTCCGTCTGCGGGTGGTGGGAGAGGAGCTTCCACTGGGCCGCCTTGTGCAGGTCCGCGTCGATCAGCAACACCCGATGCCCGCTCTGCGCCAGCACCAGGGCCAGGTTCGCCGCCACGGTGGACTTGCCCTCGTTCTCCGCCGTGCTCGTGATGAGCACCACGCGGCCGCCGGGCGCGTCGCCCGCGGCGTAGTCGAGCTTCACCGCCAGCTTGCCGATCTCCTCGGTGAACCGGAAGCTCGCCACCGGCATCGTCACCAGCAGGCCGCGGTTCGCCCGGTGCAGCTTCGTGCGCAGGGTCTTGTTCTTCTCCTCGTGGTGCACCGTCGCGAACAGCGCCGCGGCGATCTTCCGGCGGAAGGCCGCCGTCGTCTGCACCGTGTCGCTCAGCACCGCGGCCACGGCCACGACCGCCGCCATCACCGCCACGCCGACCACGAAGGCCCGCTCACAGCGGCGGCCCACGTCGATCGGGTTCGAGGGCGCCGTCGGCACCGTGGGGGCGTTGAGCTCCTTGAGCACCACGTTCTGGAACACGTGCTCCGACACGGTGTCGTAGTTGTCCAGCATGATCTGCAGGGTGTCGAAGGCATCCAGCGGGTCGTCCGCCGTCACCCGCAGGGTGAGCAGGTTCGTCTGCGGGATCACCGACGCCGTCAGACGGCCGGGCAGGCGCGTCACGCCGAGCTGGCTCGCCGCCACCTCCGCGAAGACGTTGCTCTCGAAGAGCTGGGTGAAGGTGTCCGCGATCTCCGACGAGACCGACAGATCCGAATAGATCCCGGAATAGCTGCTGCTCTTCACATTCACCGCCAGCGTCGCCGACGCCGTGTATTCGTCCTTATGATGGTCCACCGCCACGAGCAGCACGCCCAGCACCGCGATGACGCCGCCGAGCAGGATCAGCATGGCGTCCCGCCCCAGGCGGCGGAGCAGGCAGACATAGTTCAGCTCCGACCAGCGGAAGATCTGTTGTTCGTCCATCCTCTCCACCTCACTCGACGACGACATACAGGGTGGCGGTGCCCGTCTCCCCGTTCGCACCGGGGCAGGTGTAGACCACCCGCCCGGTCGTTCCCTCGGTCAGCCCCCCCTCGGGGAGCCGGACCTGTACGCTCTGCATCCGGCCGCCCTCGACCCGGTCCACGTAGGCCATCGGATCGAACGCCGCGCCCGCCGGGAGATAGACCAGGTAGGTGCTCAGGACGATCTGCGGCGCGCCGCTGCGCTCGTTGCGGATCGTCAGCTCCAGCGTCACCGTGGCCGTGTCGCCCAGGCTGTTCGTCACCTCGCAGGTGAGGGGATAGGTCCCCTCGCTGTACACCGCCAGCCCGCTCGTCGTGAGCTTGATCCGGTCGCTCAGGTCCCCATCGACCGCGTCCCAGGCGGTCAGCCGGTCGCGCACCGCGATCGACGCGCCGACCGGATAGGTCAGCGGCTGGCTCAGCGTGAAGCGCGGCGGCTGGTAGTCCACCAGCCGCACCGGGCGCGTCCTCGTCGCCACGTGGTGGTCCGCGTCGGCCACCACGTAGGTCGCCGTGGTCATGCCGTCCTCGACGCCCTTGCCCAGGCCCTGGAGGACGATGCGGTCCGTCAGGTCCCCGTCCTTCTCGTCCCAGGCGGTCACGCCGGACAGGAGGGCCCGGTCGTCGAGCGCCCGGACCGACAGCTCCAGCGCCCCCTCGGGGCAGCGGATCTCCGGCAGGGTCCGGTCCGCCGCGGCGCGCTGCGCCACCACGGAGACGGCCAGCGCCGCCGCCATCACGACGGCGACCGCCAGCACGAGCAAGCGAAAACGTCTCATAGATGCAGTCCTCTCATCTTCTCAAAATGCCTCCCGCACCGACACGATCGGCCGGTCGGCCAGGATCGCCGCCGGGTTCTCGTCCAGCAGCAGGGCGGCCACCTCCGGCCCGCTCCAGCGGGCCACGTGCGCCCGGACGTCCGACAGCCGCGTCGTGCGGCGGTAGGGGCTGTGCGCGTCGCTGCCGATCAGGTGGACGCAGCCCTCGCGCATGCACCACTGGGCCGCCCGGCCCGCGCCGCGCCCGAAGAGCCCGAACAGGCTCCCCTTGTTCAGCTGGATCGCCCAGCCGCGCGCCGCCCAGTCGCGCAGCGGCGTCGGGTCGTCCTGGAGGAAGTAGTACCGCTCCGGGTGCGCGGCCACCGGCGTCAGGCCCGCGTCCGCGACGGCCCCGAGCGTCCGCTCGACGAAGCTGCGCGGCTCGTCGAAGCCGAACTCGATCAGCAGGTACCGGCTCCCGCCCAGGGTCAGCAGCCGCCGGTCCCGCAGCAGGGCCGGGACCTCCGGCGTCGCGTACACCTCCGCGCCCGTGTACAGGCGCAGGGGGATCCCCTCCCGGACCAGCAGCCGGTGCAGGTGCAAAAAGCGGTCCCGCAGGGCGGCGTCGGCGTAGTTCTTCGGCCCGCCGGGCAGGTTGCAGTGCGGCGTCGCCGCGATGGCCGTCACGCCGCTCTCCACCGCCAGACGCGCCATGGCCAGGCTCTCCTCGTCGGAGGCCGCGCCGTCGTCCACGCCCGGCAGGATATGACAATGCAGGTCGATCATCCGTCAGCCACCCTGGTAGAGCTGGAGATAGTACGCCTTCTTCAGGCTCTTCTCCGTCTGATACGTCTCCTCGACCTGGCGGGCCAGGCCGTCGTCCTTCCCGCTCGCCGCCAGATGGGCGCGCAGGTCCTTCACCACGGCGGCGACCCGCGCGTCGCACTCGCTCTCGAGCGCGCTCAGCTCGTTGAGCTTCGCCATCACCGCCTGCTGGCGGCCCTCCTGGGTGTCCGACGCGGCCGCCACGTCCGCGGCGATCGCCGAGAGCTTCCCCTCGTAATACGACTGGAGGACGTACATCTGCGCGATGCAGCTCTGGACCCCCTGCTCCGCCTCGCTCAGCGCCGGCTCCGGCGTCGGCTCGTCGGTCCCCTGCGGCGGGTCGCGGTGCGCGAGCACCTCCTGCGCCGCCTGCTCGGGCGTCACCTCGCCGCGGACCAGCCGGTCCAGCTCCTCCGGCGTGAACTCGTAGGACGGCACGCCGTACTCGTCCATCGCGTCGCCGATGACCTGCTGCTGCTCGTCCAGCCGCTCCTCGATCGTGATCGGGTCGAGCGTCAGCCCGTAGCGCAGCGCCTGGACGTCGTTCCAACGCCACATCACCACCGCCGCGAGCACCGCCAGCAGCACCGCCACGACCGTCAGGCCGATCTTGCCTCTTCGACTCATCCCATCCTCCTCATCTCACCGGGACGGACGGACCTCGACCGCGGCGGGCGCGATCACATAGACCTCGTCCGCCCGGTGGCGGACCGCCTCGCGGTTGACCTCGTCCGGGTCCCGGAACGTCGGGACCAGGGCGTGCAGCTGCGCGAAGATCTCCTCCCGGCGGCCCGTGTCCAGGGCCGCCCGCAGGCTGCCGAGCCAGCGCTCCAGCTCCGCCTCGTCCAGCGGCGGGCGCGTCTCGACGAAGATCTTCCGGTTCGGCGTGCGGCGCAGGTCGCCGCTCGCCGTGAGCAGCTCCTCGTAGAGCTTCTCCCCCGGCCGCAGGCCGACCTCCTCGATCTGGATGTCCACGTACGGCGTGTACCCGGACAGACGGATCAGCTTCTCCGCCAGGTCCAGGATCCGCACCGGCTCGCCCATGTCCAGCACGAAGACCTCCCCGCTCTCCGCGAGGGTCCCCGCCTCCAGCACCAGCTGGACCGCCTCCGGGATCGTCATGAAATAGCGGATGATCCGCTTGTCCGTCACCGTCACCGGGCCGCCGCGCTCGATCTGCCGCTTGAACAGCGGGATCACCGACCCGCTCGACCCGAGCACGTTGCCGAACCGCACCGCCGTGAACCGTGTCGTCCCCTGCCCGCGCAGGCCCTGCAGGACCTGCTCGCACAGGTACTTCGTCGCGCCCATGATGTTCGTCGGGTTGACCGCCTTGTCCGTCGAGATCAGCACGAACGTCTCCGTCCCGTACTTCCGCGCCGTCAGCGCCGTGTGATAGGTCCCGAAGACGTTGTTCTTCACCGCCTCCTCCGGACAGCGCTCCATCAGCGGCACGTGCTTGTGCGCCGCCGCGTGGAAGACCACCTCCGGCCGGTACCGCGCGAACAGCTCGTCCAGCCTGCGCCGGTCCCGGACCGACGCGATCTCGATCCGCAGATCCAGCTCCGCCCCGTACCGCGCCCGCAGGTCGCTCTGCAATTCATATGTACTATTTTCCGCGATGTCCACCACGATCAGCCGCCGCGGACCGTGCCCCGCGATCTGACGGCACAGCTCCGACCCGATCGAGCCGCCGCCGCCCGTCACCATCACCGTCCGGCCGTGCAGCAGCGCGCGCACCCGCGCCGTGTCCAGCTCCACCGGGTCCCGGCCGAGCAGATCCTCGATCTGCACCTGCCGCATCCCGCCCGCCATCGGGCGGCCGCGCTGTAATTGTGCCAGCGGATCGTCCAGGATGTGGATCCGGCAGCTCGTCCGCGCGCAGCAGTCCAGGATCTCCCGCCGACGCGGGCCCTCCAGATGCGCGATCGCGATCACCAGCTCCGTCACCGGCGTGTTCTGTAGGTATTCCGGCAGGCGGTCGATCGGCCCCCAGACCGGCACCCCGTCCACCGTCTTGTCGCGCTTGTCCGGCGCGTCGTCGAACAGGCAGTACGGGATGTATCGCCCGCCCGGGTTGCCGCGCAGCTCCCGCAGCAGCGCCACGCCCGCCGCGCCCGCGCCGAGGATCGCCACGTAGCTCCGCCCCTCCGACCGGGTCGTGGAGACGCGGTAGCGGTAGATGCGGTAGCAGAACCGGATCGCCAGCATCAGCAGCAGCGCCAGGGCCGTGCCCGTCAGCGCGCCGCGGACCCAGATCAGGCTCATCCCAGCCAGCAGGTCCACCGCAGTATATAATAGGTATCCCAGCCCCATCCCCGCCAGCAGCGCCAGGTACTCCCGGCTCTCGGCGTAGCGCCAGAGGCTGTTGTAGGTGCGCAGAGGGATCTGGAACACCAGCATGCACACCGCCAGCAGCGCGATGTGGAGGAAGAGGTTCCACGGCCGCACGTCCTGCCGCAGCATGGCGGGCAGGAAGACGAGGCAGTTGCAGGAGAAGATCAGGCACAGGTCCATGCACAGCACGATGGCCCCGCGATAGCGCGATCGCATCCCCGTCCCCCCCTTCTCGCCGCCAGACCGCATGAACGGCATCATAATGCCTGATTATACTGCGTTTTCGGGGGAAAAGCAATGCAAACCGCGCGGTTTCCGCCCCCATCGCCCATTTTTTGGCGAAATCGCAGAAACCGATTGGCCCGCCTGCATTTTTTCGGCCCGACGGATTGACACGGGCCCATTTTACAATTATAATGTAGGCACGTATCGAAACTATGCTGGGGGTGGACCGTCCTGCGCCGCCAGCGGTGGGCGCGATCCCCCTCAGGAACTAGGAGGAAATGCGTATGAGTACGAAGAAGAAAAAAGTGCTTTCGCTGTTCCTGGCGCTGGTGATGGTGTTCAGCTTGTTGCCAGGGGCAGCGTTGGCGGCGAAGTCGAGCACTTCTGCCGATACTCCGTTGTATCGTATCGTCCATCTCGACTGCGGACGGAAGTACTTTTCTGTTGAAAATATCAAAAAGCTCATCGATACGATGGCGCAGTATGGGTACAACCAGCTCCAGCTGGCCTTCGGCAATGGGGGCTGCCGCTTCCTGCTGGATGATATGAGCCTGTCGTTCGAGGACAGTTCTAACGAGACTGTCGAGATGATCAGCGATACGGTCAAGGCCAACATCACGAACGGCAACTACGCGTTCAATGGGGACACCCGGTATCTGACGGAGGCTCAGATGGATGACATCATCGCCTACGCCACTGCTAAGGACATCGACATCGTCCCCATGCTGAACATGCCCGGCCACGCCACGGCCATCGTGCATGACACCAGCTATGCCAGCAATGGCAACCTCGACGTCGCCAGTGAAGTTGCCCGTAACTACGGTTATGCGCTGCTGGGCAAGTATGTGGAGTACTTCAAAGGCAAGGGCTGCAAGTTCTTCCACTTCGGCTCCGATGAGTCCGGTTATACTGGCACGAACATGACCACCTTCCTCAGCGGCTGCGCCAAGGTCATCACCGATGCCGGGATGACCCCCCGTGCCTTCAACGACGCCACCAACGTCGCCACCATGCCGAAGAGCGTCCAGATCACCTACTGGCATCAGGAGAGTGGGAGCCAGACCGCGTCTGCACTGGCCAGGGCTGGCTATCAGATGATCAACACCCACGGCCGCTGGTACTATGTCATCAAGACTGCCCAGAACAGCGAGATCGGCACGAAGTACTGGCAGGGCACCGTGAACAGCACCGCGACCTCCGTCGAGCTGCCTGTCCTGAAGGCAACAAAGATGGACAAGAAGTGGGTCGGTATCAACGAGTACTTCGATGGGAACCCCGGCTATGGCAGCACCATTCCCGGCAGTCTCGGCACCATGTTCTGCATCTGGTGCGACGCTTCGCAGGACGCCTACCTGACCGACAGTGATGTCATCAGTGAGAACGAGAACTATGGCGCGCTCTACCAGCTCGAAAAGTTGGCGGAACAATACTGGCCGGATGACATCAAGACCAAGCAGCCCCCCGTCATCACATTAGAGGGCGGGGAGGCCGTCCCCGCGACCATGACGAACGGCAGCAGCATCGTGCTCACGGCCGACAAGAGCGTCACTTGGAAGACCTCTAACGATGCTGTCATCGCACTCACTGCTAACGAGTCGCTCACCAGAAGCGGCGGCATCTCCGCCCAGTCGGTGACGGCACAGGCCAAGGGCACAGGCCAGGCCACCATCACCGCGACGGATGATTCTGAAAACGAAACTTCGTATACCATCACTGTGCAGGATGCGAGTGCGGGGACCACAAGGGATGTGACTCTCACGGTTGGCGAGAGCGCCACCTTCGATGTTGGCAACGCAGATGGCAAGGATTACATCACCGGTGCTGCCGCTTATATCGCGACCGCGAGCGTAACGCAGGGCCAGGCGCAGGCAGCTGGTGTGAGCAAGGTCACGTCTATCGAAAGCGGGAAGACTTATCTGATCACGAACTATCGAAACAATATCTTACTAACAAATCAGATTGGTACATATAATTCATATAATTATTACTATAATGCTTTGACCCTTAGTGGCACGCCCAACACGACCAGCGACGAAAAATGGACCATCACTTCTGTTGACGGTGGCTATACCATTCAGGACCGTTCCCATAAATATTTAACGATTGGCTATCATACCGCTTCTGTTGAAACTACTAAAGCAACGTTGGCGTTGACCTATGATACTGCACAGGCGTGCTGGACGATCGCGCAAGACGTAACTAGTTATTACGGCGGTTCCACCACCTATTACCTCAACCAGCTTGGCGGTGCAGATGCTCGCGTCGCTGGCGGCTACACTGACGGTGTAAGCGATGAGGGCAGTAGATGGTATATCTATGAGGTAACCGAGGGAACTCCCGCCACGAACACCCTCACCATC
>CAKTJM010000067.1 GCA_934567745.1 uncultured Eubacteriales bacterium | reverse complement strand
CGACAAGGGCGAGGCCGATTACATCGTGTCCTTCGAGCTGCTCGAAGCGGCCCGCTGGCTCGAATACCTCAAGCCCGGCGGCCGCGTCGTGACGAACACCCAGCAGATGGAGCCGATGCCCGTCATCGCGGGCCTGGCGACCTATCCGGAGGACCTGGTGGGCAAGATGCAGGCCAAGGGCATCGCCGTGGACGCGATGGACTGTCTGGCCCTGGCCGAGGAGGCCGGGTCCCCCAAGGCCGTGAACATGGTCCTCATGGGCCGCCTGTCCCGCTACTTCCCGGACATCGCGCCCGAGGCCTGGCAGGCGTCGCTGGAGGCCAACGTCCCGGCGAAGGTCCTGGACCTGAACCGGAAGGCGTTCGCGCTCGGCAGAGGGGAGTGACCCCATGAAGACGGTCGGCTTCGTCGGCATCGGGATCATGGGCAGCGCCATGGTCCAGAACCTCCTGCGCGCGGGCTACGCCGTGCAGGTCTACACCCGGACGCGGGAGAAGGCCCAGGCGGTCCTGGACGCCGGGGCGGTCTGGAGGGACACGCCCGCGGCCTGCGCCCAGGGCGCCGAGGCGGTGTTCTCCATCGTGGGCTATCCCAGCGACGTGGAGTCGGTCTACTTCGGGCCGGAGGGCATTTTAGCCGGTGCGGCCCCTGGGACCTGCGTGGTCGATATGACCACGAGCAGTCCCGCCCTCGCGCGGCGGATCTATGAGGCGGCGCAGGCGCGCGGCCTGTCCGCGCTGGACGCCCCCGTGACGGGCGGCGACACCGGCGCGCGGAACGGGACCCTGACCATCCTGGTCGGCGGGGACGAGGCGGCGTTCGCGGCCTGCCGTCCCGCCTTCGAGGCGATGGGCCAGACGATCCTCCACATGGGCGGCCCGGGCATGGGCCAGCACACGAAGCTCGCCAACCAGATCACCATCGCGGGCACCCTGAGCGGCTGCGTCGAGGCCCTCGTCTACGCCGAGCGCGTGGGGCTGGACCCCGTCGCCGTGCAGCAGGCCCTGGCCGGCGGCGCGGCGGGGAGCTTCCAGATGAGCAACGTCGCGGCGCGGATGCTGAAGGGGGACCTCGCCCCGGGGTTCTTCATCAAGCACTTCGTGAAGGACATGGACCTGGCCAGCGCGGCGGCGCAGGAGGCGTCGCTGGACCTGCCCACCCTCGACCAGGTGCGCGGCGTCTATCACGACCTCATGGACGCGGGCCACGGCGACCTGGGCACCCAGGGCCTGGTCCTGGCGTATGAGGAGAAATAACAACGAACGAAACGACCGCTCGTCCCAAGGGACGAGCGGTCGTTTTCTGTGTGACGGGACGCTGTGCGCGACTCACAGCATGTGGGCCAGCAGCTCCTCGCGGGAGGCGGGGGAGAGGTCGGCGGGCGCGACGTCGAAGACGGTCAGGCACCCGGTGCGGCCGCGTTCGGCCATCCGGTGCAGGGCGCGGGCGAAGGCGATCAGCACGCTGCCGGTGAACTCGGGGTTGGAGTCCAGCGTGAGCTGATACTCGATCACGTGGCGGGTCCCGTCGCTGGTGGAGCCGGTGCGGATGACGCTGCCGCCGTGGGGCAGACCGCTGTGGTCGCGGTCCATCTCCTCTTGGGAGATGAAGGTGACGGTGGTGTCATAGTCGGCGAAGTAGGCGGGCATCGTCACGATCGCCTGGCGGATCGCCTCGCGGTCGGCGCCCTCGGCGGCGACGACGTAGCACTCGCGGGTGTGCTTCTCGCGGGTGGTGAGGACGGGGTCCTCACCGGCGCGGACCCGCTCCAGAGCGGAGGGGACGGGGACGGTATACTGACGGCAGTCGAGCACGCCCTCGATGCGGCGCACCGCGTCGGAATGGCCCTGAGAGACGCCGCGGCCCCAGAAGGTGTAGTCCTGGCCATCGGGCAGGACGCAGTTGCCATAGAGGCGGTTCAGCGAGAACATGCCCGGATCCCAGCCGCAGGAGATGAGGGCGGTCTTCCCGGCCGCGGCCGCGGCCGCATCGACGGCCTGGAAGTGCTCGGGGATGTGGGAGTGGTTGTCATACGAGTCGATGACGTTGAACAGCTTGGCCAGCGCGGGGGTCATCTCGGGCAGATCCGTGGCGCTGCCGCCGCACAGGACCATCACGTCGATCTTATCGGTCCAGCTCTCCACGTCCTGTACGGACACGACGGGGACGTCGGGCGTGCCCAGGCTCAGCTGGGACGGGTCGCGCCGCGTGAACACGGCGGCCAGCTCCATGTCGGGGCTCTTCTTGATGGCGCACTCCACACCCTTCGCCAGATTGCCGTAGCCATAGATACCGATCCTCATCAGTAAGCACCTCCTGTTTTTTCTTACGGGACCTCCGGACCGCTCGACTGCGGCGGACGGCGGATCTCTTCCGCCAATGCTTCGGCTTGGACCACTTGAGATGCACAAAGCATCCCTGCGTGTCCCAAACCTCGCCTTGACGAAAGATCTCTCGCCGTCCACTCTTGGCGAGCGATCCAGAGGTCCCTGTTTTTTTATTTTTGAGGACAGACCATATCATAACGGTTATCGTATGATGTGGTTTGACTTATCATAACACAGCGTAGGGCGGATCGTCGATCCACGGTCCGCACAAAGGATAAGACGGAAAAAGACGAAGATTTGATTTCTAGTTAGAGTTCCTGTATAATATTATTTCCAAGGAAACGAAGATAGTCCGGGATCGAGCGGTAAGGAGGGATCCACGATGGCGGGACCGAAGGGGCTGCACGCCCTGCGCAAGGAGTGGCGCGCCCTGGAGCGGCGTGAGCTGCGCTATGCGCTCCGCGCGGAGCAGGACGGCTGGCAGGAGAGGAAGGCGGCATGGCAGGAGAAGATCCCGCCGAAGGCGCGGACCGCCCTGGAGGCGGCCTTCGCGAAGGCCTTCGCCCTGGTGTTCGAGAAGGGGACGGGCGCGATCGAGCGGACCTATCGCCGCGACCAGATCGAGTCGGCGCACGCGGACCGGACGGCGGCGTTCGAGACGGACGGGGGGCGGCGGCCCCTGCGCCAGGTCCGGCGGGACGGCCGCGCGGCCGAGGCCCGCGGTCTGCTGGCGACCACGGTGGAGGGAGTCGGCCTGGGCCTGCTGGGCATCGGGCTGCCGGACGTGGTGCTGCTCGTGGCGATGCTCCTGCGGGGCGTCTACACGACGGCCCTGCGGTACGGCTGCTCCTATGAGGGGCCGCGGGAGCGGCTGCTGATCCTGCGCGTGATGGAGGCGTCCGTCTCGCGCGGCGAGGACTGGCGGCGGCGCAACGCGGCGATCGACGCCATGCTCGACGGCGGCCTGCCGGAGCCGACCGCGGAGGAGCTGGACCGCCAGACCCGGGCGACGGCACAGGCCTTCGCGACGGAGCTGCTGGTGCTCAAGTTCGTCCAGGGCCTGCCTCTGGTGGGCGTCGTGGGCGGCCTGGCGGACCCGGTGTACCTGCGCCGGGTGACGCGCTACGCGACGTTGAAATATCAGAGGAGATACCTCCTCGCGTTACGAGAGAAAGGGGAGAGGGAAGGATGATCGGAGCTGTCGTGACGATCGCGTCGGTGGGCTATGAGGCGACCTTCTGCCAGCTGTTCCCGCGGCTGATGGAGGCCGTGGAGCACTGGCACGGGATGCCGGTCCTGCCGCGTCTGCTGCGGGACCTCGGCCCGGAGCTCCAGCCGATCGGCCTGGAGCTGCTGGACCGGATGCCCCGGCAGGACAAGGACGCGCTGCTGCTGTACCTGGCGGAGACGTTCGAGGACCAGTGGGCGGGGAAGCTCCAGGAGGCCCTGGCGGCCAGCCCCTACGGCACCCATGTGCGGCTCGGCGCGATCCGCGCCGGGCGCACGGAGGAGGGGCAGCTCTGCCTGCGGGCGGAGGACGTGGCGATCGACTACAAGACGCTCGTCGCCTCCGGCTCCATTGGACAGGCCGTCTCCCGGGCGATGGACCACCGCACGGGCGCGGACCTGGCGGGGCGGCTGCTCCAGAGCGGCCTGGGCCTGGCGGCGAAGCTCTCCTCCAACGAGGGGCTGGAGGACAAGGTCCTCGCCCTCCTGCGCCGCCCGGAGACCCAGAAGCGGATCGTCTCGTCCGTCGAGGGCGCGCTGGGGAAGAACGGCATCCTCCTCACGCTGGGCGAGGTGCGCTTCGCGCAAACCGCCGGGGGGACGAGCCCGGCGCGGCGGGCGAAGCCGCCCTTCCCGCCGGAGCTGGACGCCGCCATCGCTGGCGCGGCCGCGGCCTATCTGCGGCGGCACCGGTGAAGCGCGTGCTTGACGCGGACCGCGCGGATACGATACAATAGGATGATACCAAGGAACAGAGAACAGACGAGAGTGGAGTGAGAGAATGGAACACTACGGCATCCTGTCCCTGCTGCCGATCGCGGTGGTGCTGGTGCTGGTGGCCCTCACCAAGCGCACCGCCGTCTCGCTGCTGGCCGGGACCCTCGTGGGCGCGGTCCTGCTGTACGGCGCGGGCTTCCCCAAGCCCTGGCTCGACGTGGTCTACGGCGTGCTGGGCAGCCATCTCTTCATCTGGATCGTGCTCGTGTGCGGCTTCTTCGGCGGGCTGGTCGCCCTGTTCGAGAAGTCCGGCGGCATCCGGGCCTTCACGGACCTGGCGGGCAAGGTCTGCAAGGGCCCGCGCAGCACCCTGGTCGGGGCCTGGCTGCTGGGCGTCATCGTCTTCGTGGACGACTGGCTGTCCATCCTGTCGGTGGGCAGCGCCATGCGCCGCGCGACCGACCGCTACCACGTCCCGCGTGAGATGCTGGCCTATGTGAGCAACTCGACGGCCTCGTCCATCTGCGTCATCGTGCCGACCTCGACCTGGGGCGTCTTCATGATCAGCCAGCTCGTCGCCACCGGCGTCTGCGCGGAGGCGGACGGGATGCGCACCTTCCTGCACACGATGCCGCTGTTCTTCTACCCGCTGCTGGCGCTGCTGTGCGGCCTGCTGGTCTCCCTGGGCGTCCTGCCCAAGGTCGGGCCGATGCGCCGCGCGGTCTGCGCCGCGCCGCAGGAGGCGGCGGAGGAAGAGCACGAGGGCCGGAAGCCGAACGCGCTGAACTTCCTCCTGCCCGTCATCCTCATCACGGCCATCACCATCGCCACGGGCGAGATCCTGTACGGGACCCTCGCGGCGCTGGTGTTCTGCGCACTGCTCTATCTGCCCCAGCGGCTCATGGGCCCCGGGGCCTATCTCGACACGATCCTAGTCGGGTTCAAGGACATGATCGGCGTCCTCTTCATCGTCGCCAGCGCCTTCATCCTCCGGGACATCAACGCCCTGCTGGGGATGCCGGACTACGTCATCGGCGCGGCGCGGGCGGCGGTCAGTCCGCAGCTGCTGCCGCTGGTGGCGTTCCTGATCGTCACGGCGCTCGGCGTGGCGGCGGGCAACTTCTGGGGCATCTGTGCCATCGCCTTCCCGGTCATCGTCCCGATCGCCCAGGCCATCGGTGGGAACGTCGTCCTCACCGCCGCGGCGATCGTCTCCGCCACGGCGGCGGGGTCGCACATCTGCTTCTTCGGCTCGGAGGCGACGCTCACCTGCGCCGCGACCCAGATCGACAACGTGCGCTACGCCCGCACCGTCATCCCGATGGTCCTGGTGCCCTTCGCCCTGGCTGCGGCGGCCTATCTGGCCGCCGGGCTGCTGATCGGCTGAGGGGGCATGGACATGACCTTCGCACAGTGGCGCACGCGGTGCGCCGTGGACCTCAGCCCGGAGCAGGAGGCCGCCGTGCAGGCGGTGGACGGGCCGGTCCTGCTGCTGGCGGTGCCGGGCAGCGGGAAGACGACCGTCCTGCTCCACCGGCTGAGCTATCTGGTCACGGCCTGCGGCGTCCCGCCGGAGCAGATCCTGACCGTCACCTACACCGTGGCGGCCACGCGGGAGCTGGCGGCCCGCTGCGCCGCCCTCCTCGGGCCGGAGCTGGCGGGGCGGCTGGCGTTCCACACGATCAACGGCCTGTCCGCCCGCATCCTGCGGCTCTATGAGCGCACGCGCGGACGGGAGGCCTTCCGGCTCGTCACGGACGAGCGCGTCCTCTCCGCCCTGGTGGCGGACCTGGCGCGGGAGGGCAGCGGGGCCTGGGTCGCGGAGAACACGGTCCGCGCCCTGCGCACCGCGATCACCTACCGCAAGAACATGCTCCGGCGCGCGGAGCACGACCCGGACGAGACCGTGGACGGCATCGCGGTCGGCCCGCTCTTCGACCGCTACTGCGCCGCCCTGCGCGAGCGCGGCTGGATGGACTACGACGACCAGATGGTCTACGCCCTGCGCATCCTGCGGCGCTGCCCGGACCTCCTCGCGCGGCTCCGGGAGCGGTACCGCTGGCTGTGCGTGGACGAGGCGCAGGACACCTCGCGGATCCAGCACGAGATCGTCCGGCTCCTGGCCGCGCCTCACGGGGCCCTCTTCATGGTCGGCGACGAGGACCAGAGCATCTACGGCTTCCGCGCGGCCTGGCCGCGGGCGCTCCTGTCGTTCGAGAAGGTCTGGCCGGGGGCGCGGGTCCTGAAGCTGGAGACGAACCGCCGCTCCACACGGCCGATCGTCGCGGCGGCGGACGCCTTCATCCGGCAGAACGAGGACCGCCGCGACAAGCACATGACCGCCGCCCGTGGGGACGGTCCGCCCATCCGCGCCCTGTGGGTGCAGGACCGGGCGGAGCAGTACCAGCGCGTGGCGGAGCTGGCCCGCACCTGCCGCCGGGAGACGGCGGTGCTCTATCGCAACAATGAGAGCGCCCTGCCGGTCCTGGATCTGCTGGACCGACAGGGCGTGCGCTGCCGCTGCCGGCAGCTGGAGGGGACGTTCTTCACGCACCGGACGGTGCGGGACGTGGCGGACGCGCTGGCCCTGGCCGGGGACCCGGCGGACGGCGCGGCCTTCCTGCGGCTGTACCCCCGCTTCCACGCGGGCATCACGAAGGGGGCCGCCCAGTGGGTCGTTCAGCAGGGGACGCCGATCCTCCCGCTCCTCGCGCAGACGCCGGGCCTGTCCGAGCGGACGCAGGAGCGCTGCCGCCGCCTGGCGGAGGAGCTGAGCGCCCTGCGGACGGACCGGGCCGACCGGGCGATCCGCCGCCTGCGCCGCCTTTTGAGCATCCCCGGCGCGCCCCGCGAGCCGGACAGGCTGGACATCCTGGAGGTCCTGGGCCGCCAGGAGCCGGACCTGGCGTCGCTCATGGCGCGGCTGGCGGTCCTGCGGGACCTGGTCCGGGACGGCGGCCGGGATCGGGCGGACGAGGGGGACGGCGCGCTCGTGCTCTCCACGATCCACTCCAGCAAGGGGCTGGAGTTCGAGGAGGTCGTCCTGATGGACGTGCTCGACGGGATCCTCCCCGCCTGCGGCCCGCCGGGGCGGCAGGCCGACGCGGCGGAGCGCGCCGCCTATGAGGAGGAGCGCCGCCTGTTCTACGTGGCCATGACGCGGGCGAAGGACCGCCTGACGGTGTTCCGCTTCCGCGAGGGCGGGCTGGAGAGCCGCTTCGCGCGGGACATCTTCGGCGACGAGCCGCGCCCGGCGGCGCGCCCCTTCACGCCCGCCCCGAAGCCGGGCCGGGCCAGGTCCGGCCCACGGCCGGATCCGGCGGTCTTCCGCCCGGGCACGCGGGTCCGCCACGCGCGGTTCGGACCGGGCGAGGTGGTCGGGCATCTCTCCGACATCGTGACCATCCTCTTCGACAGCGGGGAGGAGAAGCGGTTCTCGCTCTCCGTCGCCCTGCGGCAGGGGCAGCTCACACGGGATCCGCGCTAGGCCAGATCCGCTCGCGGCGCAGCTCCTGTCCGTCCAGGCCGAGCCAGCGCAGCAGGCCGTCCTCATAGAGGAGGACACCGCGCGCCGAGCCGCCGCGGGGGAGCGACACCGAGCCGGGGCAGGCGCAGATCAGGTCGCCCACCCGGCCGAAGGCGGGCACATGGGTGTGCCCGGACAGCAGCAGCTCCGCCGTCCCCTGGGGCGGGGGCATCGACGGCCCGTAGCGGTGTCCGTGGGTGAGGAAGACGGCGTGGCCGTCCCAGACGGTCTGGACATAGCGCGGCTGTGCCGGGACGGGGAGGAGCCGCTCCGCGCCGCGGTCGCAGTTGCCCTCGATCCAGACGAGGGACCCGGCCAGCGGGGCCAGCAGCTCCGCCACGCCCTCCGGGTCGTAGCCGTAACGCGGGTCGTAGGAGCCGGAGAAGAACAGGTCGCCCAGCAGGACGAGCTGACCGGCCCCGGACGCGCGGTAGAGGGCGACGAGCTGTTCGGTATAGACGACCGACCCATGCAGGTCGGACGCGATGAGTCTTCTCATGGTGCATCACCTCATAGGGACCAGTATAGCGGCCCGGACCGCTGCTGGCAAGAAGGACATTGGGAAAGGAAGGGATATCTCATGGTGACAGACGCGAAACGGTCGATTGGCTGGATCTGCCCGGCCTGTCGGCAGCCGGTGATCCTGGAGCGGACGGTGTTCGCGCTCGCGGCGGCGGACAGCCGTCTGAGCTGCCCGTGCGGCGGCTCGGCGATCGAGGTGTCGTTCGTCGGGGACCGGGTGCAGCTGAAGGTGCCGTGCATCTTCTGCGAGGACACGCACACGGTGACCTGCTCGACGGCGGCGTTCCTGAACGAGCGGGCGCTGGCGTTCTCCTGCGCGCGGTCCGGGATGGACTGCTGCTACGTGGGCGAGGAGGACGCGGTCTTCGCGGCGATGCGCCGCCTGGAGGAGACCGTGGACGAGCTGGAGACGGCGGCCGGTGCGGACGGGACCTTCCTGAACGACATCGTGATGGAGGAGATCCTGGGCGAGCTGAAGGACATCGCGCAGCGCGGCGGCATCTCCTGCACCTGCGGGAGCCGGTCGTGGACGATGGAGGTGCGGTACAGCTCGGTGGAGCTGGTCTGCGCCGCGTGCGGCGGGGCCCTGCGGGTCCCGGCGGCGACGGCGTCGGACATCGAGGACCTGTGCTGCAAGCCGAAGCTGACGATCCGCGGGCGGCCGCCGCAGGAGTGAGCACATCCGGGCCCCTATCGCATAAGATGGACTGAGATCGCGAGACGGTCTCCATCTCTGATAGGAGGTTCTTGTCTATGTGTTGTAACAACGGTTGGGGTGGCAGCGGCTGCCTGTGGATCATCCTGATCCTCATCATCATCTTCTGCGGCTGCGGCGGCAGCTGGGGCGGCAGCTGGGGCGGCAGCGGGTGTGGCTGCAACAGCGGGTGCGGCTGCAACAACAACGGCTGCGGCTGTAACAACGGCTGTGACTGCGGCTGCGGCTGCTGAGCACGTACCATAGTCTGACCAGCGCGCGCCTGACGACACGGCCCCGGGGGATGCCCCGGGGCCGTGAGACTGTCGGAAAACTCCTGCGGAGTTTTCCGACAGGAGGGGATGCAGCCCGCTGCGCGCACGCGCCGTCCTGACGGACGACTCATACACTTGCAGGCTGAGAAGTGTTTTCTTCGACGCGCATGTCGCAGGAGAAAATGATCGGACCCTATTTCGCGCCTGCGGGCGCGAAACTGGGACTCGCCAAGAGCCGCCTTCGGCGGTCAGTCGCTTCCATGGCGCCTGCGGGCGCTCATCTGTGAGACCTTTTCCGACGAACGGATGGCCCTTGGACTGCGTTTTCAAAAAAAATAAAAAAAGAGGAAAATAATGCTTGCATTTTCGCGGGGAGTGTGATAACATAACAAAGTCGTCAGCGAGAGCATGCGACATGCGGCAGTAGCTCAGTTGGATAGAGTAACTG
>CAKTJM010000066.1 GCA_934567745.1 uncultured Eubacteriales bacterium | reverse complement strand
AAGAAGGGCCCCGAGCCGGAGAGCGTGACCACCGGCACGGTGAACGGCAAGACCTACGCCTTCGTCGCCCTGGAGCGCATCGGCGGCGTGATGGTCTACGACATCACCGATCCCGCCAACGCCGCCTTCGTCAACTACATCAACTCCCGCGACTTCTCCAAGGCTGTCGCGAACGACGTCTCCCCCGAGGGCATGTGCTTCGTCTCCGCCGCGGACAGCAAGACCGGCAGCCCCCTGCTGCTGGCCGCCTGCGAGGTCTCCGGCACCATGGCCGCCTATGAGCTGACGCCCGTCAGCGGCAGCCACAGCGGCGGTGGTTCCTCTTCCGGCGGCTCCGGCAGCGTCACCTACCCCGTGACCGTGCCCTGCGCCGCGGCCATCGGCGCGCTCTATCACAGCCGGAGGGTCCGCTCCACGTGACCCGGCTTTTTGACCCCATCCCCCATCCCGCCCCCCGGGATGGGGGCTTGTGTTTCCGGCTGGGATGCGGTAGAATGTAAGGCACGAAACGTTACTGGAAGGGAGGCGGCGCCATGGCCCGTTCGACCCGGCGGTGGGTGCTCATCGTCGTCATCCTCGCGGCGCTGTGCGCCGGGGGCATCCTCTTCGCCCACAGCCAGCGCGCGCCCGGCGCCTGGGTGCGGATCACCCAGGACGGCACGGTCGTCGCCACCGTTCCCCTCGACGAGCCGCAGACCCTCCCGCTTACGAGCGCCGCGGGCGGGCACAACACCGTCGTCATCGCCGACGGCGCCGTCGCCGTGACCGAGGCCGACTGCCCCGACCAGGTCTGCGTCCACCACGGGCCGACCAGTCAGACCGCCGATCCCATCGCCTGTCTGCCCAACCGCCTCGTCGTCGAGGTCGTCGCCCAGCCGCCCGAGGGAGGTGCCCCATGAACGTCCGCCGCCTGACCACCATGGCCATGCTCACGGCCTTCTCGCTCATCATCTTCCTCGTCGAGGCCCAGATCTCCCTGCCCTTCGCCGTGCCGGGGGTCAAGCTGGGCCTGGCCAACGTCATCACCCTCTTCGCCATCTGGACCCTCGGCCGGAGGGAGGCCGGGGCCATCCTCCTCGTGCGCGTCCTGCTGGGGAACATGATCGTCGGCAACGTGATGGCCCTCGCCTTCAGCCTGGCGGGCGGCGTGCTGTGCTGGGTCATCATGTCCCTCCTGCGGCCCCTGCTCAAGCAAAACCAGATCTGGGTCATGAGCGTCTTCGGCGCGATCGGCCACAACGTGGGCCAGCTCGCCGTGGCGGTCGTGGTCTCCGGGACCGCGTCCATCGCGTGGTACGCCCCCGTCCTGCTGCTGGCCGGGATCGTCACCGGCTTCTTCACCGGCCAGTGCGCCCAGGCCGTGCTGCACCATCTGGACAAGCTCAAGACGCGCTGAAAAACGGACCGCATGGCGGCCGCTTTTCGTCGGCCCCGCCAAACGTAAACCAAAATCGCAAAATTGGTTGACGATCCATCCCGACCGTGGTATCCTCGTTCCATCCTAACTCGATCGGAATGAGGTGCTGTCCTATGTCCCGTGTCCGTGATCTGACCGCCATCGCCCTGCTCGCGGCGCTCCTGGCCGTGTGCTCCTGGCTGACCATCTCCTTCGGGCCGGTCCCGTTCACCATGCAGACCTTCGCGGTCTTCGCCGCCCTCGGGCTGCTCGGAGGACGGCGGGGGACCGTCGCCATCCTCGTCTATCTCTGCCTCGGCCTGGTCGGGCTGCCCGTCTTCTCGGGCTTCTCCGGCGGCGTGGGGCAGCTCGTCGGCCCCACCGGCGGCTACCTGATCGGGTTCGCCATCGGGGGGCTGGTCTATTGGGCGTTCACCGCCCGCTGCGGCGTCGGCCCGCGCGCCATGGTCGCGGGGCTGATCCTCGCCCTGGCCGTGTGCTACGCCTTCGGCACCGCCTGGTTCCTCACCGTCTACACCGGCGGCGGGTCGGCCGGGACCCTCGGCGGCGCGCTCGCCCTGTGTGTGTTCCCCTACCTGCTGCCGGACGCGATCAAGCTCGCGCTGGCGATGCTCCTCGTGCGGCGGGTGGGGAGGTATGTCCCCGCCCCGGCCCCGCTCACGGCCGCGGCGGGCCAAAGGAGTCGTTGACCGTATGACTGTGAAAGACCGTGTCCTCGCCGCGCTGGAGGCGCACCGGGGCGAGGCCCTCTCCGGCGAGCGTCTCGCCCGGGACCTGGGCGTCTCGCGCGCCGCCGTGTGGAAGGCGATCGACCAGCTCCGCGCGGCCGGGCACCAGATCGATGCCCAGCCGCGCCGGGGCTATCTCCTGGCGCAGGAGAGCCACGTCCTCTCGGCGCAGAGCGTCGCGCAGTGGTGCGCGGTGCCGGGGCTGTCGATCGAGGTCCGCGACACGGTGGATTCGACGAACACCGTCCTGCGCGCCCAGGCGGAGGCCGGCGCGCCGGAGGGGACCGTGCTGATCGCGGACCACCAGACGGCGGGCCGCGGGCGGCGGACGAACGGCTTCTTCTCCCCGCCGGGGACGGGGCTGTACCTGTCGGTCCTGCTCCGGCCGCAGCTGGAGGCGAAGGATGCCCTCTGCCTGACGACGGCCGCCGCGGCGGCCGTCGCGCTGGCGATCGAGGACGTGGCCCAGGTCCCCGCCCAGATCAAGTGGGTGAACGACGTCTTCTGCCACGGGCGGAAGGTCTGCGGCATCCTGACCGAGGCGGCGCTGGACCTGGAGAGCGGCGGCCTGTCCTATGCGGTCGTCGGCCTGGGCGTGAACTTGTGCCCGCCGGAGGGCGGGCTCCCGTCGGAGCTGGAGGGCATCGCCGGGGCGGTCTTCGCCGACCGGGCGGCGTCGGACGCCCAGCGCAGCCGCCTGGCGGGGCGGATCCTGGAGCGGTTCTTCGCCTATTATCGCGCCCTGCCGGAGCGGCCGTTCTTCGCGGACTATCGGGCGCGGTCCTTCGTGCTCGGTCAGCCGATCGACGTGCTGGAGGGCGGCGGGAGCCGCCCGGCCACGGCGCTGGACCTGGGGGAGGACTTCTCCCTGCGGATCCGCGAGGCGGACGGGACGGAGCGCTGGCTCGGCTCGGGCCAGGTGCGGATCCGGCCGAAGGGATGAGATCCACACATTGTTCACAGACGGACGCTTGACTGTCCGACGTTTCTGCGTATAATAGTACTATTGTGATGTCATGTCATGTACGCAGGAGGTGGACCCGATGGCAGACAAGGCCGCGCGGCGCAGGCCGCACTTCGATGCCTACACCCTCTTTTGGTTGGTGATCTTCTTCGCCCTGGCGGCGCTGGGGCGGTTCTATATCCCGCTGATGCTCCCCGCGGCGGTGGCGCTGGTGTATCTGCTGTTCCGCCTGTTCTCGCGGGACACGGAGAAGCGCTCCATCGAGAACGCACGGTTCCTGGCGCTGATCCAGTCGATGGTGCGGTGGTTCCGCAAGCGCAAGCGGACCCTACAGCCCGATAAGGAGTACGTATATTTCAAGTGCCCGAACTGCGGACAGCCGATGCGCGTCCCGCGCGGGCTGGGCAAGCTGGAGATCACCTGCCGGTCCTGCTCGTCGCATTTCGAGACGCGCAGCTGATGACATAAGAGACATAAGTCAGGAACAAGGATCCCCCCGCATAGCGGGGGGATCCTGAGACTGTCGAAAAACCCCTGCGGGGTTTTCCGACAGGGTGGATGCAGCCCGTTGCGCAAACGCACCGTCCGCCTGCAGCGGACGATTCGCACACTTACGGGCTGAGAAGTATTTTCTCCGGCGCACATGTCACCGGAGAAAATGATTTGATCTTATTTCGCGCTTCCGAGCGCGAAACTGGGACTCGCCAAGAGCCGCCTTCGGCGGTCAGTCGCTTCCGTGGCGCCTGCGGGCGCTCATCTGCGAGGCTTTTTTGACACACTGAGGGGCCGGACCATCATGGTCCGGCCCCTCTCGGCATGTTCGGGACGCCGTCAGCGGCAGCAGCCGCACTTGTCCCCGTCGTCGTCCATCCCGGGCAGGGTGCTCGGCGGGAAGAACTCGCCCACGGGGAAGCGGATCTGGCGGAAGACCTCGCAGGGGTCTTCGCTGCCCGGCTCGCCGGGCCGCCCGCACTCGCGGGTGGGCAGGCAGTAGTCGTACATCGGGATGAGCAGCTGGGTGTCGCGCTCCAGCCGGACGATCGAGAACTGGCCCAGGGTCACGAAGAGCCGACGGCACGGCGCGTCGAAGCACAGCTCACAGCCGAAGCAGGCGGCGATGAACGGCGGGATCTCGGTCAGCTCGTTCTCCGCGCAGCAGCCGGGCCCGGGCGGGCAAGGCGGCGGACAGGGCGGCGGACAGGGCGGCGGGCAGCACGGCGGGCAGGGCGGGCATTCGCAGACATCGACCAGGCGCAGGCCCAGGACGATGGGATCGACGGCCTCGACGACGGCCTCCGGCAGGTTCGCCCGGCGCGGGAGCTGGACGTCCGCCGCGTCGGGGCGATAGCGGGAGGAGAAGATCTTGGCGCTGCCCTCGCTGCCGAAGAGGGCGACGCGCTTGTCGAAGACGGCCAGACCGGAGACCTCGATGGGACGGGACGCCCCGGTGAGGGCCTCGGCGGTGATGCGGTAGTAGTAGCGGATGTCGACGCTGTAGAAGCCCCGGTCATAGTTGGCCGGTTCGACGTCGATGTAGGTGTGCAGGAGCTCGGCCCGGCCGCCGCGGACGCTGACGGCGCGGTCGAGGACCTCCTGCGAGGTGCGGGTCGGGTAGACCCGCAGGTCCTCCACACAGTCCTTGTCACGACAGCTGTCGAAGATCTTTTTGGTATGGATGCACACGGCTTCCCGGATGCCGCAGCTATCCTGCACCGGCCCGGGTACGACGCGATCGCTCATGGTATTACCTCCTCAGATGGATTGGGGTGGCGGGCGTCTGTCGATGCCCGATGCCGTACCATTCTATGCCGGAGGCCGCGGTCGGTGTCACCCTCAGCGGGCGCGGGCGGAGACGAGCAGGAAGAGCGCGGCCGTCCCGGCGGCCAGCTGATACGGCAGCAGGACGCCCCCTGCGCCCGCGGCCCGGACCGCGGAGAGGAGCAGCGGCGCGAGGAACTGGCCGAGATACAGCCCCGCCGACAGGAGCGGCAGGACGGTCGCGGCGGCATCCCGCCCGGCCCGGCGGGAGGAGCAGGAGAGCAGGTAGGGGATCCCCTCCCCGTTGGCGAAGCCGATGCACAGCGAGCCGACGAGGCAGCCGACCCACCCGCCGGGCCGGCACAGCAGGACGTAGCCCACCAGGAAGAGCGCCCCGGAGAGCCAGCGCAGCCGGTCCCCCAGTCGCCCGTAGAGCCGCGCGAAGCTCAGCCCGCCGACGAAGGCCATCAGGTCCATCCCAGCCATGACCACGGCCACGGCCGCCTGGGAGAGGACGCCCTGCCGGGCGCAGACGATCGAGAAGTTGGACGGGTAGAGGAAGAAGGTCAGCATGAGCAGGAAGATGCCCGCGATGCACCAACGGTCCTCCGGCGCGAGGGCGCGGCGCGGCCCCGTCTCCCGCGGGCGGCCGATCCGCGCCTTGGGCAGACAGACCAGGCACAGCACGAAGCTCAGCGCCCCGAGGGCGTAGACGAGGAAGCTGGCCCGCCAGCTCACCTGGGCGAGCAGCCCGGCCAGGAGGGTGGCGACCGCCCCGCCGAGCTGGTTCATGGCGGAGGACCGTCCGAGCAGGCGTTCCAGCTCGGACGGCGGGAAGTGATAGGTCAGCAGCCCGGTGGACAGGGGCATGAGGATGCCTACCCCGATGCCGACGAGGGCGCGGGCGCACAGGAGGGGCACGAGCTGGGAGAAGCACCCGGCGACGCAGCCGCCGACGGTGTACAGGACCAGCCCGGCCAGGACGAGGGTGCGGCTGTCGAACCGGCGGCACAGGGCCGGGAAGGGGAAGCTGGTCAGGAAGATGAAGAGGGCCGGGACGCTGATGATGAGTTGGACGAGGAGCGGGTCGGCCCCGGTGAAGTGGGCCTGGATCGCCCCGAGGGCGGGCGCGACGGCGGCCCCGGCCATGACGGTCAGGAGCGAGAGGGAGAGGATGCTCGCGGCCAGCGAGCGGGGATGGGTCTGTTCCATGATGGTTCACCTCAGATCTTGTTTTAGAGAACGAAAAAAGAGCGCAAGTCCGTTTGGACTTACGCTCTTCGCTACACAACGATATTATTTTATCATTTTTCCCGGGGAAATGCAAGGGACTTTCGTTCGTCCGGCGCCTTCTCGATGCGGCCATCCTGCCGCGATCGCGTTCACTCCCCCGCCGTCGGGTCGCTCTGGGCCAGCTCCCGCTGCTGCCCGATCGCGATGATGGGCACGGTGAGGAGGATCATGACGAACCCGGCGAAATCGGCGGCGGTGAAGCGGACGTTCAGGAACAGGATGGAGATGATGACCGCCGCGACCGGCTCGACCGACGACAGGACGCAGCCGGAGACCGGCCCGGCGACCTGCACGCCGCGCATGTAGCAGGTGAAGGCGAGGACGGTGCCGCCGAGGACGATGACGGCCATGAAGCCGATGAGCTGCCCGTCCACACGGACGGGGATGGTCCACGGCTGGAAGAGCACGGCGACGACGGTCCCGCCGATCAGCATCCCCCAGCCGATGACGGCGAAGAGGCTGAACTGGTCCATCAGCCGCAGGGGCAGCAGGGTGTTGATGGCGGCGGTCAGGCCGCACAGCAGGCCCATGGCCAGGGCGATGGGCGAGACGATCAGCTTCGTCACGTCGAAGTGGGTCGCGCAGGCGAAGACGCCCACGACCACGAGCACGACGGCGCTGACCTCATAGAGCTTGGGCGCGCGCAGCCCCTTGATGAGCGAGAACAGGAGGATGAAGATGGGACAGATGTAGCACAGCACCGTCGAGAAGGCGACGTTGGCGTATTCGATGCAGGCGTAGAACGTATACTGGCTGGCGGAGACGCCGAAGCAGCCGTAGAGCAGCAGCTGGAGCGCGTTCTTCCGCCCCCGCCAGACGGGGAGGATCGGGTGCCCCTGGAGCTTGGCCAGGAGCAGGAAGATGGCCCCCGCGCAGAGCAGGCGGATGGGGATCAGCCAGCCGGTGGTGATGGTGTTGACGCGGTACAGCTCCTGTCCGCAGGCGCCCGCGACGGCCCAGAGGACGCCGCCGGAGATGGCCATGAGGTACCCGGCGGCACGCGAGGTGGTCTTGCCCAAAGCGATCCGCTCCTTCCTGATTCGACGATCGTTCGCAGATAAAGTCATCGTAACACGGGGCACGGGGGATCGTCAAGTGGCGCGGTCCACCCCTTGACGTGGGGCCGATGGGAGAGGTATACTATTAGATTGGGTCGATATGGCTCCCATCATCACGAACTTAAGAAAGTGAGACGATCCCATGAGGAAGACTTACGACGTCGCCATCCTCGGCTGCGGCGAGGCCGGTGTGTTCGCCGGCTATGAGCTGGTCCACCGCTGCCCCGGTCTGAGCGTGCTGGTCCTCGACCAGGGCCATGACATCTATCACCGGAGCTGCCCCATCGTCGCGGGCCGCGTCAAGGAGTGCATCAACTGCCCCGTCTGTCACACCATGTGCGGCTTTGGCGGAGCGGGCGCCTTCTCCGACGGGAAATACAACTTCACCACCGCTTTCGGCGGCTGGCTGACGGACTTCATGCCCGAGGACCAGGTCATGGAGCTGATCGACTACGTCGATTCCGTCAACGTCGCCCACGGCGCCACCGAGGAGGTCTATTCCACCGAGACCCCCGCCGCCCGCGCCCTGCGCAAGCGCGCGCTGGAGTTCGACCTCCACCTCCTCTCCGCCCGCGTCAAGCATCTGGGCACGGAGAACAACCTGCGCATCCTCACCAACATCTACGAGGGCCTGCGCGACAAGATCGACTTCCGGTTCCGCACGAGCGTGACCGACATCGAGCAGTGCGACGGCCCCTCCTACCTCCTGCACACCACCGACGGCGACGAGTTCCTCTCCCGGTACCTCATCGCCGCCCCCGGCCGCTCCGGCGCGGAGTGGTTCGCCGGTCAGTGCCGCAAGCTCGGCCTGCCCATGGCGAACAACCAGATCGACATCGGCGTGCGCGTGGAGTTGCCCGCCCTCGTCTTCGAGCACATCACCGACGTGGTGTACGAGTCCAAGCTCATCTACCGCACCAAGCAGTACGGCGACCAGGTCCGCACCTTCTGCATGAACCCCTATGGCCACGTCGTCGCGGAGAACGTCGAGGGCATCAAGACCGTCAACGGTCACTCCTACTCCGACCCGAAGCTGCGCAGTGTGAACACGAACTTCGCCCTGCTCGTGTCCAACCGCTTCACCTCGCCGTTCAACGAGCCGTACCGCTACGGCAAGCACATCGCCTCCCTGTCGAACATGCTCTCCGGCGGCGTGCTCGTGCAGCGCTTCGGCGACCTCGAGAGCGGCAAGCGCACGAACGAGCACCGCATGAGCAAGTCCACCACCCGGCCGACCCTCCCGGCGGCCGTGCCCGGCGACCTCTCCCTCGCCCTGCCCAAGCGGCAGCTGGACGACATCATCGAGATGATCTACGCCCTGGACAAGCTCGCCCCCGGCACCGCCAACTACGACACCCTGCTCTACGGCGCGGAGGTCAAGTTCTACTCCGCCCGTCTCCAGCTCACCGCCGAGATGGAGACCCCGATGAAGAACTTCTTCGCCGCGGGCGACGGCGCGGGCGTGACCCGCGGCCTGGCCCAGGCGGGCGCGTGCGGCGTCCAGGCCGCGCGGGCCGTGTGCAAGCGGGTCGAGGAGGAGGGCTGAGCCCCCTTTGTGCGATCCGACCAACCAGGAACGGCCCGAATATGCACTGAGGCAGGGATCCTGAGCCATGCAGAGCTTCATGCAAAGCGAGCGTCCACAAAGGTTTTGCACATTATCCACCGATTTTTCCACATCGGGGCGTATCCATCCACCGCTCCTGAGCCGGTCTGTCAAGAGCGGATCGTCCGTGGATCCGCCAAAAATCACCGCCATCGAGAGGAGGTCCCACCATGTCCGATCTGATCGCCGCCGTCGCGACGCCCCCCGGCCCCGGCGGGGTGGGCATCGTGCGGCTCTCCGGCCCCGGCGCGCACCGCGCCGCGGCGCAGGTCTTCCGTCCCATGCAGCGCGGCGCGCTGACCGATGCACCGGACCGCCTGCTCGTCTACGGCACGGTCCTCGGGCCGGAGGGCGAGGGGATCGACAGCGGGCTGGCCTTCGTCAGCCGCGCGCCCCACAGCTACACCGGCGAGGACACCGCCGAGCTGCAATGCCACGGGTCCCCCGTCGTGCTCGGTCTGGTGCTGGAGGCGCTGTATCGGGCGGGCGCGCGCCCGGCCCGGCCGGGGGAGTTCACCCAGCGCGCCTTCCTGAACGGGCGGCTGGACCTGACCCAGGCGGAGGCGGTGATCGACCTCATCGAGGCCGACAGCGCCCGGGCCGTCCAGAACGCGGCCGGTCAGCTCGCCGGGGCGCTGTCCCGGCGGATCGGCGGCGTGTACGACGCCCTGACGGACCTGATGGCCCACTTCTGCGCCGTGCTGGACTATCCGGACGAGGACCTCGACCCCTTCCGCGCGGAGGGGATGGCGGCGGTCCTGGCGGAGCAGGGCGCGGCGCTGGCGGCGCTGCTGCAGACCGCCGCCCGCGGCCGACGGCTGCGGGACGGGGTGGTTTGCGCCCTCGTCGGGCGGCCGAACGCGGGGAAGTCCTCCCTGCTCAACGCGCTGGCGGGCTATGAGCGCGCCATCGTGACCGACCGGCCCGGCACGACCCGCGACACGGTCGAGGCCGCCGTCAGCCTGGCGGGCCTGCCCTTCCGGCTGATCGACACGGCGGGCCTGCGCGCGAGCGACGACCCGGCGGAGCAGCTGGGCGTGGCGCGCAGCCGCACGGCGATGGACGAGGCGGACGTGGTCCTCCTCGTCTGCGACGGGACCGCGGTCCCCGGCGACGAGGAGCGGGCGCTCCTGGCCGAGCTGGGCGACCGGGCGGTGGTGGTCCGCAGCAAGGCGGACCGGCCCGCCGCGTGGGACGCGCTGCCGGGGGGCGAGACCGTCGCGCTCAGCGCCCGGACGGGCGCGGGGCTGGACGCGCTGGAGG
>CAKTJM010000065.1 GCA_934567745.1 uncultured Eubacteriales bacterium | reverse complement strand
TCGGAGTCGTACTGCGCCCCGACGCCCGCGAGGGACTTCCGCTCGGCCTGGGGGATGCCCAGCCGGTCGAAGGTGTCCTTGATGTCCTGCGGGACGTCCTTCCAGTCGTTCTTCATGCCCGTGTTCGGCCGGACGTAGGTCGCGATGTGGTCGATGTCCAGCCCCTCGAGCGACGGGCCCCAGGAGGGGACGGGCGTCTCGTTATAGATCTGTAACGCTTCCAGCCGGAACTGCTGCATCCAGGCGGGGTCGCCCTTCTCCTTGGAGAGCTTCTCGACGATGGCGGGGGTCAGGCCCGCCTCCATGCGGTAGGCGTCGTGCTCCTCGTCGCGGATGTCATAGATGCTGCGGTCCACGTCGGCGACGTATGTCTTCTCACGCATTCGGTATCACCGTCCTCACGCCGTCTCGTCCACGGCCCGGAAGCCGTTGGTGTTGATCTCGTCCACCAGGGAGGCGTCGCCGCTGCGCGCGACCACGCCGTTCTCCATGACGTGGGTCTCGTCCACATGCAGGGCCTCCAGGATCCTGGTGCTGTGGGTGATGATGAGCAGGGAGCCGTGCCCCTGCTCGCGGAAGAGCTGCACGCCCTGGGAGACGGTCCGCACCGCGTCCACGTCCAGGCCGGAGTCCGTCTCGTCCAGGATGGCGAGCTTCGGCTCGAGCATGAGCATCTGCAGGATCTCGGCCTTCTTCTTCTCGCCGCCGGAGAAGCCGACGTTCAGGTCGCGCTCGGCATAGCTCTCGTCCATGTCCAGCAGCTGCATCGTCGCGCGCAGCTTCTTCTTGTACTCCCACAGGCGCAGGCGCTTGCCGGTCTTCTGCTCCAGCGCGCTGCGGATGAAGGCGGAGAGGGTCACGCCGGGGACCTCGATGGGGTTCTGGAAGGAGAGGAAGAGCCCGCGCCGCGCGCGCTCGTCCACCGGCAGGGCGGTGATGTCCTCGCCGTCGAACAGGATCCGTCCCGCCGTGACGGTGTAGGCCGGGTTCCCGGTGACGGCGTAGCCGAGGGTGGACTTGCCGGTGCCGTTCGGGCCCATGAGGACATGGGTCTCGTCCGCGCCGATGGTCAGGTCCACGCCGTGGAGGATCTCGGTCTCCCCGGCGGAGACGTGCAGGCCCTCGATCGTCAGCAGTGCTTCGTGTTTCTGTTTCATAGTATCGTCCTCCAGACGTCGTGATCGTGATCGTATCAGCCCCCGCTGCCCGTGCAGCGGTGGCAGGTGCCCCGGCCCGCGAGCAGGTCCTGGAGCGTGTAGCTGTCCACATAGGCGTCGATCTGGTGCTCCAGCCCCTCCCAGAAGGGGTAGGTGCAGCAGTCGGCGGCCGTCTCGCATTTGTGCCCGTCTGCGGTGAGGCAGGCGACGGGGGCGAGCGCCCCCTCGGCGGCCCGCAGGACCTCGCCGACGCGGTACGCGCCGGGCGGGCGGGTCAGGCGATAGCCGCCGGACTTGCCCAGGGCGCTCTCGAGCAGCCCGTGCCGGGCGAGGTCCGGCATGATGCGCTCGAGGTACTTGCGCGAGATGTGCTGACGGGCGGCGATGTCGCTGAGCCGGACGAAGCCGTCCCGCGGCCGCTCGGCCAGGTCCAGCATGGCGCGCAGGGCATAGCGGCCCTTTGAGGTGATCATCATGGCGGCGGTCCTTTCCCGGTGGGTCAATTCCTACCGTTTCGATGTGATTATAACTTCACTTCCCTACTATGTCAATAGGGATGTCGAAAAATATCCTACTTTTTTTGTAGGAGATGGAGTGGGGCGTTTGGGGGCTCCGCCAAAAGCCCCGACGCCCGACAGTGCCCCGCCCCCTGTCCTTTTTCGGACACGTGCCTTGCATCTGTGGCGCTGTTGTGATATGATAACCCAGATAATAAGAAAATATGGCAGCACTGCCAACCAAGGAACGAAGTTATGGAAATCAACGGTATCTCAGTCGAACTCGATCAGCACTACGCCAGCATGGGGCTGTCCGAGGGCATCCTGCGTGCCCTCGACCAGAAGGGCTTCTCCCTCGCCACCCCCGTCCAGGCCGGGGCCATCCCCTGCTTCCTGGCGTGGAAGGACGTCATCGCCAAGGCCCCCACCGGCTCCGGCAAGACCTTCGCCTTCGGCATCCCCATGCTCGAACATACCGATCCGGAGGGGACCGACGTCACCGGTCTCGTCCTGGCCCCCACGCGGGAGCTGGCGCTCCAGATCCAGGGCGAGCTGCGCGAGCTGTGCGCCTTCCTGCCCGGCATCCGCACCGTCTGTCTCTACGGCGGCCAGCCCATCGACCGGCAGATCAACGCCCTGAAGAAGCGGCCCCAGATCGTCGTCGCCACCCCCGGCCGTCTCATGGACCACATGAAGCGCCGCACCGTCCGGCTCGGCAAGGTCGAGACCGTCGTCCTCGACGAGGCCGACCGGATGCTCGACATGGGCTTCATCAAGGACGTCACCCACATCCTCAAGCAGCTGCCCCACCGGCGCAACATGGGGATGTTCTCCGCCACCATCTCCCGGGAGGTCATGGACATCTCCTGGCTCTACCAGCGCGACCCCGTCGAGATCGTCGTCCGCCCCATCGAGGAGGACAGGCCCGACATCGCCCAGTACCGCATCAAGGTCTCCATGGGCGGCAAGGTCGATCTGCTGGCGAAGCTCCTGGCCCGGCCGGAGCTGGACCGCGTCATCGTCTTCTGCAACACCAAGAACACCACCGACCGCATCACCGGTCTGCTGGGGATGAAGGGCGTCGCCGCCCAGTGCATCCACGGCGACCTCGGGCAGAAGGTCCGCGAGCAGGTGCTCGGCCGCTTCCGCGCGGGCGAGATCCGCGTCCTCGTCGCCACCGACGTGGCCGCGCGCGGGCTGGACATCGACGACGTCGATGCGGTCATCAATTATGACATCCCCGAGGAGGGGGAATACTACGTCCACCGGATCGGCCGGACCGGCCGCGCCAAGCACAAGGGCACGGCCTACAACCTCCTCTCGTCCGTGACGGACGAGATCCGGCTCGACGAGATCGCCCGCAACAACCGCTACGAGATCCAGCCCCTGACGCTGTGATCCGCGAAGAGAGGACCCTATGATCCCTTTCCATCCCCCCACCCTCGCCGACCGGCCCCGCGTCTGCGCGCTGCTGGAGGCGGAGGGCATCCCTCTGTGTGACTACAGCTTCCCCGCCCTGTTCTGCTGGCAGGGGGCCTACGGCTTCCAGATCGCCGAGCTGGGCGAGCGGCTGCTGATCCGCCTGCGCTCCTCGCTCGGCCCGGCCTATCTCTGGCCCGCGGGCGAGGGCGACCCCGCCCCCGCGCTCGCGGCCCTGACCGAGGACGCCCACGCCCAGGGCGAGCCGCTGCGGCTGATCGCTCTGGGGCGGTACCATCACAACTGGCTCGAGGCCGCGTGGCCCGGCCGGTTCGCCTTCGAGGATGCCCGCGACGGCGCGGACTACCTCTATTCCGTGGAGAAGCTCGCGACCCTGCGCGGCAAGCGGCTCCAGGCCAAGCGCAACCACCTGCACCGGTTCGACGACGCCTGCCCCGGCTGGACGGCCGCGCCCTTCGGCGCGGCGGACCTGGCCGACTGCCTGGCGATGGACCGGGCGTGGTACGAGGAGGCCAAGGTCCGCGAGACGCCGGGGAGCCTCACCTCGCTCGGCGACGAGCACCGTGCGCTGCGGCTGGCGCTGGAGCACTGGAAGGAGCTGGGGCTCGAGGGCGTCGTGCTCCGCTGGCGCGGCGAACCGATCGCCTTCTCGCTCGGCGCGATGCTGACCGACGAGGTCTTCGACGTCCACTTCGAGCGCGCCCGCGGCGACATCCAGGGCAGCTATGCCGCGGTGAACCGGGCCTTCGCCCAGCAGATCCTGGCCACCCGGCCGGAGGTGCGCTATCTCGACCGTGAGGACGACATGGGCGTACCGGGCCTGCGCAAGGCGAAGCTGTCCTACCAGCCGGACTATCTCGAGGAGAACCTGAGCGCCGTGGAGACCGCCTGGTCCGGCGATCGAGCACCAACGGGAAAGTGAACAAGGGGACCCCCGATGGGAGGTCCCCATAAAAAAGTGACCGGACGGCCTTGCACCGCCCGCAGGAAAAAAAGGAGGCGATCCACCGTGATCACCATTCGCCCCTCCCGTCCGGAGGAGATCCCGCAGCAGAAGGAGCTGTGGAAGAAGTGCTTCGGGGACCCCGGCACCTATATCGACATCTTTTATGAGAAGTTCTGCAAGGCAGAGCAGGTCCTGGTGGTGGCCGAGGACAACGGCGACATCGACTCGATGGCGGCGATGCTCCCCGCGACGCTCCAGTTCCCCGACGGCTCCACGGTCAGCGTGGGGTATGTCTACGCGCTGGCGACGAACCCCTATATCCAGGGCCGCGGCCACGCCCGCCAGCTCCTGAAGTACGCCGACAGCTATCTGAAGGAGAACGGGTACAAGGCCATGACGCTGGTGCCGTCCTCCCCGTCGCTGCACCGCTTCTTCGAGGCGGTGGGCATGGACGAGTGCTTCGCCACGCGCAAGGTGGAGATCCTGTCCTCCGCCCTGACCGGCGAGACCGGCGGCGGGACGATGACGCCCATCTCCCCGCAGGAGTACAACGAGATCCGGGAGCGGTACCTCAAGGGGACCTTCCACATGGAGTACACGGACCACATGATCCACTTCCAGCAGATCGGCAGCCACATGGCCTACGGCGACCTGTATAAGATCGAGGTGGACGGCGAGGTCGGCTGCACGGCGATCGAGTACGTGCAGAAGCGGCGGCTGCTGATGAAGGAGCTGCTGATCGCGCCGGAGAAGATGGAGAAGGCCGTGGAGATCGTGGCCAGCCAGATGAACGCGTCCCGCTACCACGTCCGTACGCCCGCCTTCTGGGACGGGCTGCCGGGGAGCTATCAGCAGGCGTTCGGCATGATCAAGTGGTACGACGACGAGCTGCACGCGAAGTGGTTCTCGCGGCAGGATGCTTATCTCGGGCTCGGGTTCGACTGAGCGCGAGCGGATCCCTGAAGATGAAAACTCCGGCCCGCCCTTGACAGGGCGGGCCGGAGCGGTTATACTAAGGTCAGGAAGGGTCGCCAGTGATGGTCGGCTCTCAACGTATCGTTTACGTTCCCTTAGGAACACTGACCGTCAGGGTTGCGACCTGGCGGTCATTTTTTTCTGCTTTCGCAGAGGGCGAGGATGCCTACGAGAAGCGTCGCCGCCTGAAAGATCAGGCTCGCGATCTCATAAAGACCCATATGCCCACCCCCTTCCTCGAAGAGAAGGGAGAAAATGAAGCCCCCTTCTCTACCGTAAGTAAGAAGAGAGTCGACCACCATGTTGCTGACGGGCCCCTCTGGCCGTCGTACAACCTTGATTTTAGCATATCATACTTCGACAGGCTGTGCACGCCCTTCCCAACACGTCAGGCGACAAAAACCAGGCTGGACGCGAAAGCGTCCAGCCTGGTTTTCCTTTTTGAGACATCCAGCCTGCCCGGTGTCTCACCGCACCACGAGCCGGTCTCCCTCCCGGTCCACGACCAGGGTCGTGCCGGGCAGGACCTCGTCGGCGATGAGCTTCCGCCCGACCAGGGTCTCCACCGTGTGCTGTAAGAACCGGCGCAGCGGCCTTGCGCCGTATTGCGGGTCGTACCCGCCCTCGATGACGAAGTCCTTCGCCGCGTCCGTCAAGTCCACCGTGAGCTGTCGGTCCGCCAAACGCTCGTTCAGCTTCTCCAGCATCAGGTCCACGATGGCCGTGATGTTCTCCTTCGTCAGCGGCTTGTAGTACACGATCTCGTCCAGCCGGTTGAGGAACTCGGGGCGGAACGAGCGCTTGAGGAGCTGGTCCACCTGCCCCTTGGCCTCGGCGGAGATCTCGCCGTCCGGACCGATGCCGTCGATCAGATACTGCGAGCCGAGGTTCGATGTCAGGATCAGGATGGTGTTCTTGAAGTCCACCGTCCGGCCCTGGCTGTCCGTGATCCGGCCGTCGTCGAGCACCTGGAGCAGGATGTTGAACACGTCCGGATGCGCCTTCTCGACCTCGTCGAACAGCACCACCGAGTACGGCTTGCGCCGCACGGCCTCGGTGAGCTGACCGCCCTCCTCATAGCCGACGTAGCCGGGAGGCGCGCCGATCAGGCGGCTCACGGAGAACTTCTCCATGTACTCGCTCATGTCGATGCGGACCAGGTTCCGGTCGCTGTCGAACAGGGCCTCTGCCAGCGCCTTGGCCAGCTCGGTCTTGCCGACGCCCGTCGGACCGAGGAAGAGGAAGGAGCCGATCGGCTTGTCGGGGTCCGCGATGCCCGCGCGGGAGCGCAGGATCGCCTCCGTCACCAGCCGGACCGCCTCGTCCTGGCCGACGACCCGCTCGTGCAGGATGTCCTCCAGGTGCAGCAGCTTCTCGCGCTCGCCCTCCATCAGGCGCGCCACCGGGATGCCGGTCCAGCGCTCGATGATCCGGGCGATCTCCTCCTCCGTGATGGTGTCGCGCAGCAGGGAGTCGTGCCGGTTCGGACCGGCGGCCTCCTCCTCCGCGGCGATGGCCTTCTTCAGCTCGGGGATCGTGCCGTATTGCAGCTGTGCGGCCTTCTCCAGGTCGTACTGGCGCTGGGCGCGCTCCAGCTCGGCGTTGGCCTGCTCCAGGTCCTCCCGGAGCTTTTGCACCTTGCCGATCGCGCTCTTCTCACGGTCCCACTGGGCCTTCTTGGCCTTGAACTCCTCGCGCAGCTCGGCCATCTCCTTGCGGAGCTGGGCCAGGCGCTCGAGGGACATCGGGTCGGTCTCCTTCTTCAGGGCGGCCTCCTCGATCTCATACTGGGTGATGCGGCGGGAGATGACATCCAGCTCCGTGGGCATGGAGTCGATCTCCGTGCGGATCAGGGCGCAGGCCTCGTCCACCAGGTCGATGGCCTTGTCCGGCAGGAACCGGTCCGTGATGTACCGGTCGCTCAGGGTGGCGGCGGCGATGAGCGCGCCGTCCTGGATCTTCACGCCGTGGAAGACCTCATACCGCTCCTTCAGCCCGCGCAGGATCGCGATCGTGTCCTCGACGGACGGCTCGTCCACCATGACCGGCTGGAAGCGGCGCTCCAGGGCGGCGTCCTTCTCGATGTACTGGCGGTACTCGTTCAGGGTCGTCGCGCCGATGCAGTGCAGCTCGCCGCGGGCCAGCAGGGGCTTGAGCAGGTTGCCTGCGTCCATCGCGCCCTCGGTCTTGCCCGCGCCGACGATGGTGTGCAGCTCGTCGATGAAGAGGATGATCCGGCCCTCGGACCGCTTGACCTCGTTCAGGACGGCCTTCAGCCGCTCCTCGAACTCGCCGCGGTACTTCGCGCCGGCCACCAGCGCGCCCATGTCCAGCGCGAAGATGGTCTTGTCCTTCAGCGAGGTGGGCACGTCTCCCTTGACGATCCGCTGGGCCAGGCCCTCGGCGATGGCGGTCTTGCCGACGCCCGGCTCGCCGATCAGTACGGGGTTGTTCTTCGTCTTGCGGGAGAGGATCCGGATGACGTTCCGGATCTCGTCGTCACGGCCGATGACGGGGTCGAGCTTGTTGCTGCGGGCACGCTCGACGAGGTCGGAGCCGTATTTCTTCAGCGCGTCATAGGTCTCCTCCGGGTCGTCGCTCGTCACGCGCTGGTTGCCGCGCACGGCGGACAGGGCCTGCAGGACCCGCTCCCGCGTGATGCGGTAGTCGGAGAAGAGGCGGGCGCAGTCGCCCGCGGCGGTGTCGAGCAGACCGAGGAGGAGATGCTCGACGGAGACGTATTCGTCCTTCATCTCCCCGGCGACGGCCTCGGCGCGGTCGAGCGCGCGGCTGGTGTCGTTGGAGATGTAGACCTTGCCGACCTCACGGCTGCCGCCGGAGACCTTCGGCTGCCGCTCCACGCTGGCGCGGACGGCGGCGGTGAAGGACGCGGTGTCGATGCCCATCCCGGCCAGCAGCTGGGGGATCAGGCCGGTCTCGTCCTCCATGAGGGCGAGCAGCAGGTGGGTCTGCTCGATCTGGGGGTTGCCATAGCCCTGGGCCAGGCTCTGGGCCGAGCGGATGGCCTCGGCCGAACGTTTGGTGAGTCTTTCAAGATCCATAAAAGTCCCTCCTTATCTCATAGGGCTTGGAAAACGGGGCGGAGGAGCCAAGCCCCTCCACCCCGGTGTGTGTCGTACTGGGATGCGGTCCCATCGGACCGCGCGCGGTCACTCGATCGCGATCTGGCGGCGGACCGGCTGGGCCGGCTGCTGCTTCGGCAGGGTGAGCGTCAGGATGCCGCTGTCGTACTGGGCGGCGATGGCGCTCTCCTCGATGCCGGAGATGTCGAAGGCGCGGGAGAAGCTGCCGTAGCGGCGCTCACGGCGGACGTAGGTCTTGTCGTCCTTCTTCTCCTGAGCGTCCTTGTGGGTCGCGGTGATGGTGAGGATGCCGTCCTTCACGTCCAGGGAGATGTCCTCCTTGCGGAAGCCGGGCAGCTCGGCCTCGAGCACGAACTTGTCGCCGAGGTCGCGGATGTCGGTGCGGAAGGCGGGGAGATTGGCGTTGGTGTTGCCGAGGAATTTCTTCTCGAAGTTGTCGAAGACGTCGAACCAGTTGTCGTCGCGGCGGTCGAAGGGGATCATACCGAACATAAGAAACGCTCCTTTCAAGAGACGGCGGTTTGCATTCTCGATGGTGGAGTGCTGAGGTTTTCTGTCTCATCCCCCATCCACGAGTCATATCTTACGGCATACCTGTGAACAAGCTTCGTAGATTTTGTGAACAGATCGTGAAATCTAGCACTCATTATGCGCGAGTGCTAAATCGATTCCTGAGAGGGGGACCTTCTGAGGGATGGTGGGCGTTCCTCCCAGGCTTCCGATCCCTCAGTCAGCCTGACGGCTGACAGGCTCGGCGACAGCCGAGTCGGAGGGATCGGAGACGTCGGATGCCCAGACCGGTCCCCTCCAGGACACCGATGGTCCCCCTCGATCCGATGCCCCCCTTGCCTTTTCCCCCAAACCTGTTATAATAAGATGAGTTTTTTATCATCCTAGACATCAAGGAGGTCATTGGCATGGCGAGGATATCGGAACGGATGCTGGCGTTGGGGACGGCGCCGTCGGAGATCCGCGACGCCTTCACGTTCGCGCGGCAGCGCGCGGCCGTGGTCGGCGCGGACAAGGTGGACGACTTCTCCATCGGCAACCCGAGCGTGCCCGCGCCGGACAGCGTCGCCGACGCGGTCCGGGCGCTGCTGACCGAGCAGGATCCCGTCCAGCTCCACGGCTACACCCCCGCTCAGGGCGACGCAGGCGTGCGGCAGACGCTGGCGGAGGATCTCAACACCCGGTTCGGGACGAAGTACAGCGGCGACGCGCTCTATCTCACCTGCGGCGCGGCGGGCGCGCTGTGCTGCGCGCTCTCCGCGCTGGCCTGCCCGGGGGACGAGTTCGTGGTCATCGCGCCCTACTTCCCCGAGTACGCCGTCTTCATCGGCAGCGCGGGCGGGACGCTCGTGGAGGTCCCGGCCCGGCAGGCGGACTTCCAGCCGGACCTCACGGCCCTGGCGGCGGCCCTGAACGAGCGGACGAAGGCCGTGCTCATCAACAGCCCGAACAACCCCACCGGCGCGGTCTACTCCCCCGAGACGCTGGAGGCCCTGGCGGCGCTGCTGCGGGAGCGGTCGGAGCAGTACGGCCACCCCATCTGGCTCCTCTCGGACGAGCCGTACCGTGAGATCTACTACGGCGACGGCCAGCTCCCCTGGGTCCCCTCTTACTATGCCGATACGCTCGTGTGTTATTCCTACAGCAAGTCCCTTTCTCTGCCGGGCGAGCGCTTGGGCTGGATCCTGACGCCGGACGCGGCGGCGGACGCGCCCCTGGTCCGCGCGGCGGTGGCCGGGGCGGGCCGCGCGCTGGGCTACGTCTGCGCGCCGAGCCTGTTCCAATTCGTGGCGGCGCGGTGCGTCGGCGCGACGGCGGACATCTCCATCTACCGCCGCAACCGGGACCTGCTGCTCGGGGCGCTGCGGCGCTATGGCTACACCTGCGCCCCGGCGGACGGTGCGTTCTACCTCTTCCCGGAGACGCCGGAGCCGGACGCGCGGGCGTTCTGCCAGCGGGCGCGGGCGTTGGACCTGGTCCTGGTCCCCGGCGACAGCTTCGGCGGACCGGGGCACGTGCGCATCTCCTACTGCGTGCCCAC
>CAKTJM010000064.1 GCA_934567745.1 uncultured Eubacteriales bacterium | reverse complement strand
CCTTCTGCCTCGGCAATAGAAAATCCGTTGAGACGAATCACATTGTGTCTACCGTCAAAGGCGTTTATCAGACTTTCGCTATCATAGATCAGCAGATCATACTCCATCGTGCCGCGCCTCCTCTCCATTCAGCTTCTCGCCGAAAATCTCCAGAACGCGCTGCTGTGCGGCAGAGTCGAGTTCAGTAACGATCTCTTTGACCCGTGCAAGGATCTCAGCGTCAGACTTGGGCCAGACTTTCGGGGGCACAGCCTTGAAAGCGGCTTTGCCGGGCTTGTACTTCCGCGCTGCGGTATCGAGCAGATATAGGTCGTTCATGACCTCAGACAGGTAATGGCTCAGAATGTCCATACGCCAGATAAGCTCCTTGAAGGTGGCACGCAGGACATATGTTTTGGCGTGAAATTCCAGATGCAAAGGCTAACTGACTCCACGTCATATTGCGCTCAGCCAGCGCAATTTCGATCTTGGATGTATTGATTTTCAAAAGAGCCCTCCTCTCTTTATTTGCAGTGCGAATCTACATGCCCATAATACACGCAGTGTATATATTTGTCAACATTTTTCTGAAAAATCTTTACACTGCAAATTATCTGTGGTATCTTCTTGTTGTGAGGAGGCGAAGCAATGACGGTTGGAGAACGAATTGAAAACCTTGTAAAAAGCGAAGGAACAAATCTGAGGCAACTTGCAATTCGCGCAGATGTGCCATATAACACGGTCTACGCAATAGTGCGACGCAATAGCGATCGAATTCAGTGGGAAACATTAGAAAGAATAGCAGACGCATTAGGGACAACTCCGTCGGCACTTAAAGGCGAAATTGAATCTGCGAAGCGTAAAAAAAGCCGCAAGATTCTTAGTCAAGAAGAAATCGACCGCCAAATTTCTGAGGCGGAGCAGGAGCACACAGCCTGTTTGGAAAAGCTCTGCTTTGACCCGACAATGCCGGACGAGGATTACCCCGCCAGAATCCGCTATGTCACCTCGTTCATTGAGAAGAATTCCGACACCTTGAAGCTCGCAATGCCAGGGACACATATGGCCCCGGACGATATCGAAGAAGCCAAAAAAATAAGAGCCGCCGGCGGAACGCCGGACAGCTCAGAGTAAGACCGGATATTTGTTTTTGAGGAAAGTGCCATGAAGAAGAAAAATGAGATCACCAGCCGCAGTTCTGCGGCAGAATACCTCACCTATGTCGCTGCGGCCGGTGATGATCCATCCAGCATCGAGATGCGCTACGAGAACGAGAATATCTGGCTGACACAGAAGATGATGGCTGCGCTTTACGATGTGGATGTACGCACGATCAATGAGCATATCAAAAAAGTATATGCAGATGGAGAACTGGTCGAGGGGGCAACTATCCGGAAATTCCGGATAGTTCAAACGGAAGGTACACGCCAGGTCAATCGCGAGGTCACGCACTACAATCTTCAGATGATCATTGCCGTCGGCTTCAAGGTGAACAATCAGCGCGCCGTGCAGTTCCGCAAGTGGGCGGGGCAGATCGTCAAGGACTACACCATCCAGGGCTGGACGATGGATGTTGACCGTCTGAAAAAAGGCCACATGTTCACCGATGAATACTTTGACCGCCAGCTGCAGCAGATCCGCGAGATCCGGCTGTCAGAGCGCAAGTTCTATCAGAAGGTCACAGACCTGTATGCAACAGCCTTCGACTATGACAAGGATGCCAAGACCACGCGCCTGTTCTTCCAGACGGTGCAGAACAAGATGCACTTCGCTGTCCACCGTCACACGGCAGCGGAGCTGATCGTGGAGCGGGCGGACGCGGAAAAGGAGCATATGGGTCTGACCACTTGGGAGAATGCGCCGGATGGGAAGATCCTAAAGGCGGACGTAACGGTTGCCAAGAATTATCTGAGTGAGCAGGAAATGAGCTATCTGGAGCGTATCGTGTCACTCTATCTGGACTACGCGGAATTGCAGGCCGAACGCAAGATCCCCATGAGCATGGAGGACTGGGCAAAGCGGTTGGACGGTTTCCTCGAATTCAATGGAAACGAGCTGCTGACCGGGCCGGGCAAGATCAGTGCGGAGCAGGCAAAGCTCCATGCGGAGACGGAATACGAAAAATACCGCATTATCCAGGATCGGCTTTATGCCAGCGACTTTGACCGCTTCATGGCATTGGAAGCTGAGATCCAGCAGATCAAGGATCAAGAATAAAAAAGCTGCTTCGGACTCCTACCTCCGAAGCAGCTTGCAGCAATGCACCGATGTTCAATTCAATGCCCTTGCCAGACGATTGTAGCATATCTCCGCTCCGCTGGCAAGGAGAAAGGAGCTATGATGGGCGGACCGAAGAAACAGACTCCGCAGTACAGCACCGACACGATCAACGGCTACACCTACTACCGGACGCGCATCGTTGACGCGGACGGGAAGCGGGTATCTCTCCGTGCAAAATCCCCAGAGGAGCTGGAAACGAAGAAGGCCGAGGCTCTGCGCCAGATCGCCGAGACGACATTCCGTCTTGAAAATCCGACCGTTGCCGATTACTGTGAAAAGTGGCTGACAATGAAAACGGCCCATATTCGAGCGACCACCCTTGCAGACTACCGCTCCAAAGTGAAGCAGCACATCGTAAAGCCTTTGGGGGATAAGTATATGGCTGATGTGACCCCGGATGATATCAACCTGGCCATTCTCCCAGCATCGAAGCTGTCGCAGTCGGTCTATCAATCTGTTCAGATGCTCTACAAGCTGATTTTCGAGGCCGCGGTCAAAAGCCGCATCATCAGGGAAAATCCGGCGGCGGAGCTGAATCCGAAGGGCGGAACGCCGCCCAAGGAGACTGTAGCATTGACGGACGAGCAGGTACAGATCCTGCTGGACGCGATCCGCGGTCTGCCGCCGTATCCCTTTGTCATGATTGGCCTTTATGCCGGACTGCGCAGGGAAGAAACCCTTGCCCTCAAATGGGACCGCATCGACCTCAATGGCAAGACGCCGACAATCAAGGTGTGCCGGGCATGGCATACAGAACATAATCGTCTTGTCATATCGGACCAGCTGAAGACGAAGGCTGCGCGCCGGAATATCCCCATACCGCCGCAGCTCGTCGAGTGTCTGAAAGAAGTCAAGTTGAAATCGACCTCCGAGTATGTCTTCGCCAGCAGCATCGACGGAGGCCCGCTGTCCTACACGCAATTTGCACGCCTGTGGAAGTACGTCACGGTTCGCTCCACCAAGCCGCGCACCTATACCCGTTATCTTGAAAACGGAGAGAAGCTGAAGCGCACCGTCACCCCTGTTTTGGGTCAGCGCGCCACCCATAACAATACAGTCATCTACAGCATGGATTTTCAAGTCAAGACTCACCAGCTGCGCCGCACCTACATCACCAATTTGATTTATGCCAATGTGGACCCGAAGACGGTGCAGTATCTGGCTGGACATGAAAATATCAAGGAGACGCTTGATATCTACGCAAAGGTCAAATATAATCGTCCCGAGGATATTGCGGCAACAATCAACAGTGCCTTTGCCCCGAAGCGGCAGGATGTCTCACCATAGAAAACACTTCATAAAAGGGCTAAACAAAGGGCTAAATATCAAGATAAATATGCATAGTCCTTGAAAACAAAGGGTAATTCAACGAAGGAAAATCAGCAGTACGGCCTCAAGGCTGCCCGTCGCGCTCCTCAGTTCTCCAAGCGCTGAGCTTCGCTATTTCTTCACCCAACAGCCAAAAGCACCGAGACCATCCGGTCCCGGTGCTTTTTTTCGTCCCCGACGAGAGGAGCAAGGATGGTCGAGCGCGCCCCCGCCTTCGTGTGGTAGGATGTCCCCTGCGCGGTGCGGAGCGCCGCGGACAGAGAAAGGAGGACATGGCTATGTCCAACATCCGAACGGGCCCCGCACAGGCGGCGGGGCGGAACGAAGCGGTCTTCGTACAGGGACTGACCAAGGCCTACGGCGGGCGGACGGTGGTGGACCGCCTGGAGCTCTCGGTGCCGCGCGGCACGGTGTTCGACCTGCTCGGCGCGAACGGCGCGGGGAAGAGCACCACGATCGAGTGCATCCTCGGGACGAGGCAGGCGGACGCGGGGACGGTCCGCCTGCTGGGGCAGGACCCGAAACGCCACCGCCGCGCCCTGTTCGAGCGCATCGGCGTGCAGTTCCAGGAGGGCGACTATCAGAAGACGATCCGGGTCTCGGAGCTGTGCGAGGAGACCGCGTGCCTGTACCGCGATCCGGCCGATCCGCGCGCGCTGTGCGCGCAGTTCGGCATCGGCGATAAGGCGGACGCGGCGGTGAAGAGCCTCTCGGGCGGCGAGCGGCAGCGGCTCTTCCTCGTGCTGGCGCTGATCGGGCGGCCGGAGCTGGTGTTCCTGGACGAGCTGACCACCGGACTGGACGCGCGGGCGCGGCGCGGCGTGTGGAAGACGCTGGGGGACCTGAAGGAGCAGGGGCTGACGATCTTTTTGACCGCCCACTTCATGGACGAGGTCGAGGCGCTGTGCGACGAGATCTGCATCCTGAAGCGGGGCGCGCCCGTGTTCCGCGGGACCGTGGCGCAGGCGAAGGCCCGGTGCGGCTGCGCCCGCCTCGAGGACGCCTATCTGCGGCTCTCGGACGAGGAGGGGGACGCATGAGACGCTTTTTCACCTTCCTGAAAACGGAGCTGAAGCTCAGCCTGCGGGACATGAACATGCCGATCTTCGCGGTCCTCATGCCGCTCGCGGTCTTCGTCGTCCTCGGGCTCCTCTACGGCACGGCGCCCGCCTACGACGGCGCGGGGCATACCTTCCTGGAGCAGGCCTTCGGGGCGGTCGGTGCGATCGCCATCTGCGCCGGCGGCCTGATGGGCCTGCCGCAGGCGGTGTCCGGCCTGCGGGAGCTGAGGATCCTCAAGCGGCTGCGCGTCACGCCGGTCGGTCCGGGCTTCGTCCTCGGGGTCATGCTGGCGATGTATGTCGTCTACTGCGCCGTGTCCCTGGCGACGCTGGCGGTCGTGGCGGCCCTGTGGGGCGTGCGGCTGCACGGCTCGCTGCCCGCGTTCCTCGGGAGCTGGGCGCTCACCATGGTCTCGACCCTGTCCATCGGGATGCTGGTCGGCGGCGTGTCGAAGGACGTCAAGCAGGCCAGCGTCATCGCGTCGCTCCTCTACTTCCCGATGCTGATCTTCTCCGGCACGACGCTGCCGATCGAGGTCATGCCGCCCGCGATGCAGCGGGTCGTCGCCTTCTTCCCGCTGACGCAGGGGCTGACGCTGATGAAGGACACCTTCCTGGGCGTCGGCACGGGGCCCGTCCTGGTCCCGGTCGGCGTGATGCTGGGGGTCACCGCGCTCTGCACGCTCCTGGCGGTCCGATTCTTCCGCTGGGAGTGACGCGCGGGCGCTTGCGCCCGGCGCGGCATCGTGGTATCCTTATTCCATCAAAAAAAGCGGCTCGTCACGAGCCGGACGGAAAGGAGCACGAGCCGATGCGGTTCTATCTCGTCGATGCCTTCGCGGAGCGCCTGTTCCAGGGGAACCAGGCCGCCGTATACTTCCCGGAGGGCGGCTGGCCCAGCGACGCCTACATGACGGCCCTCTGCCGGGAAAATAACTTTTCGGACATCGCGCTGCTGCGGGAGAAGGAGGGGGGCTATGACCTCCGCTGGTTCACGCAGGAGGGCGAGATCGAGTTCTGCGGCCACGCGACCATGGCGGCGGCCTATGTGGCGCTCTTCCACGAGCGGCCGGAGGCCGAGGCGGTCCATTTCGACTCCCAGCACGGGCACATCGTCGTGACGAAGCGCGGCGACCTGATCGACATGACCTTCGCGCCGTATCATCTGGAGCAGGTCCCGGTCACGGACGCCATGGTCGCGGCGACGGGCCTCGCCGTGCGCCCCACGGAGGCGTGGCTGGCGCGGGATCTGCTGCTCGTCTACGAGGACGAGGCCGACGTGCGACGCATGACGCCGGACATGGCGCAGGTGGCGGCGCTCGACGGGCTGCTGCTCCACGTGACCGCGCCGGGGCGGGACTACGACTGCGTCTCCCGGTCGTTCGGGCCGAAGTGCGGCATCGTCGAGGACCCGGTCTGCGGGTCCGGGCACTGCCACATCCTGCCGTACTGGGCCGGGCGGCTCGGCAAGCCGGACCTCAAGGCGTTCCAGGCGTCCCGGCGCACCGGCGTGCTCTACGGCCACTGTGGGCCGGACCTCATCACGATCAGCGGCCACGCGGTCCTCTTCGCCAGGGGCGAGGCGCAGGACGAGGAGGGGGACCGCTGAGCGGATCCCCCAGCGAACGGACAGACGGCCCCGGAGCCATTTGGCGCCGGGGCCGTCCCGTCTCTCGGCCCATCGGGCGGTTGACAGGGGGGACGTCCCGTGCTATGATACAAAAAACCAACGAACATACTATGTTGATGGAATCTATCGAGCGGGACGTGAACGGGATGACAGGGAAGGACAGGACGGGCGCGCTGATCGCGATGAGCGGCGGGGTGGACAGCTCGGTCGCCGCCTATCTGATGCAGGCGGAGGGCTATGACTGCGTGGGGGCCACCATGCGGCTGTATCGGAACGAGGACATCGGCCTGGGCCAGTTCCACACGTGCTGTTCGCAGCGGGACATCGACGACGACCGGGTCTGCCTGACGAACCTGAACCACCAGCTCTTCGCCACGCGCCGGACCGTGGGGCAGTACAAGGTGGACGTGGCGGAGCAGCGCATCCGGGAGATCGTCCCGGACGCCGTCGTCCACGGGCACAAGACCTTCTACGGGCCGCAGACGGCGGCGCTGTTCGACTTCCGCCGGTATGACTACGTCGTGGACGCCATCGACACCGTGACCGGGAAGCTGGAGCTGATCGAGCAGGCGCAGCGGGCGAACGTCCCCATCATCAGCAGCATGGGGGCCGGGAACAAGCTGGACCCCACCGCCTTCGAGGTGGCGGACATCTACGAGACCTCGGTGTGCCCGCTGGCGCGGGTCATGCGGCGGGAGCTGAGGAAGCGCGGCGTCGAACGGCTGAAGGTGGTCTATTCCCGCGAGCCGCCGATGATGCCGCTGGACGACCTGTCCGTCAGCTGCCGCGCGCACTGCATCTGCCCGCCGGGGACCGCGCGGAAGTGCACGCAGCGGCGGCAGGTGCCCGGCAGCAACGCCTTCGTGCCCGCCGTGGTCGGGCTGATCGTCGCGGGCGAGGTCGTGAAGGACCTGGCCATGGGGGAGGGGACGAGATGATCTACCTCGACCACGCGGCGAACACGCCGCCGGAGCCCGCCGTGCTGGACGTCCTCTGCCGGACTTTGTCGAAACGGGGAAAACCGGATCGACATCGCGGGCGGGGCGTGCTATCATACGCTCAATAAACATACCAACATGGTATGTTGATGGAAAACAGAAGGGAGCGATACGGCTATGACGAGACTCGATCATCGAATGCAGGTCTGTCTGTGCGGGGACATGGCGATGCCGATGTCCTACGCTTCGCGCACCCATCTGCTGCCGTCCCGGTCCGTCCGGGGCCGGACGTGCCCCTGCTGAAGGCAGGGCCAGTCTACACGTTCGCAGCGGGGCGCAGGGTGCGCCCCGCTTTTTCCATGTCAGAAGGAGGGATCGGTTTGATCGAGTTGACGCATATCTCCAAGGAGTTCGGCAGGGGCCAGCAGACGGTCCACGCGGTGCGGGACGTCTCCCTGTCCATCGGGACAGGGGAGATCTTCGGCATCATCGGCTTCTCCGGCGCGGGGAAGTCCACCCTCGTCCGCTGCATCGACCTGCTGGAGCGGCCGACGGAGGGCACGGTCACGGTGGACGGACAGGAGCTGACGGCGCTCACGCCCAAGCAGCTCCGCCAGACCCGGAAGAGGATCGGGATGATCTTCCAGCACTTCGACCTGATGCCGTCCCGCACGGTGGCCGGGAACGTGGCCTATCCGCTGCGCGGCAGCGGGCTGAGCCGGAAGGAGCGGGCGAAGAAGGCCCGCCGCCTGCTGGAGCTGGTGGGCATCGGGGACAAGGCGGACGCCTATCCCAGCCAGCTCTCCGGCGGGCAGAAGCAGCGCGTCGCCATCGCGCGGGCCCTGGCCAACGACCCGAGCGTGCTGCTGTGCGACGAGGCGACCTCCGCGCTGGACCCGCAGACCACGCGGTCCATCCTGCACCTGCTCAAGCAGCTCAACGAGACGCTCGGCATCACGATCGTGCTCATCACGCACGAGATGGCCGTGGTCAAGGAGATCTGCCACCGCGTCGCCGTCATGGAGCACGGCCGCGTGGTGGAGCAGGGCGAGGTCTTCCGCGTGTTCGCCAATCCGAAGCAGGCGATCACCCAGGACTTCATCCACACGACGTCCAACCTCCAGAAGATCGAGGAGCTGGTCGCCGAGGATCCTCCGGTCGTCCGGCTCCAGCCGGGCGAGGTGATCGTCCGTCTCTCTTACCTGGAGCGGAACGTGTCCGAGCCGCTCATCTCCACCGTGTCGCGCAAGTTCGACATCTCGCTGAACATCATCTTCGCGGACATCACCATCGTCCAGGACGCGCCGATTGGCGGCACGGTGGCGATCATCCACGGAGAGCGGGCGCAAATCACGGCGGCGGTGGCGTACCTGATCGAGAAGAACGTAGGGGTGGAGGTGATCAAAGATGCAAGAGCTGCTGGATAAGCTGATCCCCAACGTCATGGCGCGGCTGTCGGACTTCTACGCGGCCATCGGGGACACGCTGCTGATGGTCGTCTGGTCCGGTGCGATCTCCTTCGTCCTGGGCCTGATCCTGGGCGTGCTGCTCACGGTGACGAAGCCGGGCGGCATCTTGGAGAACAGGGTCGCCTATCAGATCCTGGACAAGCTGGCCAGCCTGTTCCGGTCTATCCCGTTCATCATCCTGCTGACCTGGGTCATGCCGGTGTCCCGCGCCATCATGGGCACGGCGATCTACGTGCAGGGCGCCATCGTCCCGCTGGTGTTCGGCTGCGTGCCGTTCTTCAGCCGCCAGGTGCAGAGCGCCCTGGCCCAGATGGACCCCGGCCTGGTCGAGGCGGCGCTGTCCATGGGGTCCAGCCCCGTGGAGATCGTCTTCCGGGTCTACCTGAAGGAGAGCGTCGCGGCCATCGCGCGCGGGACCACCATCACGGCGATCAGCCTGCTGGACCTGACCGCCATGGCGGGCGTGGTCGGCGCGGGCGGCCTGGGCGACTTCGCCATCCGCTACGGCCATGACCGGAACATGCTGGACGTGACGAACGTGACCGTGCTCGTCCTGGTCGTCCTCGTCTGCCTGATCGAGTTCGTCGGCGGGCGCGTCGTCCGGAAGAACACGCATTGAGAGAGACACGGAAAGGAGAGATCGTATGAGGATCCAAACGAGGAAGATCGCCATCATCGGGGCCGGGCACGTCGGCTCCCACGCCGGGTACTCCCTGCTCTCGCAGGGGCTGGCGGACGAGCTGGTGTACATCGACGTGGACGAGAAGAAGGCCAGGGCGCAGGCGATGGACCTGTCCGACGCGACGAAGTACCTGCCGACCCGGGCGCGGGTGTACGCGGGCGGCTATGCGGACATCGCGGACGCCCAGCTGCTGATCGTCGCGGCGTCGATCGCGGAGGTCGTCCGGGCCATCGTCCACGACGAGGACCGGATCCTGCCCGTCTCCGTCCTGCTGGACGGCGAGTACGGACAGCACGACGTATACGCCAGCGTGCCCGCGCGGCTGAACGCGGACGGCGTCGCGGACGTCATCGAGCTGGCCCTGACCCCGGAGGAGCAGGAGCGCTTCGCCGCCTCCTGCCGGACCATGACCGAGAACTATCAGCTGTCTCTGACGCTGTGAATGGGACAAACGAACGAAATACGAAACGATCGGGAGGAGATCGACATGAACAAGAACAAGAACAAGAAATGGCACAAGCTCATCGGGGCCGCTCTGGCCACCACCCTGCTGGCACTGACGCTCACCGCCTGCGGTGGGCAGACCGACACGGACGCGGACCAGACCGCCGACGGCGAGACCGTCACGGTGAAGCTGGGCGTGGTCGGCAGCATCTATGAGGACCTGTGGACCCCGGCGAAGGAGAAGCTGAAGGACGAGGGCATCGACCTGGAGATCGTCCAGTTCTCCGACTATGTGACCCCCAACAGCGCGCTGGCCAACGGCGAGATCGACCTGAACGCCTTCCAGCACCGCATCTATCTCCAGAGCGAGATCGACAGCTACGGCTACGAGATCGAGAACATCGGCAACAC
>CAKTJM010000063.1 GCA_934567745.1 uncultured Eubacteriales bacterium | reverse complement strand
GCGGAAGCACGGATGCCCATCTTCTTCTCCTTGGTGCCGAAGCTGAAGCCCTTGAAGCCCTTCTCCACGATGAAGGCGGAGAGGCCCTTGTGGCCGACGCTCAGGTCAGGATTGGTACGGGCAAAGACCACGTAGGTGTCTGCATAGTAGCCGTTGGTGATGAAGATCTTGGTGCCGTTGAGGATATACTTGTCGCCCTTGAGGACAGCAGTGGTGCGAACGCCGTTGGCGTCGGTACCAGCACCGGGCTCAGTCAGACCCATAGCGCCGAGCGTCTCGCCCTGTGCCAGGGGAACCAGGTACTTCTGCTTCTGCTCTTCGGTGCCGAACTCGAGGATGGGCCAAGAGCACAGGGAACCGTGGACGGAGAACATGATGGAAGTGGAAGCGCAGTACTTCGCCAGCTCTTCGCAGCAAGCGATGTAGGTCAGATAGGACAGGCCAGCGCCGCCGTATTCCTCAGGGATATAGGTGCCGAGCATACCCATCTCAGCCAGCTTCTCTCTGGCGTTCTGGGTGAACTCTTCCTTTTCGTCGAGGTCATGTGCGATGGGCTTGACTTCCTTCACGCAGAAGTCGGTGAGCATATCGACGATTTCCTGCTCCATTTCGTTCAGTTTGAAATCCATAGTTTTTCCTTTCTTTTCCCGATGGGGTGGGCCGCCCCCGGGATTGGGGGCGGCCTTAGCATATATTAAATTTTTTTGCTAACGAGGTGAGGTTCGACTCAGTCCTTGTCTGCCAGAGCCAGCTTGGTCAGAGCGGGGCAGACATCATACAGGTTGCCGATGACGCCCACGTCGGCGACGCCGAAGATGGGAGCCTCAGGATCCTTGTTGATGCAGACGATGAAGTCGGAGGAGCTCATGCCAGCCAGGTGCTGGATGGCGCCGGAGATGCCGCAAGCGACATACAGCTTGGGGCCGACGGTCTTGCCGGTCTGGCCGACCTGATGGGAGTGGGGAATCCAGCCAGCGTCAACAGCCGCACGGGAGGAACCGACCACGCCGCCCAGGGCGTCAGCCAGAGGCTTGATGGTGGTCTCGAAGCCCTCGGGGCCGCCCAGACCACGGCCGCCGGAGACGATGATGTCAGCGCCTTCGAGGTCGACCTTCTCGCCTTCCTCGGCGATGGTCTCGATCAGCTTGATGCGGATCTTGTCAGCGGGGAACACGAAGTCGATCTTCTCGACAGGAGCCTCGCGGGTGTAGTCCGGCTCGAGCTTCTTGTTCACGCCAGGACGGCAGGTGCCGATCTGGGGGAAGGTGAACGGGCAGAGGATGGTAGCCATCAGGTTGCCGCCGAAAGCGGGACGGGTCCAAGCGACCTTACCGGAAGCCTCGTCGATGTCGAGGGAGGTGCAGTCAGCGGTCAGACCGGTCTTCAGACGACCAGCGACACGGGGGCCAAGGTCACGGCCCATGGGGGAAGCGCCCATCAGGATGGTGGTGGGGCAATCGTTCTCGACAGCGTGCACGATAGCAGCGGTGTACGCGTCGGTGCTGTAGTGATCATAGACTTCGTCGTCGATGACGAGGACCTTGTCGGCGCCATAAGCGATGGCTTCCTTGACAGCGGGCTCGCACTTGTAGCCGATGACGAGAGCGACGGTCTTGCCGCCCTGGATGGCAGCCAGACGACGGCCGGGGTTCAGCAGCTCGAGACCGACGTTGCGGGCCTCACCGTGACGAGTCTCAATAAAGACCCACAGGTCCTGGGATTTTGCTTCATAGCTAGTCTGTAACATTGTTCTTCCTCCTCCTCTCTATTAGATGATGCCCTTATCCTTAAGGATATCGTACAGCTTCTTTGCGGACTCTTCGGGAGTCTCTTCCTTGATGCGGAGACCGCCTTCCTTGCGGGGAGGAGTGAAGCTCTTCTTGACCTTGGTGGGAGAGCCCTTCAGGCCGGATCTCTCGACGTCCAGGCCGCAGTCGGCAGCGTTGAGGACGGGGATCTTCGCCTTGTTGGCAGCCATCTTGGACTTGATGGTGGGGAAACGAGGCTCATAGTCGGGCTTGGTGATGGTGACAGCGCAGGGGCAAGCCATCTCGAGAATCTCGAAGCCGTCTTCCAGCTCCTTCTTCACGCGGACGCCCTTGCCATCCTCGGTGGGCCAAACTTCCCAGCCGTAGGTGACCTGCGGGATGTCGAGGTCTTCAGCGGTCTGCGGGCCGACCTGGGCGGTATCGCCGTCGATGGCCTGCTTGCCGAACATGAGCATGTCGAACTTGATGCCTTCCATCTCTTCGATCTTCTCCTTGGCCTTGGACAGGATGTAACCGGTGGCCAGGGTGTCGGAGCCGCCGCAAGCGCGGTCAGAGACCAGATAAGCCTTGTCGCCGCCGACAGAGAGGCACTCCTTCAGAGCGGCCAGAGCCTGCTCGGGGCCCATGGACAGGACATAGATCTTGGTGTCCTTATACTTGTCCTTGATGCGGGCAGCAGCCTCGAGAGCATAAGCATCGAACGGGCTGACGATGGCGGGAACGCCCTCGCGCATCAGGGTATTGGTGACAGGATCGATTTTGATGATGGTCGTGTCCGGCACTTGTTTAATGCAAACAAGTATGTTCATTCTGATTTCCCCCTAATTTTGATTTGTTTTATTGCGATGGCCCCGTCCGCCCCTTGGTCCGCGCCGTCCGGTTAGGACCCATCCACCCGGCCTGGGCGGCTGACCTCCGCCTCTTTTGGCTCGGAACACGGTACTGACAGAGACATCTCATAAACGCCATTGCCGGGCGGAGGGCCCGGTGGCCGACGTTCCTGCAGAAGGGCGCAAATGCTCCCTTCCAGCACATTACGGTTGCATTATACCAAAGGATGTCCTAAATTACAAGCAGGGAATGCGTCATATTCAAAAAAATTTTTCTTTCCGATTCCGGCACGATCAGTCGTTTCCACTAAAATTTCACAGCTCGTCCCCGGTTTTCCCGGGAAAGGCGGGCGGCACAGTTCGATTTCTCGAATCAGGCCGCCCTCACGCCGTGGGGATCACTCCCCGAAGAACTTGTCGTGGATCGCCTGGACGGCGGCGTTGGCGGCGACCTCGTCGATGAGGACGGAGATCTTGATCTCGCTGGTGGAGATCATATGGATGTTGATGTTGGCGTCATAGAGTGCACCGAACATCTTCGCGGCGACACCGGCGTTGTCCACCATGCCCGCGCCGACGATGGAGATCTTGGCCACGGCGGTGTTCACGTCGATGCAGCGGAAGCCCAGCTCGTCGCGGTGCTCCTCGAGCAGCTCGACGGCCTGCTCGGCGTCGCTGCGCTTGACGGTGAAGCTGATGTCCTGGCTCTCGTCGCGGCCGAAGGACTGGAGGATGATGTCCACGTTGATGTCCTTCTGCCCCAGGAGCGAGAACACCCGGTAGGCGATGCCCGGCTCGTCGGCGACGCCCACGAGGGCCAGTCGTGCCACGTTCTTGTCTTTCGCGATGCCGCTGATCTGGGTCTTTTCCATGTCCTTCGTAACCTCCTTGACTTTCGTGCCCGGCTTCCCGGCGAAGCTGGACAGCACCTCTAAGTTCACGCGATATTTCTTGGCCAGCTCGACGGAGCGGTTGTGCAGCACCTGCGCGCCCATGCTGGCGAGCTCCAGCATCTCGTCGAAGGTGATCTCATCGAGCTTCTTGGCGCCCTCGACGCAGCGGGGGTCGGCGGTGTAGATGCCCTCGACGTCGGTGTAGATCTGGCAGAGGTCGGCCTTGAGGGCCGCCGCCAGGGCGACCGCCGAGGTGTCGGAGCCGCCGCGCCCGAGGGTGGTGATGTCGCCGAACTTGTTGATGCCCTGGAAGCCGGTGACGATGACGATGGCGTTGTTGCGGTCCAGCTCGGACCGGATGCGCTCGGTGTCGATCTTCTTGATGCGGGCGGAGGAGTAGCTGCTGTTGGTCTGCACGCCGGCCTGCCAGCCGGTCAGGGAGACCACGGGCAGCCCCATCCCCTCCAGCGCCATGGCGCAGAGGGAGCAGGAGATCTGCTCGCCGGTGGAGAGCAGCATATCCATCTCGCGCTTGGATGCCTTCGGGTTGATCTCCGCGGCCTTCTCGATGAGCTCGTCGGTGGTGTCGCCCTGCGCGGAGAGGACCGCGAGCACCTGGTCGCCCCGGCGATGGGTCTCGGCGATGATCCGCGCCACGTTTTGCAGCCGCTCGGTGTTGGCGACCGAGCTGCCGCCGAATTTCTGTACGATCAGTCCCATATCCTTGAACCTCCTAGGTCAGCGTTGGTTTGACAGGAAAGGCCTTCCCTTCCCATGCTATGCGGTCGGACGCCCGCCGGTCTCCTCAGGCGAGCACGCGGATCAGGCTCTCCGCCCCGGCGTAGGCCTCCTCGGCCTGCGCGCGGGCCATGGGCGCGGTGATCTCCGCGCGGTCCGCCGTGCGCACGAACCACTGGCTGACCAGCGCGTCCACGGAGCCGACCAGCTCCGGGCGGTTCGGCTGCCAGGGGCGGTAGCTCGCGCGGTCGAGCTTGCGCACCGCCGCGATCACGTCCGCCACGACCGCGCTGGCCGTCGGGAGCTTCCCCGCACCGCGGCCGTAGAACATCACGTCGCCGGTGGCGTCGCCCTTGACCAGGATCGCGTTGAACACGTCGTCCACGCCCGCCAGCGGCTCCTCGACCGGCACCAGGTGCGGCTCGACGTAGGCCGTCACGGTGCCGTCCTCGGCGGCGATGGACCGGCCCAGCAGCTTCACGCGGTAGCCCAGCCGGTCGGCGGCGCGCTCGTCCTCGAGCGAGACCTTCGTGATGCCGCGCGTCGGGACCTGCTCCGGCAGCAGGTGCCAGCCGAAGGCGATGGACGAGAGGATGCACAGCTTGCGGCAGGTGTCATAGCCCTCGATGTCGGCGGTGGGGTCCTGCTCGGCGTAGCCGTTGGCCTGGGCGGCCTTGAGCGCCTGCTCAAAGGGCACGCCGTCGGCCACCATGCGGGTGAAGATATAGTTCGACGTCCCGTTGAGGATGCCGCAGATCTCCAGGATCGCGTTGGCGGCCATGCACTCGCTCAGCGGGCGCAGAATCGGGATGCCCCCGCCCACGCTCGCCTCGAAGAGGTACACCGCGCCGTGCTCCGCGGCCAGCTCCAGCAGGCGGCGGCCGTGGGTGGCCACCAGCTCTTTGTTCGACGTGACCACGCTCTTCCCGGCCCGCAGGGCGCGCTCGGTGAAGTCCAGCGCCGCGCCCATGCCGCCGATGGTCTCCACGACGACGCCCACGGCCGGGTCGTCCTCGATGACCTTGAAATCGGCCACGAACTTCTCTGCGAACGGACTGTCCGGGAACTTCCGGACGTCCAGGATATATTTCAGGCCGATCAGGTCGTCCGCCTTGCGCCGGATGCCCTCGCCCGTACCGGTCAGGACCTCTGCGACGCCGGACCCGACGACGCCATACCCCAATATCGCGACATTCACCATCGTTGCTCCACGCTCCTCATCATCTATCACTGTCATCCTATGCCCCTCAGCCCGCCAGGATCTCGCCGCGCAGCACGCCGTCCGCGCCGTCGACCTGTTCGAGCAGCTCCTGCAGGGTCCCCTGCAGGCCGGAGGTCTCCGCGCTGACCGTCACCACGGCGCAGCCGTTCACCGGCAGCCCCTGGTTGATGGTCAGGATGTTCGCCCCGGACCCCGCGAACAGCTCCAGCACGTGGGACAGGATCCCCGGCTGGTCCTTCAGCATCAGCTGGAAGGTCACGATCCGTCCGTGCAGCATGTCCTGGAACGGGCGGACCGCATCCTTATATTTATAGAAGGCGCTGCGGCTGATCCCCGTCGCCTGGACCGCCTGGTTGACGGTCTCCGCCTCGCCGGTGTCCAGCAGGCGGCGGGTCTCCACCACCTTGCGGAAGATCTCCGGCAGCGCCTCGGCCTCCACGATGTAATAGTTCGGTGCTCTCGACATGGTCGGTCCATCCTTTCCACGTTCCGCGGTCGTCCTTGCTGTGCGGGCATTTGTTTTCGTAGCAGCGCCTATTCTACCACATCTGTCCGCCCGTGGCAATACGAAGCATCTCTCCGAACGACAGTTTTTCCCGTCCCAGGGCGCTCCATTTTCGCGGTTCCGACGAAAATGCACGAAACGCGGCCCCCGCGAAGGCAGGGGCCGCGTTCGTATCATGGATATCGGGGACCATCCGGCCGGTCGTGCTCAGCCGCCGGTCTCGCCGCCCTCGACGGGCGGGGTCTCGTTGCCGCCATCGGACGGCGGGGTCTCGCCGCCGGGGTCCTCGCCGGCGTTGGGATCGTCGGACGGCTCCGGATCGGGCTCGACGATGCGGCAGGTGCCGCAGTAGGAGGTCGGCGCGTCGGACGCGGACATCCAGGCCGTGGCCACATGCCCGGCGCAGGCCGCCGTCGGCAGCTTGCCGCTGACGGTGCAGTAGCTCACCTGGACCAGGTCGCTCAGCTGGGTGAACTGCTGATACGGCACGCCCTGGTGGACCTTCGACATGACCTGCTTCCACAGGACGGTCGAGGGGTTGCGCAGGTTGGTCGACAGGCGCTCCTGGGTGTCGTAGCCGGTCCAGACCGCCGCCGTGTAGTACGGCGTGTAGCCCACGAACCACAGGTCCTTACGGGACGAGGTCGTGCCGGTCTTGCCCGCGATCTCCTGGCCGGAGAAGTCCGCCGCGGTACCGGTACCGGCGGCGACGACCCGCTGGAGCATGCTCGTGATATAGTAGCAGGTGCGCTGGCTCAGCACGGTCTCCTGGGTGCTGTCGTTGCTGAGCAGGGTCTTCCGATTGCTGTCGAGGACGAGGGTGTAGGTCCTCGGCTTCATATAGGTCCCCTGCCGCGGGAAGACGGAGTAGGCCGCCGCCATCTCATAGGTGCTCACGCCGTCCGTCAGACCGCCCAGCGCCAGCGGGGCCAGAGCGATGTCGGTGAAGCTCTTGTCGCCCTTCACGCGGGACTCGACCAGGGACGTGATGTGGAACTTGTCCTTCATGAACTGGTAGCTGACCTCGGGCGTGACGTAGTTGGCCAGCACCTTGACCGCCACCGTGTTCGTGGAGTCCTGCACCGCCCGGGCGATGGACTCGCGGCCGACGTAGCGGCCGTTGGCGTTGACGGGCCAGCCCTTCTCGGTGTCGTAGGGGCTGTCTACCTCGGTCGAGAGCGGGGTGATCTTGCCCAGCTCGATGGCCGGTGCGTACACGGACAGCGGCTTGATGGACGATCCGGGCGGACGAAGGGTCTTCGTGGCGCGGTTCCAGATGCGGTTGCCGGTCTTCTCGCCCACGCCGCCGGCCATGGCCACGACATTGCCGGTCTCGTTGTCGATGACCGTGATGGCCGACTGGAGCGTCTGGCCGGTCGCGGAGGTATAGTTGAGGTTCGCCCGGTCGTTGTAGACCGCATCGACGGCCGACTGGACGTTGTAGTCCATGCAGGTGTAGATCTGCAGGCCGCCGGAGTAGATGAGGTCCTTCGCGCGCTCCTCGGACAGGTCGTAGGTCGTCTGGAGGTCGCGCATGACGTCGGTGATGACCTGCTCGACGTACCAGCTGTAGATCGTCGTCTGGGTCTTGCCGTCCTGGCCGCGCTTGAACTCCAGCGGCTCGGCCTTGGCCGCGTCGCACTCCTCCTGGGTGATCATCTTCTGCTCGCACATGGTGTCGAGGATCGTCTCCTGGCGGCGCTTGTTGAAGTCCACCGCCGTCGTGACCTCGCCCGTGTCGGGGTCGGTGACCTTCAGCGGGGAGTAGGGATCGTACTTCGAGGGGTTGTTCGTGATGCCGATCAGGCTCGCGCACTCGGCCAGGGTGAGCTGGGAGACGTGCTTGCCGAAGTAGGTGTAGGACGCGGTGTACACGCCGCGGCAGCCCTCGCCGAGGTAGATGTAGTTGAGGTACCACTCGAGGATGTCGTCCTTATCGTACTTCTTCTCGAACTCCAGCGCGCGGAAGATCTCGGTGATCTTGCGCTTGACGGTGACGTCGTCGTCGCCGGTGATGTTCTTGATGAGCTGCTGGGTGATGGTCGAGCCGCCCTGGATCTTCGCGCCCGTGAACATGCACGTGATGCCCTTGACCGTGCGGATCCAGTCCACGCCGCTGTGCTTATAGAACCGCTTGTCCTCGATGGCCACGGCGGCGTTGAGCAGATCCTCGGGGATCTCCTCCCGGCCGACCCAGATGCGGTTCTCCGAGCCGTAGAGCGTCTGGACCTCCATATAGTTGCCGTTCGCGTCGTTCGGGTCGCGGCAGTAGATGGTCGTGCTCAGGTTCGGGGAGACGTCCGCCAGCTGGAGGTCCGCCTCCGGCAGGATGACGTTCTTGATGTAGGCCGCCGACATGCACAGCAGCATCGCCATGGTGATGACGAGGATCAGCACGATCGTCATGACGATCTTGAAGCCCCGGCCATGCCGTTTGCGGTGCTTGCGCGGCTTGGCCGCGGGCGCGCGGCCGTTTCGTTCGTTGTTCAATCTGACACCTCCGGTGAGGGATCTTGGCGCGGCCGGACAGGCCCGCCAAGGGTCGCGGCAGCACGCAGGAGGGACCCGCGCGCTGGATGGCGATTTGATCGTTATTTTGGTATTATACCACAGCTTCGCGATTTGTCCATCCATTCTTCCACCGATTCTTGTGGGAAGGGGGCGGAAACTTTTCTGGGGGACCCCCTTGCAATTTGGTCCGCAGCAGAGTACAATAGGGACAGTCAAACGAAGGAGGACCCCCCATATGGACGAAGGATACGGCGCGAATTTCATCACCGTCACCGATGAGGACGGAAACGAGTTCGAGCTCGAGCACCTCGATACCATCGAGTGGAACGGCGGCACCTACCTCGCGTTCTTCCCCGCGGTCCCGGAGGACCAGGCCGACGAGGCCGAGGACGAAGAGGAGATGGGCCTCATCCTCATGAAGGTCGTCGAGGAGGACGGCGAGGAGCTCCTCTCCACCCTCGACAGCGACGAGGAGGCCCAGGCCGTCTATGAGGAGTTCATGAAGCAGCTCTTCGCCGACGAGGACGAGGAAGGCTGACCGCACCTATTTGAATAAGGAAAAACTGCCCTGCTCCGTTCGTGGAAATGGACCCTTTTAAACCCACATTTCTTAAACGGGACGCTCACTCGTGACGTGGATCGCAGACCTCCCGGCCCCCCGGCCGGAAGTTGGGAGCGGCGAAGCGTGACGGAGGCGACCCACCTGCTCATCTCGTGCAGGTTCTAATCGGGTCCCCACGGCGATAGCGGGGCTCTTTTTTGTCTCCCGACGGATCGCATCGATCCTTGTAGACGCACCCGAAGACACGCCCTTCCCGGCCCTGGGAAGGGCGTTTTCCTCTGTTTTGGCTCCTCACCTGCGTATTCTTGTTGCATTTTGACGAGGATCTGGCGATCCTCACCGCAGTTCTTCCGCTGGGCGTTGCAGAGCTGTGCATATCCCCCAAAAATCGCATCTGATCCTTGTGAAATATTTTCAGGTCATTGGAACTTGCCAGCCCCCTTTTTCAATGTTATACTATATGCGCAGGGAGTTTAGCCGATATTTGGTTAAACCGCATAATTGAGTAATAATTTTGGAAAGGATGCGTACCCTTATGATCAAAGATTTTGGTTTCATCATTCCTCAGAACTGCCAGTTTGGCATGGGCGCCCTGAAGAAGCTGCCCGACTTCCTGAAGGCTGCCGGTTCCACCAAGGTCATGCTCATCTCCGACCGTATGCTGGAAGAGCTCGGCGTCGTCGGCAAGGTCCGTGACATCCTGGCCGCTGGCGGCCTGGAGTATGCCGAGTATCTGGACGTCGTGGGCAACCCCACCACCGACATCGTCAAGGAATGTGCTGAGAAGTACGTTGCCGAGAAGTGCAACGGCCTGCTGGCCGTCGGCGGCGGCTCCCCCATGGACGTGGCGAAGGCCGTTGGCATCGTTGCCAAGTTCGGCGGCGACATCGGCGACTACGAAGGCGTCGGCAAGGTCCCCGGCAAGATCGACACCCTGATCTGCGTGCCCACCACCGCCGGCACCGGCTCCGAGGTCACCGTGGCTGCCGTCATCACCGACACCAAGCGCAACTACAAGCTGTCCGTCCTGGGCCCCCAGATCTCCCCTGACTATGCCGTCCTCGATCCCGAGCTGATCATGACCGCTCCCGCCTCCGTCGCGGCTGCCTGCGGCGTCGACGCTCTGATCCACGCCATGGAGTCCTACATCAACACCGACGCCAACCCCTTCTCCAAGGCTATGGCCGAGGCTGCTATGTCCCTCATCGGTGCCAACATCCGCGCCTTCGTCGGCAACCGCAAGAACGCGGACGCCGCCTGCGCCATGATGCTCGGCTCCTGCCTGGCTGGTATCGCTTTCGCGAATAACCGTCTGGGCGACATCCACGCC
>CAKTJM010000062.1 GCA_934567745.1 uncultured Eubacteriales bacterium | reverse complement strand
CGGCGCACATGTCACCGGAGAAAATGATTTGATCTTATTTCGCGCTTCCGAGCGCGAAACTCTGCGAGGCTTTTTCTCTCTTGTATTTTTGGCCTGCTGGGGCTCCAAAGGCTCACCCCTCCCCCACCGGACGATGCGCCGCGACCGTCCGCTGGAACAGCGGGTTTGCCCGCAGCTGCGGCATGTCCAGCCTGCGGCACACCAGCTCCGTGAGCGCTGCGACGTCTGTCGCACCGCCCTCCGCCAGGATCGCCCGCACCTGCTCCTCCATGGTCCGGATCGCGCTCATCGCGTCCGCCAGCTTCTCCCGGATCTCCGCCTGCTGATAGGTCCGGTCCCACGCGGGGTGATCGTGGCGGATCCCCTCCAGTGCGCCGATCGTCTGCAAGGTCCGGACGGCCGCGTCACGGTCGATGTAGATGGGGATGTCTCCCTTCACCGGGACCGCGTCCCCGAGGAACAGGGCGTCCCCCAGCCGATAGGAGACCCCGTCGATCGAATGGCCGGGCGCCGCGATGACCTCGATCGACAAGCCCTCCTCCAACGGGACGATGTCGCCGCCGCGCACCGCGACATCGACCGGCACGGACCGGCCCGCCAGCCGGTAGAAGCCGGGGATCGGCCGCTGTCGGTACTGTTGGTCGATGTCCTCGATCCAGCCGCGCTCGCCCTGGCTGGCGTATATCCTGCTCCCGGTGTGTTCCCGGAGCCACGCCGCCGTCCCGATGTGGTCGGGATGCGCATGGGTGAGGAAGACGGCGCGCACCTCCGACAAGTCCCGCCCGATGCTCTTCATGTACTGCGCGATCTGCGCTTCGCTCCCAGCCACCCCGGAGTCGATCAGATAGCACGCGCCCGCTTCGATCAGATAGACGAAGACGTAGCGCTCGATCTGTTCGGTGACGTGGAAGTCGATGCGGATCGGATGGATCGTCACGTTCGTGTTCATCGCAGCCGTTCCCCTCCGCTCGCCTGCGCCGTCGAGATCTTGATGACGACCGCCGTCTCCTCTCCCGCGTTCCAGATGGAGTGCGGGACCATCCCCTCCACGAAGACGGCCTCGTCCTTCCCGGCGAACATCTCCCGGTCCCCGGAGACGATCCTCACCCTGCCGTCCGCGATGATGAAGAGGTGGTCGTCGCTGTGCGTGTGGTCGTTCGCGGGCCCGCCGCCGCCCTTCTCGATGTAGGCGATCGCGCCCCACTGGATCTTGCCCATCTCATCGAACAGCTTCTTGGCCAGGAAGCCCTGATGGCCCTCCGGCGTGATGGACCCCTGCTGCATGCGTCATGCTCCTCTCTATCCTGTGTCATGGGATCGCCCGTCTCAGGCGTCCGCTCCGCCCCCGGCGGTCAGCTCCGCGCCGTGGCGGCAGAGCAGGGACCCGAGGACGAACATCAGCCCCAGCGCGAGGCTCGCCTCGTTGCCGAGAGACAGGTCCAGCGCCGCCGTCTCGACCGCCAGGAACCCCGCGACGATCCCCTCGACGATGCGCCCCGCCACGGCACAGCCGACGGGGAGCGCCATCGTCAGGATGCCGAGCCGCAGCAGCTCCTTCTTGTACCGCAGGAAGGAGTGATCGACCGGCACGCCCGCGATCTGCCCGATCTCGTCGAAGGTCAGCAGCTGCTGCGTCTGCCCGCTCTCCTGTAGATGGCGCCACAGCGAATCGTATTTGCTCATGTCAGCTCCCTCCCTGTCCCGCTCTTCACATACAGCATCATCGCCTGGAACGCGGTGGAGAGCATCTCACCGAGCCGCTCCTCGGAGAACCGGCACACCCGCGTGGCGCACAGCGCGCCGATCCCGAAGGTGTAGATCCACACGTTCTCGAACAGGAGCCTGGCGTCCGCCTCGCTCATGCCGTACTCCTCCTGGATGAGCCGGATGCAGGTCCCCGCCGTGGGGCCGAGCGCGCCGAACACGTCGTCGAAGCTGACGGCGTCCCGGTCCTCCTGCATGAAGAGGAGCTGGTACAGCTTCGGCTCCCGCACGCCGAACAGCACCATCTGCATCCCGACCTGCTTGAACAGCGGCATGTCGGGCAGCTTCTGCGTGGCGCAGCTCTCGAAGCGGCGCATGGCGGCGGCGCGGACCTCGTCCTGCACCTCCTTCATGCTGCGGAACACCGTGAAGATCGGGCGGGCGGAGCTGCCGAGCGCGTCGCCCAGCTCCTTCGCCGTCAGGCCCTCGACGCCCTTCTCGGCGACGACGTCCAGCGCCTTCTGTACGATCTCTTCCCTGGTGAACTTCGGTCTCGGCGGCATAGGCGACCTCCTGTCTTCGTTCCATGCGTGATAGATGTTTTGCATCAAGTATTTTTGATTATAGCACACTCCGCGGATCTGTCAAGAGGGTCCCGTGAAGGATCGGGCGGGATGGGAGCACTTTCCCCGCGTTGGCTGACAGGAATCTGACGCAAAAAAGGAAAAAGGCCCGCAAAAACGCCCTCCCACTCGCCCGAAATCCCAGCACATCTTAAAACAAAAAGCCCGCAAACCCTTGTGTAACAAAGGTCTGCGGGTTTTTCACTTGGTGACCCAGCGGGGACTCGAACCCCGGACACCCTGCTTAAAAGGCAGGTGCTCTGCCGGCTGAGCTACTGGGTCATTTCCGTTGTCGTCTCGTTTCTATCTCGTCCCGTGGTACACAGCTCCGACTACAACGTGTGCCGACTGTGCTCCCGGGGCGCATCTCTAGACCCCGCCGCGGCGGGGAGGATCGTTCTGGCAGGGGTGGCCGGATTTGAACCGACGCGTGCGGGAGTCAAAGTCCCGTGCCTTACCGCTTGGCGACACCCCTAGAGGGGGAGATAACTGAAAGAGAGCCGGAACCGCTGCTCCGGCTCTCTTCGAGCTTTCTGGGGTGGGTAAAGGGACTCGAACCCTCGACACCCGGAACCACAATCCGGTGCTCTAACCAACTGAGCTATACCCACCATATTCATGACTGCCACCAGCAGAGGGGGATTGGCACGCCTGAAGGGACTCGAACCCCTGACCCACTGCTTAGAAGGCAGTTGCTCTATCCAGCTGAGCTACAGGCGCGTATGGAACGCGGCAAGACCGCCCGCTGGTGCAGGATCTCGCCTGCCCGGTCCTCTTCGATCGTCCAGCTCCATTTGTAAGGCCGACCGCTGGGCCGTCGGCTTTGCAAATGGAGCGGGTGATGGGAATCGAACCCACGCGACCAGCTTGGAAGGCTGGGATTCTACCATTGAACTACACCCGCATAAGTCGTATTCCAGAACCGTTAGCTCAACTAATATAACACAGCTCCCCTTCGATCGTCAACAGTTTTTTCGATTTTTTGCATAAAACTTTTCTCCCCCACGCACACTGGGCGTGAGGTGTCGCCATGACTGTCACGTTCACGCTGTTCTTCTATTATTCCTTCGTCGGCTTCCTGATCGAGCTGGCCTACGCCCGGCTCACCCACGGGCCGAAGCAGGACCGGAAATGCCTGCTCTTCCTCCCCCTCTGCCCCGTCTACGGGCTGGGCGCCTGTCTCATCCTCGCCATGCCGCCCTTCCTCCTGCACCGGCCCGTCGCCGTCTTCGTCGGCGGCGCGCTCCTGGCCACGCTGGCCGAGTACGCCGTCGCGCTCTTCTACGACGTCGCCGTGGGCGTCCGGTTCTGGGACTACTCCGACCGGCCGGGGAACCTCTCCGGCCGCGTCTGTCCGCTCTACACGCTCTTCTGGGGCGTCCTGGCCCTCGCCCTCGTCTACGTGCTCCAGCCCCTCAGCGCGCCCCTCCTGGCGCACGTACCGGGCTGGCTCACGGGGCTGGGCTTCCTCCTCTTCGCCGCCGACGGGCTCGTCTCGCTCTGGCTGCTCCACCGCGCGCGGGACACCGCCGTGCTCATGTGGTACCGTGCGGGCTGAGGGGGGGGCACGGGCCGGTCCCCGGCCCGGCCCGGCCGCTCACAGGCGGCGCAGCTCCTGTATCGCCTCGTCGATGGCGCGCCGCGTGACGAACGGCGCCGCCAGGCGCATCGCCTTCTCCAGCGTCAGCTGGGCCGAGGCCGCCACGATCGGCCGCCCCACGACGTGCGGGAACCGCCGCTCCAGGACGCCGCGGCTGACGGGGTCGGCCAGCAGCTCGCCGATCGTGATCTGGTTCCTGCGCAGGTCCATGGTCCTCCCTCCTCTCCGTGGCCGCCGCCACGTCCCATCCTATGCCGCGGGCGCGCGTATGATCCACGGCGGGGCGGACATACTAGAGGCATCCCAAAAAAGGAGGAACCGTTCCATGAACGACAACAAGAACGCCAACAGCAGCATCAAGTGCTCCGTCTCCAGCTGCGCCCACCACAACAACGCCAAGAGCGTCTGCTCCCTCTCCGCCATCCAGGTCGGCTCCTGTGGCCCGGCCTCCAAGGACTGTGCCTGCACCGAATGCTCTTCCTTCGAGCTGTCCAAGTCCAACGGCGGCTTCTGAGCATCTCACCAGCTTCCAAACGCAAAAAGCTCCGGGACACATGTCCCGGAGCTTTTTTTCGTGGGGTGTGGGCAGCCGCAGCAGAGGATCACTCCGCCTTGGGTGCCTCTTCGGCCTTGGGGGCGGGCTCGGCCTTGGGTGCCTCGGCAGCGGGGGCGGCAGCAGGCGCTGCGGCCGGAGCGGCCTTGGGGGCTTCCTTCTTGGGCTTCGGCGGCAGGACCTTGCCGTCGAGGGTGATCAGCTGACGCGGGCAGGCACGAGAGCACAGGCCGCAGCCGATGCACTTCTCGTAATCGACCTTCGCCAGGAAGCCGTCCATGACGATGGCTTCCTTCGGGCAGGACTTCACGCAGAGCTTGCAGCCGATACAGCCGTTGTCGCAGGCCTTGCGGGTGGCGGGACCCTTGTCCTGAGAGGAGCAGGGGATCTCGAGGTACTTCTTCGCGTTCAGCGGGATGATGTGGATGATGTGCTTCGGGCAGGCATCGACGCAGACGCCGCAGGCGACGCAGTTGTTGAAGTCGACCTTCGCCACACCGTCCTCGATCTTGATGGCGTTGAACTTACACACGGCCTCGCAGTCGCCGCCGCCCAGGCAGGCGTAGGAGCACTGCAGCGGGCCGGAGGAGACGCGGGACATGGCCAGACAGCTGGACAGACCGACATAGTCGTAGCGGGTCTTGTCGCAGCCCTTGCCGGTGCAGCGCACCTGGGCGATCTTGCGGGCGCCGACCTCGACCTCGACGCCCATGATGGCGGCGATCTTCGCGGCGAGCTCCGCACCGCCGGGGGCGCAGGCATTGACGGGCGCGATGCCCTTGACGACGGAGCTGGCGTAGCCGCCGCAGCCGGGATAGCCGCAGCCGCCGCAGTTCGCGCCGGGCAGGATCTCGCCGATGGCTTCTTCACGCGGATCCTTCTCCACGGCGAAGACCTTGGAAGCGAAGGCCAGGATGAGGCCGAACACGATGCCCAGGATCGTCAGTACGATCGGGGCCAGGATGGTAGTACTCATATTCTCTCTTCGCCTCCCTTACCAAACCTTCAGGCCGGAGAAGCCCAGGAACGCCAGCGCGATCAGGCTGGCCGTGACCAGCGCGATGGGGAAGCCTTCAAAGCTCTTCGGGCACTTGGAGAATTCGAGGCGCTCACGCACGCTCGCGAACAGGACGATGGCCAGCAGGAAGCCGACACCGCCGGTGATGCCGTAGGTCAGGCTCTCGCCGAAGGAGTAGCCCTTCTGGGTGTTCTGCAGGACGACGCCCAGCACGGCGCAGTTGGTGGTGATGAGGGGCAGGTACACGCCCAGGGACTCATACAGAGCGGGCATGGACTTCTGCAGGAACATCTCGACGAACTGGACCAGAGAGGCGATGACCAGGATGAAGGTCACGGTCTGCATGAACTCGAGGCCGTTGGCCTCCAGGATGAACTTGTTGATGGGCCAGTTGACGGCGGACGCCACGCCCATGACGAAGATGACCGCCATGCCCATGCCCAGCGCGGTCTCGACCTTCTTGGAAACGCCCATGAACGGACAGATGCCGAGGAACTGGGACAGGACGAAGTTGTTGACGAGGACTGCGCCCAGGGCGATGGAAAGCAAGCTAGTGATCGATGCCATTACTTCGCCACCTCCTTAGACTTCTTGGGCTTGTTCATGAAATACTGGACCGTTGCGATGACGCAGCCGAGGGTCAGGAAGCCGCCCACGGGGAGGACCATGCCCAGCGCAGCCACGTCGGGGGAAAGGATCTGATAACCGGCGCCGCCGTTGAGCAGGCCGCCGCCGAAGGTACCGGCGCCGAGGAACTCACGGATGACGCTCATGATGGTCAGGGCGACCATGTTGCCGAAGCCCTGGAAGATACCGTCGAGCGCGGAAGCACCGATGCCGCTCTTGGAGGCGAAGCCCTCGGCACGGCCGAGGATGATGCAGTTGACGACGATCAGGGGGATGAACAGGCCCAGGCTGGAGGACAGCGCGGGCACGAACGCCTTCAGCAGAAGGTCGACCATGGTGACGAAGCCGGCGATGACGACGATGTAGCAGGCGATACGGACCTTGTTGGGGATGATCTTCCGCAGGGCGGAGATGACCACGTTGGAGCAGGTCAGGATGATCATGACCGACAGGCCCATGCCGATGCCGTTGAACATGGAGGTCGTGATGGCCAGCAGGGGGCACATGCCGAGCAGCTGGACGAGCGCCGGGTTCTGGGTGATGAGGCCCTCAAAAAATTGTTTCTTCACATTCATTGTTTTGGACCCTCCTTAACCCAGTGCTTCCACGACCTCGCGAGCGATGTTGACACCGTCGCAGATGGCGCGGGAGGTGATGGTAGAGCCAGTGATGGCGTTGATGGTACCGCCATCCTTGGTGACAGCCGCGGTGTCGGTCAGACCGACGAACTGCGCCTGCCAATCCTTATCGGTCTGCGCCTTGGAGCCCAGGCCGGAGGTCTCCGCGTGGGAGATGACGGCGATGCCGGTGACGGCACCGTCGGGGTCGATGCCGGTCATCATGTCGATGCCGCCGGAGAAGCCGTTGGGGGACATGACCTCGACCACGTAGCCGGCGTCGCCCGCCTGATAGACGGCGACCACGGCGGCGTTGTCGCCGGTGTACTCGACCGGAGTGTACTCGTCGGCCGGGAGGACGACCAGGAGGGACTCCTGGACGGTCTTCTCATTGTTGGCCGCGATGGGGGCTGCGGTCACGCTGTTGACCACGCCCAGCAGCGCGGCGACGACCAAGCAGATGATCGCGAGGACGATGACGAGACTCGCCATGCCGGAACCTTTCTTTTCGCTCATGCTTCCGCGCCCTCCTTTGCTGCTTTCTTGGCTGCCTTGGCCTTCTCCTTCTCAGCCTTGCGCATCTCAGCCGTGACGCCGAAGCGCTTGGGCATGGTGGCCTTGTCGATGAGCCACACGCAGATGTTCATGATCAGGATGGAGTAGCACACGCCCTCGGGATAGCCGCCGAAGTAGCGGATGAACACCACGAGCAGGCCGGCGCCGATGCCGAAGATGATCTCGCCCTTGGGGCTGTTGGGGCTGGTGACGTAGTCGGTCGCCATGAAGAAGGCGCCCAGGAACAGGCCGCCCGCGAAGATCTCGCGCAGCATCCACTCGAACGCGTTGACGCCTTCGGGCGCGCGGGAGAAGATCAGGGTGAGGACGGCCACGGTGAGGATGTACGCGGCGGGGATGCGGATGCGGATGACACCGCGGGCGATCAGGTAGATGCCGCCGATGAGCAGCGCGATCGCAGAGACCTCGCCGACGCAGCCGCCGATGTTGCCGATGAACAGCTGGGACAGGGAGTAATCACCAGTCACGCCGCCCTTCATGCAGTCGATGGACAGCGGGGTGGCAGCGGTGGTGAAGTCCACGCCGGCCTGTCCGGCGGAGACGATGGAGACCCAGTTCTCCTTGCCGGCCGCGACCCAGGTGGTCATGGGCACGGGGTAGGAGAGCATCAGGAAGGCGCGGCCCGCCAGAGCGGGGTTGAGGAAGTTGGTGCCGAGACCACCGAAGAGCTGCTTGACGATCACGATGGCGAAGAAGTCGCCGATGATGATGGTCCAGTAGGGCAGGGTGACGGGGCACACGAAGACCAGCAGCACGCCGGTGATGGCGGCGGACAGGTCGCCGGTGGGGTTGGGCTTATGCATCAGCTTGCAATAGCCCCACTCGAAGATCTCGCAGAAGATGACGGAGATCAGGGTCGTCGTGAGCGCACGAGGACCAAAGACATAGATGCCCATCGCCAGCGCGGGGATGAGGGCGATGAGGACATCGCGCATGAGGTTCTTCGTCCCGATGGGGGAGGAAGCATGCGGCGAAGAGGCAACGCTCAGCTTATATTCTTCCATGCTATCCCCTCCTTACTTTTTTGCCGCGGCCTGACGGATGGCGAACTTCGCGGTGCGGAACTGCTGGACGAGCGGGATGCGGGCGGGGCAGATGTACTGGCAGCTGCCGCATTCCATGCAGTCCATGATCCGATAGTCCTCGACCTCGCTCCAACGGCGTTCCTTGGAATACATGTTCATGAAGACCGGCATCAGATGCATCGGGCACACGTTGACGCAACGGGCGCAGCGGATGCAGGTGGGGTTGGGATCGGTCGCAGGCAGATCCTCCTTGCTCAGACAGAGGATGCAGTTGCTGGCCTTGCCCATGGACACCGACATGTCATACTGGGCGAAGCCCATCATGGGGCCGCCGGAGATGACGCGGGCGGGCGTGCCCTTGAAGCCGCCTGCCTCTTCGATGAGGTGGGAGAAGGGGGTACCGACGGGCGCGAGCAGGTTCACAGGATCCTGGACGGCGCTGCCGGTGATGGTGATGACGCGCTGGTACACGGGCTGGCCGAGGGCCACGGCGTCGTAGATGGCGGCGGTGGTGGCGGCGTTGAACACGCAGCAGCCAACGTCGGCGGGGAGCTTACCGGGCGGCACCTCGCGGCCGGTGATGGCCTGGATGAGCTGCTTCTCAGCGCCCTGGGGGTATCTGGTGCGGAGCGCCTGGACGGTGATGTCCTTGGCATCGCCGACGAGCTTCTTGAGATGCTCGACAGCGTTCATCTTGTTGTCCTCGATGCCGATGTAAGCGTGGGTGAGCTGGAGCGCCTTCATGATGAAACGCGCACCGCCGATGATCTTCTCACCATGCTCGAGCATGAGACGATGGTCGGCCGTGATGTAGGGTTCACACTCGGCGCCATTGATGATGATGGTATCTGCTTTGCCGACTGCGGAGCTGATCTTGACGTGGGTGGGGAAGCCCGCGCCGCCCATACCGGTACAGCCAGCGTCGCGGATGATGTCGGTGATCTCCTGAGGGGTCAGGGCATCGACGTTCTCGCGCGGCTTGCAGTCCGGGCAAGGGGTGTTTTGGAAATCGTTCTCGATCACGACAGAAAGCGTGGGCACGCCACCGGTGCCGGGACGGGGCTCGACTGCGACGACCGTGCCAGACACGCTGGCGTGGATGGGCGCACCGAGGCCTGCGGTCGCACCGATCATCTGACCGACCGTGACAGCATCGCCCTTGGCGACGACAGGCTTACAGGGCGCGCCGATGTGCATGGACATCGGGATGACGACCTGTGCCGGAGCCTTGTTCAGCTGACGGATCGGTTTCTGCTCAGTAGCTTCCTTGTGTTCGGCGGGGTGGACGCCGCCGTAAAACATTTGCTTCATAGCATCACCTCTGTTTTTCCTTGCCAAATTCTCTTTTTCCCCATTTTTGTTGATCAGTCTACAGGGAGACTAAAACATATATATAATAGATCCAAACTGTCGAATTGTCCAGCTATTTTGCATAGAAAATCGGCCTGCATTTGGAAAATTTCTGAACTTTCTATTTTTCGCTGGATTTCTTCCCTTTCGCTGGAAAGTCTGGTATACTCTTCTCGGAACTTTGTCGTTGGGTGGTGGACTCAGTGAAGGAAGAGATGCAGGAGAGTCGTTTCGTGTCGGTGCTGGGCGATTCGATCAGCACGTTCGCGGAGGTGTCGCCTCCGGGCGGGGTGTACTACGCGCCGAGCGCCGGTCCGGTCACGGGCGTGGCATCGGCGGAGGACACCTGGTGGATGCGGACGATCCGCGGACTGGGCGGCACGCTGCTGCGGAACGACTCCTGGTCCGGGAGCACCGTCTCCCCCGGCGGTGCGATGCCGGCCGGCTCCCCGAGCCGGATCCGCCGACTGGCCACAGGAGAGCATATGCCGGACGTGGTGCTGGTCATGACCGGCCTGAACGATGTGAACGGGTCGATCGACCCGTCGATCTTCACGCGCGCCTACGAGGGGATGCTCCACCAGCTGCGGACAGCCTACCCTTCGGCGGCGATCTGGTGCGGGACCCTGGTGACGGGCTATCTGGGCGAGTCGCCGTTCTGGCAGGCGTTCTCCTACTTCCGGTCGCGGCTGGACCCGTACAATGAGGGGATCCGCCGCGCGGCGCTGTGCACGGGCTGCCACGTGGCGGACCTGGCCGCCGCGGGCGTGCAGTACGCCTCGCTGGACGGGCTGCACCCCAACGGCGTGGGCATGGCGCAGCTCGCCGCGGCGTGGCTCGGGTGCATGGGCGCCGGATCGGACGAGA
>CAKTJM010000061.1 GCA_934567745.1 uncultured Eubacteriales bacterium | reverse complement strand
GGTCAGGAACCAGGACAGCACGAACGCGGTGCCGGAGAAGCAGGTCACGGAGTCGATCAGGCCGGCGCCCAGGAAGGGGCCGATGAGGGACAGGACCAGGCAGACGATCAGGGCGGGGACAGGGATGCCGCGGGCATTCTGCTTCGCGAAGATCTTGGGCATCAGACGGCCGCGGGCCATGCCCATGAGCAGGCAGGCGGAAGCCATGAAGAAGCCGTTCCAGGTGGTGAACAGACCGGCGATGGCGCCGACGGTGATCAGCCAGAACAGGAAGGTGCCGACAGCACCGGGATACATGACCAGGAACATGTTGGAAGCGCAGGGACGGTCGAGCTGATAGAAGTCATGCCAGGGCACGCCAGCGCCGAAGCAGAACAGCAGGACAGCGTAGAAGATGCAGGCCAGGGTGACGGACATGACGACGGTCTTGCCGACGCCGGCGATGTCGCCGCCAGCGTCCTCGACGCCCTGCGGGATGGTCTCGAAGCCAGCCAGGAAGAACGGAGCGGTCGCCAGGATGGAGAGCACGCCGCCGAACATGGAGCTGTGGGTCAGGGTGTCCTTCACGGTGCCGTCATAGATGGGCTTGAGGTTCTCAGCGGAGCCGCCGATGACCGCGGCGATGGCGCCGATGACACCAGCCGCGACCAGGAACACGCAGAGGAACTTCTGCACGCCGGCAGCAGCAGCCAGGCCGCGCATGTTCAGCGCGAACAGCAGGAAGGAGCAGATGACGCCGATGATGATGGTGACCAGATAGATGTCGGTCTCATAGATGTTGTACAGCGGGGTGCCGGACTTCAGGCCGGGGATCAGATAGTTCAGCACGTCGGTGATCTGGATGGCTTCCCAGGGGATGATGGCCACGAACGCGCCGAAGGCCATCCAGCCGGAGATCACAGCGACCTGCTCATTGAAGGCCTTGTAAGCGAAGGCCATGCCGCCGCCAGCGACGGGGAGCATGGGGACCAGCTCGCAGTAGCACAGTGCGATAGGCACCATCATGATCAGAGCGACCAGATAACCGATGCCCGCGGGGACAGGACCGCCAGAGTTGGCCATCCAGTTGTTGATGGAAACAGCCCAGCCAACGCCGACGATGGCACCGAAGCCGATGCAGAAGAAGTCGAGCGCGCTGACGCCTTTTTTCTCTCCCTTATTACTCATAGTCAAAAATACCTCGTTTCTGATTCGATCGCAATTCGATCACAAATTAGAATGTACACGCGGTCGCCCCTCTGCCGTGGGTGGCTCAGGCCTCTGACAGGATGAGGGCCATGTTGAGGACGTCGTCTCGTGGATGTCTTCCTTCATCCGGGGACAGCGCCCTTTCGGATATCCTTCTTTTCGATCTCTCCTTACCGGCTCACGGCATTCCTCCCTCTTGCTTTGGTACGAGCCACACAAACGCCTGTTTTCGTCCTTTTGACGAAAGGACAGGTCCTTTGAGTGGGTCCAGTATATCACAGTGTATAGAAAAAAGAAAGACCAAAATGGATATTTTTTATGAAAAATATCTCGCATGACAGTTTTCCACCGTCGAGGGACCGCGAAGGCCCCCCTTTTTCCGGGATTTTTGGCGGTCGTCATGCATCAAGTGTGGTCAAGGCTTGCAGGAGAGCCTCCCGCTCGTTGGGGACGGACCCGTCGAGCACCCGGTCGAGCAGGGTCTTCTGGGCCCGCCCGATGGCCGGGCCCCGGTATCCGAGGGCCAAAAGGTCCCCGCCGCGCACCGCGAGGTCGCGGACGGTCAGGCAGGGCGTCTGCGAGAGCAGGTCCCGGACCATGCGATCGATGCGGTCGAGCCGCTCGACTCTTGTGCAATACGCTGGATCTAACGCGAGGGCATCGCCGCGCTGGATCTGGATCAGATCCAGCAGCCCCTCCGGCCCCAGCCGGGCCAGTCTGCGCCGCAGCAGGCGGGGATCCTCCGGCAGCGGGCCGTCGTGGTGGCGCACGAGCGCGACCACCCGCTCGCGGGTGGCGCGGTCGCTCCGCAGGCGGCGCAGGGCCGCGTCGGCCAGGGCCGCCCCGGCCTGCGCGTGGCCGTAGTAGTGCCCCTGCCCGTCCGGGCCGAGCCGGAAGCAGGCGGGCTTGGCCGCGTCGTGGAGCAGCGCCGTCCAGCGCAGGACCGGCCGCGGCGGGACGTGGTCGAGCATGACCGCCGTGTGCGTGAGCAGATCCCAGCAGTGGTGCTCGTTGCGCTGGTCGTAGCCGATCATCGGCAGCAGCTCCGGCAGGACCGCGCCGAGGACGTCCGGATAGGCCCGCAGGACCGCCCCGGCCCCCGGGCCGCACAGGAGCTCCCCCAGTTCCGCCCAGACCCGCTCGGCGGAGACCTGCGCGAGCAGCGGGGCGCAGGCGCGCGCCGCCGCCGCGGTGGCCGGGTCGATCGTGAAGCCCAGGACCGACGCGAACCGCAGCGCCCGCAGGATCCGCAGGGCATCCTCCCGGAACCGCCGCGCCGGGTCGCCGACGCAGCGGATCGTCCGGGCCGCCAGGTCCGCCTGCCCGCCGAACCAGTCGCGCAGGCCCGCGTCGCGGTCGTAGGCCATCGCGTTGACCGTGAAGTCCCGCCGGGCCGCGTCCTCGCGCAGGCTGCGCGTGAAGGTCACGCCGTCCGGGTGGCGCGCGTCGGTGTAGGACCCATCGACGCGGTAGGTCGTGATCTCGATCGGCGTCCCATCCAGCAGGACCGTCACCGTCCCGTGCCGCAGGCCCGTCTCGATCGTCCGGAAGCCCGCGAACACACGCAGGGTCTCCTCCGGCAGGGCGGAGGTCGTCAGGTCCACGTCCCCCGGCGTGCGGCCCAGCAGCAGGTCCCGCACGCAGCCGCCGACCAGCCAGGCCTCGTGCCCCGCCGCGTGCAGCAGGTCCAGCGCCTGCTGCGCCTTCGGCGGCACCGAGAGCCTCATCGCGCCCCCTCCGCCGCCGGGTGGAAGAGGACGCGCACCCGCGTGCCCTTGCCGAGCTGGCTGTCCAGCTCGATCCGGGCGTCGTGATAGGCCGCCGCGTGCTTGACGATGGACAGCCCGAGGCCCGTGCCGCCGATCTCCTTCGAGTGGCTCTTGTCCACCCGGTAAAAGCGCTCGAAGACCCGGTCCTGCTCCCCCGCCGGGATGCCGATCCCCGTGTCCTGGACCGTCAGGACCACATAGGCCCCCTCCCGGACCACCGAGACCTCGACCCGGCCGTTCTCCTTGTTGTACTTCACCGCGTTGTCAAAGAGGTTGCCCACGATCTCGCTCAGGATCTTCTCCGCGCCCCAGACCGTCTCGTGGCCGCCCGTCAGCGTGAAGACGATGCCCCGCTGCCGCGCCGCCGCGGCCAGGGAGACGATCGCCCCCTCGCACAGGGCGTAGAGGTCCACGTCGCGGCGCTCCTCGGCGTTCGGCGCGCCCTCGTCCAGGCGCGAGAGGTCCAGGATGTCCTCCACCAGGGCGATCAGCCGCTGCGCCTCCTCATAGATCTTCCCCGCGAACCGGCCGACGTCCTCCGTGCGGACCAGCCCCTCGCGGATGATCTCCGCATAGCCGGAGATGGACGTGAGCGGCGTCTTCAGCTCGTGGGAGACGTTCGCCGTGAAGTCCCGGCGCATCCGGTCCTGCTTCTCGTATTCGTGCCGCAGCTGCTCCATCTGCCGCTCGATGGCCGCCCGGTCCGCGCGCGTCTCCTCCCGGCCCCGGCGGCCCAGCCGCGCCCCGAGCACCAGTCCGCCCACGAACGGCACGATCGCTCTCCGCACCCTCATCGTCCTCGACTCCCCTTCCGGTGTTTTTTCCTTCCTATGATACGGGAGCCTGCGGCAAAACGCAAGCCCCTTCCCGTGTCGGGAAGGGGCATAGGAGGGCGAAGCGGTCACTCCGCCTCGATGATCTTGATCTGGTCCGCGTCGAACCCGGTCTGCTCCATCACGATCTCGCCGATGCGCGCCGCGTCCGCGTCCGTCATCCCGTTCTCCATGGCGGAGACGACCACGCTGATGCTGTCCTCGCCCAGGAAGGCCACACAGTCGGTATAGCCCTTCGCCGTGATGAGGTTCTCGATCTGCGCCTCCGTCACCGTATAGCCCGCCATGGTCTGGATCGCCGCGTTCGCGTCGTCCACCGTCTGCTTGTCGGCCTTCTCGTCCTTCGCCGCCTCCTGGAGCATCGAGAGCGCGTTGTCCCGCGCCTGCTGGCGGTTGAGCCGTGCCGTGGAGAAGTAGCCGGACGTGGTGTCCTGCTGCTGGGCGTCCTGCCCGTCCTCGGCCGCGCCCTGCTGGTCGCCGTCCTTGAGCATCGGGTCGGTCTGGCTGCCGACGAGGGCCGCCTGGCCGAGGCTCTTCCCCGCCGCCGTTTCCTGCCCGTAGCTCCAGTTCAGGTACACCGCGCCGCACACGAAGAGCACGATCGCCGCCGCGATCACATTGCGTTTCCAAAGCTTCATCTCGAAGTCCCCCTTCACTTTCCTTTACTGATGGATATCTTATCGGCCCCCAGGCCGGTGAGCGCCGTCATCGCCTCGGTCAGCCGGAGCCGCACCGTCGGGTCGTCGCCCCCGCTGCACACGAGGAGCGCCCCCTGATAGGCCGGATAGACCTCCTGCACCGTCACGGTCTGCTGTCCGCTGCCGCTCCGGGAGAGCACCACCGTCTGCGTGCGCTCCGACCCGTCGTCGCGGTCCACGTCCTCGGCCAGGATCTGCCGCGTCCCGCTGCGGACCGTCAGGACCACCGTGACCTCCCCCGCCCCGTCGATCCGGGACAGGATCCTCGACAGCCGATCCTCCGTCGCCGCCAAGTCGAAGCCCACGGGCGTCGGCTCCGCGCGGTCCGCGCTCAGCCGCTCCCCCGTCGGGACCGCCAGCAGCACCAGACCGGCCAGCAGCACCAGCCACACCGCCCGATGCTGCCGCAGCGACGCGGTCAGCTTCCCCGCCCACTGGGCGAGCACCTCTCTCCTCATGACACGTCTCCTCTGTCGTACCGCTGGGCCTCGCGCGGCAGGCCCAGCTCCCCTTCGAGCCACGCCGCGAGCGCCGCCCTCTGTCCGTCCGGGAAGTGGCCCCGGAGCCGCACCTGCGTCGGGACCGGCACGCCCGCGTCATCGACCGTGCAGCGCACCTCCGCCGTGCAGGGGCAGCCCAGCTCCGCGGCCTTCCCCTCAACGTATGCGGCCAGCTCCTCCTCTATGACCGACCGGAGCGGATCGGCCGCCCGGTCGCCCAGCTCCTCCGCCGAGGCCGCCGGGAGGGCCGTCACCAGCTCGTATAGGTCCCCGTAGTCCGTCCGCACCAGCGGCTGCACCAGGGCCAGGATCAGGATCAGCCCCGCCGTCAGCCGCGCGGCCCGCTTCACCGCGCCCTCCGGCATGAGCGCCTGCGCCGCCGCCAGGATCGTCGCCGCGGCCGTCACGCTCAAAAGCCAGCCCCGCAGGAAGTCCAACCGCCCTCACCTCCTCACAGCACCGTGGCCGAGACCGCGGAGATCATCGCCACGATCAGCAGCACCGCGCACGAGCCGGTCATCGCCAGGATCAGGCCGAAGGCCGTCCCGACCGCGTCGATCAGGCCCGTCACCCGGCCGTCGCCCGACACCGTCGCCGCCAGCGCCGCCGCCAGCTTATACATCAGATAATGCGCCCCGAGATACAAAAACGGCACGACGCAGATGCCCAGCACCGCCAGCATCCCGAACACCCCCGCCCCGTTGCGCAGGACCGACGCTCCAGCCAGGAGCGTCTCGGCCGTGTCCGAGATGACCCCGCCCACCACCGGGACCAGGTTGGAGATGGTGAACTTCGCCGCCTTGACCGTCGCCGCGTCCGCGCTGCCGGAGATGACCCCCGACAGGTTCAGATAGGCGATGAACGCCAGCAGGAAGACGGTCAGCACCGTCGAGACGATCCACTTGAGCATCCCGCCGATCCGCTTCAGCCCGTCGTTCCCCAGCGCCGCCCAGGCCACGTGCACCGCCACGAAGGCGTAGCACAGCGGGATGAGCAGGTGCCCGATCAGCCGCAGCAGCAGGTCCGAGAACATGATCGTGATCCCGTGCTTGACCACCGCGGCCGCCGGGGCGCCGCTGGCCGCCGAGGCGATGGACACCGCCGGGAGCAGCACGTCCCCCAGGCCCTGCATGTCCGCCATCGCCTCCTCGCCCATCCCGAGCAGGGAGTGCACGTCCCCCACCGCCACCGTCGTGATCGCCAGGGCCGCCGCCAGGGTCGTCACGCGCAGCACGTCGCCGCCCGGTCCGGCCTTCAGGCCCTCCGCCAGGCCGCACAGCAGCGCGATCACCAGCAGGAGCACACAGCTGCGCACCGAGGTCCGCACCGCGCCGTCGAGCGCCTCGCGGCCCCGGTCCGCCACGTGGCGGAGGATCCCGGCCACGTCCAGGCCGCCCGCGATGTCGCCCGCGCCGGTGTACTCCTCCCCCGCCCGTTCGAGCGCGGCGAGGTCCATCGACGCCGCCTGGCGGTCCAGGAGCTCGCCCTGGTCGAGCGCCAGGGCCGTCGGCCCGAGGAGGACCGACAGGAGCAGGACGAGCAGGACGATCAGAGCAGCTCGCCGACGAGCTGGAGCACCATCTTCAGCAGCGGCAGCGCCACCAGCACCGCCGCTGCGGCCCCGGCCAGCTCGACGAAGGCCGCCAGGCCGCTCTCCCCCGCGTCGCGGCACAGGGACCCGGCCAGCCGGGTCACCACCGCCAGCCCGACCGTCTGGAGCATCGGCCGGAGCACCTGCGGCGAGAGGGCCGCCAGGTCCGCCAGCTCCTCCAGCACGTCGCGGATCGTCCCCAGGACCGGCAGCGTCTCCCACAGCAGCAGGACGCACCCCGCCATGACCAGCACGACGGCCAGCTCCGGCGCCTTCTGCCGCACCACCACCGCGCACAGGGCCGCCGCCACCCCCAGCGCGCCAAGGGCCATCATGTCCATACATCACAGCCCGAAGAGGTCCTTGACCAGCACGAAGAGGTCGCTGATCTTCTGCACGACCATCATCAGCACCACGATCAGGCCCGCCAGCGTGGTCATCGTCGCCTGCTCCTCCCGGCCCGAGCGGGTGAGCACCTGGTTGAGCACCGACACCAGGATCCCCACCGCCGCGATCTTGAACACCAGATCCACATCCATTGCGCGCTTCCTTTCCGATGGCTCGTCCCCATCCGTTCTGTCAGACTCTATGCTACAGGAGGATCGCGCAGAACAGCCCCGCCGCGACGCCCACCGCCGCATAGGGGCGGAAGAGCCGCCGCTCCTCCTCGTGCGCCTCCCCGACCCGTGCCTCCAGCCGCGCCAGCAGGGCCGCGAGGCCCTCCTGCTGCCGTGCGCCGTCGTACCGGCCCAGGATCGTCCCGGCCTCCGCCAGCAGCGCCCGGTCCTCGTCCCGCACGGGCAGCGGGCAGGTCCGCACCGCCTCGGTCCAGCTCCGCGCCCAGCTCTCCCCGCCGTCCTCCGCGAACCGGCGGCGGCAAGCGGTGAAGAGGTCCCGCACCGGACCGGCGCTGTGCCCCTCCGCCTCGGCCATCAGCTCCGTCAGGGGGCGCAGGGAGAACGACAGCTCCCGCGCGAGCGCCTCGATCGCCCGCGCGGCCGCCCGCAGGCAGGCGGTCCGCCGCCGCAGCGCCAGCCCCCGCCCGACCCCCAGGGCCGTACAGCCGCAGAGGAGCAGCAGCTTCCCGAGCAGCGCCGTCATGCCCCCGCCTCCTCCAGCTCCGTCACGCGGTACGTCCGCGCCCCGTCGGCGGTCCGGCCGATCGTGACGCACTGGCGGAAGAGCCGGGGGACGCCCCGGTAGAGCGGCCGTCGGCGCAGGTCCTCCGGCCCCGCCGCGTGGGCCGTGGCGAGCAGGGCCACGCCGCAGCCCACGGCCTCCTCCATCGCGCGCAGGTCCGCCGGGTCCGTGATCTCGTCCGCCGCCAGGACCTGCGGGGCCATCCCGCGCAGGAGCATCATGAGCGACGCCGCCTTGGGGCAGCCGCTGAGCACGTCCGTCTGCGGACCGAGCCGGTGGCGCAGCGCGCCGCCGCCCAGCTCCCCCCGCTCGTCCGCCACGCCGACCCGGTGGGCGGGGACGCCGTCCCCGGCCGACAGGGCGCGGATCAGGTCGCGCAGGAGGGTCGTCTTCCCCAGCCCCGGCGGGGAGAGGAGCAGCGTGCTCCGGAACCGCCCCTCCGGGCACAGCCGCCCGACCAGCGGCCGGGCGACGCCCTCCACCGCGTGGGGGAAGCGCAGGGCCAGCGACGTCGGACGGCGGAAGGTCAGCACCGCGCCGTCGCACACCGCCGCCTCGCCGCAGATCCCGATCCGCAGCCCGCCGGGGACCGTCACGTAGCCCTGCCGGAGCTGGTCGAGGATCGTGTGCACCGACCCCTGCCCCGCCGTCTCCAGCACGCGGCGGAGGTCATCCTCCGTGAGGGGGCGCGTCCAGGACGGATGCGCCCACGGCGCGCCGGAGCGCAAAGCGGTCAGCGGCCAGCCCTCGCGCAGGCGCAGCTCCTCGATGGCCGCGCGGTCGCGGGCGTCGAGCGGGGCCAGGGCCTGGCGCAGGGACTGGGGCAGACAGGTCAGGAACTCGTCCATGGTATCACCTCACAGGCACTCTATGCTCGTCCCTCCGCCGATAGACCAGCCGTGCGGGGCCGGGCTTGACGGGACGGCGGCGGAGCGGGTATACTGGACGAAACGATCGGATCCACTGGGAGGGACCACCATGCGCATCACCGTGCTCATCGACAACGAGACCCGCAGCGACCTGCTCTCCGAGTGGGGGCTGTCGTTCCACATCGCCTACGGCGGGCGGACCTATCTGCTGGACGCCGGGGCCAGCGGGGCCTTCGCGGAGAACGCCGCCGCCCTGGGGCTGGACCTGGCCGCGGTGGACGACGCCGTCCTCTCGCACGCGCACAACGACCACGCCGACGGGCTGGATACCTTCTTCGCCCGGAACACGGCCGCGCCGTGCTGGCTCCGCGCGAGCTGTGCCGAGGACTGCTACGACCGCACGGACGAGGGCTGGTCCTACGCCGGGCCGCGGCCCGGCCTGCTGGCCCAGTGGGCGGACCGCCTGCGGTACGTGGACGGGGACGTCTCCCTCGCCCCCGGCGTGTGGCTCGTGCCGCACAGGACGCCGGGGCTGGAGCGCATCGGCGAGCGCGGCCGGATGTTCCGCAAGCGCCCCGGCGGCTGGGTGCCGGACGGGTTCGACCACGAACAGAGCCTCGTCTTCGAGACGGAGGGCGGTCTGGTCCTCTTCAACAGCTGCTCCCACGGCGGGGCGGATAACATCGTCCGGGAGGTCGCCGCGACCTTCCCCGGTCGGCCGATCCGCGCGATCCTCGGCGGCTTCCACCTCTTCGAGACGCCCGCCGACGAGGTCCGCGCCTTCGCCGAACGACTGCGGGACACCGGCGTCGGGACGGTCGTCACCGGGCACTGCACGGGGGCGGCGGCCTATCAGATCCTGGCCGAGGTCCTGGGGGACCGGCTGGCCCCGCTGTATTCCGGACGGGTGCTGGACCTGTGACGGGGCAAAAATGGGCATGAAAAAACGACTGCCATGTGGCAGTCGTTTTTTATGTAGTCATGTGGGTCGGGCTCAGCCCTCCGCGATGTGGTCCATCGAGACCGCGCCGCGGATCTTGAGGAACTCCGGGAACTTCGCCGGGTCGCCCTGGCGGAAGCTGTCCTTGCGGAGCATATGCGCGGCGTTGTTCGCGGTGAAGAGGTAGAAGCGCTCGTCGTCCTCGTTCGCGCTGCTCAGGGAGGCATAGGAGAAGTCGTTCTCCCCCGAGGCCTCGTCCTCCTCCTCAAAGTGGTCCTTATAGAACCGGTAGGTCACGGTCATGCCCTTGTTGGGATAGCGCTTCCACGAGCGCTTGGCCATGGCGCGGGTGTCCGACCGGCGCAGCAGCGCGATGCCCATCACCAGACAGAACAGCGAGACCAGGATCGTCACCGGATCGATCAGGCCCATCGCCACCAGGCCGATCAGCACCGCCAGCCCCCCGATCACCAGCAATACGCCGAACAGCGGATAGCCGATCTTCAGCGCCAGACGCAGGTTCTTCTCCGGCCGCCGCCGGAACTCCAGCACCCGCACCAGGCCCGCCACGTCCTTTTGCTCATACACCATCTGGACCTCGAATTCCATGGTCCCGCCTCCTTCTCTCTACTGTGCAGCATGGGATGGAGACATTGTAATTCCATGCCCACCGCTTTGTCAACGGACGGCTCTGTGAAAAATGGTGGAATTTTTGCAGATACCCCTTGACAAACTGGACACCTTGCTTTATAATGACAATAAATTCTCCGAAAAACAGCGTCGAGTTGTTCAAAACGACAACCGACATGGTCACCTGTTTGACGGAGGGATTTCGACCCGCATGATCTCCTTTCTTTCCCATGAGACACCGCTCTTTCGTCTTCTCCGAAAGAGCGGTGTTTTCTTTTTGCCCCAAGGATCCTCAGGGCGGTATCTCATTGTCCAACCAGGCGTCAGTCCTTGAGGTGGATGACGCCCACCGGGCACTCCTCGGCGGCGGCACGGGCCTGGTCCTCCAGGCCCGCGGGCACCGGGCCGACGGCCTCGGCCAGGCCCGCGTCGTCCATGTGGAACAGATCCGGATGCTCCTCCGTGCACAGGCCGCAGCTGATGCAGCCCTCCACGACGGTCACTTCCATGGGACACTCTCCTTCCCGGAGCCGGTCGCTCCTGTCCCTATTCTGTC
>CAKTJM010000060.1 GCA_934567745.1 uncultured Eubacteriales bacterium | reverse complement strand
GATGACCCCGGAGACCATCCAGCACAACTGCGACTGCTTCAAGCGCCAGATGGAGCGCTTCATCGACTTCGGCGAGGGCAAGGCCATCATGGTCAACAACGCCGACTGGCTTCTCAAGCTCAACTACATCGACCTGCTGCGCGACGTGGGCGCGTGCTTCTCGGTGAACAACATGCTCCGCGCGGAGTGCTACAAGCAGCGCATGGAGAAGGGCCTGTCCTTCCTGGAATTCAACTACATGATCATGCAGTCCTACGACTTCTATCACCTCTTCCAGGAGTACGGCTGCAACATGCAGTTCGGCGGCGACGACCAGTGGTCCAACATGCTCGGCGGCACGGAGCTGATCCGGAAGAAGCTGGGCAAGGACGCCTATGCCATGACGATCACCCTCCTCATGAACTCCGAGGGCAAGAAGATGGGCAAGACCGCCTCCGGCGCGGTGTGGCTGGACCCGAACAAGACCAGCCCCTATGAGTTCTACCAGTACTGGCGCAACGTCGGCGACGACGACGTGCTCAAGTGCATCCGCATGCTGACCTTCCTCCCGCTCGAGCAGATCGACGAGATGGACACCTGGGAGGGCGCGCAGCTCAACACCGCCAAGGAGATCCTGGCCTATGAGCTGACGAAGCTCGTCCACGGCGAGGAGGAGGCCAAGAAGGCCCAGGAGACCGCCCGCGGCCTGTTCTCCTCCGGCGGCGACACCGCCAACATGCCCGCCACCGCGCTGACCGCGGCGGACCTGACCGACGGCGCGATCGGCATCATGGACCTGATGCTCAAGTGCGGCCTGGTCCCGTCCAAGGGCGAGGCGCGCCGCCTGGTCCAGCAGGGCGGTGTCGAGGCGGCCGGGGAGAAGGTCCGCGACCTCGGCACGTCCTTCACCGCCGACCAGCTCGGCGGCGAGGGCCTCGTGATCAAGAAGGGCAAGAAGGTCTTCCACCGCGCCTACCTCGAGGGCTGAGCGCGGCACGAACGAAAAACGAAATGGGGCGGACGTCGGCGATCCACCGGCGTCCGCCCCTTGTCATCAGGAAAGGAGAGAGGGGAATGGGAGCTGTCACGATCCGCGTCGCGTCCCCCGACGATGCGCCTGCCCTGCTGGGCATCTACGCGCCCTACGTCGAGGAGACCGCGATCACGTTCGAGTATGAGGTCCCGACCGAGGCGGAGTTCCGGCGCCGGATCGGGGCCATGGGCGCACGCTATCCCTACCTCGTCGCGGAGCAGGACGGGACGATCCTCGGCTACGCCTATTTGAGCGCCTTCGTGGGCCGGGCGGCCTACGACTGGGCCGCCGAGACGAGCATCTACCTCCGCCAGGACCGCCGCCATGGCGGGCTGGGGCGGCGGCTGTACGAGGCCCTGGAACGGTGCGCCCGGGCGCAGGGCATCTGGACGCTCTACGCCTGCATCGGCTACCCGGCGGCGGAGGACGCCCACCTCACGCGCAACAGCGCGGAGTTCCACGAGCACCTGGGCTACGTCCTCGTCGGGCGGTGCCACCGGTGCGGCTATAAGTTCGCGACCTGGTACGACATGATCTGGATGGAGAAGCCCCTGGGGACGCCGCCCGCGGTCCCCACGCCGATCGTGCCGTTCCCGTCGCTCCCGCCGGAGCAGGTGCGCACGATCCTGATGGGATGAACGGGAGATATCCGGAACGAGGAACGCTCCCCCGTATGACCTGCCCTGGTCATACGGGGGAGCGTCATTTTATCGCGTGGGTGATATGGGATCAGGGGCTCTTCTTCGCCGCGCGCCAGGTCACGGCGGCAAGGGCGAGGGAGAGCGCGGCGACCCCGAGGGAGACACCTCTCACGACATTGCTCAGGTCCAAAAAGCCGCCGCCGGTCGCGGTGATCGCACAGACGACCGCCAGGAGGGCGATGACGGCGAGGAGGACGCTGATCGAACGGTAGACGCTGCGTTTGTTCATGGGACCACCTCCGGATGGATCTTGAACGACCCCTGTACCGTCAGGATAGCAGAGATCCGGAGCGTTGTCTACTGTTTTTTCTGCGCCAGGTACCAGGCCCGGAACCCGTCCTTCGTCTGGCGGTCATCCAGGTCCCCGATCGGCCGGGAGGCCGAGTCGATGATCTGCCGGTGGCTCTTCGTCTCACACAGCATGTCGAACGTCGGGCCGAGCGGATCGCCATACCGCGCCGCCGTGGCGGCATAGATGTAGGCGCGGAACAGCGGGGGCGCAGCCAGCTTGTATTCCTTCTCGAGCGCCCGGCGCGTCTCGTGCATAGTCCGCGCGATCTGCTCTTCGGTCTTCCCCTCCGCCGCCAGCTGCTCCGGCAGCGCGGCCAGCGCGGCGACTTTTCGCTCGTATTCCCGGCGCAGGGGGCTGTCCTTCAGGCCGTCCTCCTGCAGCCGCCTCCATTCCGCTTCAAACTCGTCCATCTTCGTTCCCTCCTTCGTCCTGGTCGGGGCCATGCCGCTTGCAGATGATGCGGTAAACGATCAGCCCGACCAGGCTGATGACCGCCGCGATCGCGAAGACGATCAGGGCGGCGCGATAGTCGCGCCCGCCGATCGCGTCCCCGCCCACGGTGGACGTGATGACGGACGGCAGGCGGCCCACCGAGCAGATGAGGAGCCAGCGCTGCCACCGCATGTCGGTCAGCCCGGCTACGTAGCAGAGGATGTCCTTCGGGGTGCCGGGGATCACAAAGAGCAGGAGGAAGAGCAGGTCCCGCCGCGGGGACCGGTGCAGGAACCGCACGGAGCTGAGCTTCTCCTCGGAGAAGAAGATCCGCACGAAGCGCATCCCCCAGCGCCGCACGGAGAGGAAGACCAGCATCCCGCCCGCCGCCGAGGCGGCCAGGTAGAGGACGGTCCCCCAGAGCGACCCAAAGGCGTAGCCGCCAAGGATCTCGAACGGCTCGCCTGGGATGACGGCCACCACGATCTGGAGGACGACCAGGGCGAGGTAGGCCAGCGGGCCCCAGATCCCCAGCCCCTCGATCCAGGACCGGGCCGCGGCGGGGTCGTTCGCCAGGGCCAGGATCGGCTTGGTGAGGACCCATGCCCCGGCGGTGACGGCCGCGACGGCGAGGAGGACCAGGAGGATCGAACGTCGTTTCTTGTGCTTCTCGTCCATACGCATGTCCTTTCCTGACCACAGGATATCCATAAGAACGCCTGGTATCCGGCCAGACCGGACACCAGGCGTCTTTTCAGAGAGTTGGCTCAGCCCTCGGACGCCGGATCGGTGTCCTCAGGGGTCGCGTCGGGCGTCGTCGCGACGGGGTCGGGGTCTGCCTGGCCCGTGGAGATGGACGAGGCGTCGATGATGGGCGCGTCGGACGCGCTGTCGGCCTGGATGCTGACCGAATCGCCCACGTTCAGGACGACCACGTTGCGGTCGGCGGTGGCGGAGATGGCGTAGAACGTGCTGCTGCCGTCCAGGCGGATATAATACCAGGAGTCACCGTCCAGGACCGCTGTGCGGATCTCGGCGATCTTGCCGGAAAGGGAGGCCTGGTCGATGGAGATGTCCAGATCGCCGTCCACGGAGACGGAGATGTTGTGCTGACGGAGCTTGGCCACATAGTCGCTCTCGCAGGCCGCGACCGAGGTGCCGGTGGCGACGATCTGATACTGCGCGACGTTGACCATGGCGTACATCTTGACCAGCTCGGAGCTGTCCTTCAGGGACATGAAGTAGGTCGGCTGGCCGCCGATGTTCAGCAGCAGCGGGAAGGTCGCGGTGTAGCCCAGGTCCTGGACCACGCCCTGTGCGGAGGCCTGCGCCGAGGTCTCGATGGCGCCCGCGACGGGATAGTACGTCGTCTCCTTCGTGCGCTGGTTGGACAGCAGGAAGCCGACGTTGGACTGGTCGCTGTTGACGGAGGTGATGCCGGTGTACATGTACACGTCGTCCTTCAGAGCCAGGTAGTTGGCGCCCTCGGTGGTGATGGTGACCTCCTTTTGGCCGATGAGGGAGTTGATGAAGCCGTGGACATAGTAGCCGTAGTAGTTGTACTGCTCGGAGATCAGCTCCGCGGTGTAGACACGGTCGACCCAGGTGGGGATGTCGCCGATGTCGTAATAGGTGCGCTCGCCGGTGCAGGCGTTGAGCAGGACCGCGCCGATGATGTCCGTGCCGCCGAAGAGACCGATGGTCTTGGACTGACGCGGGCAGACCCACCAGGGCGTGCCGTCTTCATCGACCTCGAGGTGGGCGGACATGAACATGTAGGTGGGATAGGAGAAGCGCAGGGTACGGTCCAGATCGCGGGTGAAGTACTCCGAGGGGGAGTAGCGCATGCCGCCGAGACCGAGGGCGGAGGTGCGGACGACCTGGGCCTCCTGCGTGCCCATATCGACGGTGATGTAGGCGGGCAGGCCCTCCTTGCGGTTGAGGAACCACTTGAAGAAGTCGCCGTACTCCAGGGAGGCGATGCGGACGGGGCGGCCCTGGTAGTTGATCTGGGTGTAATCGGTGGACAGCTCGAACTGGCTGACCATGTCGGACAGCTCGCCGAGCTTACGGTCGCCCAGACGGCTGGCGGAGGCCTGGTCCAGCATGGGGATCTCGTCGAAGGAGAGCTGATCGACGTCGGTGGCGAAGTTGCCGGTCTCGACGTCCAGCAGGTCGTGATAGGCCCCGGCGCGCAGGAAGGGCGCGGAGATGAGCGCCCCGGCCAGGAAGAGCAGGATGAGGGCCACGACGAGGATGAGCACGACGCGGCACTGGCGCTTGGCGAAGGCGAGGTAATCCTTCAGCCGGATGCCGTTGTCGCCGGTGTCCGTGCCGAGGGCGATCATGAACACCAGGATGTAGACCAGCAGGAGGATCAGGCAAAAGCCGTAGAAGCTGGTGTTGTGCAGGTTGATGGCAGGCAGGGACACATAGAACCAGATGGCGCCGACCACCACGGTGATGAGGATGCTGATGAGGATGCGGGGGAGGGTCCGTTTGGACTGACTGTCTGACATGGGGAGCTCCTTTCCGTACAGTTAGGCTCGCGCCGGCCCGCACATGGCCGCGCGGCTCGATAAAGAACAGCATATAGTATATCCTAGTCATTGGAAAAAAGCAATGTTTTTCACCTTATGTTTGACAACCTTTTCATTACATGGCAAAATAATAGGAGAACGACTGTGAGAGAGGAGGCAGGGACCATGATAGGACTCGACCTGACCGGCAGCCTGCGCGACCTGAACGTCCTGTCCGTGTGCGTCCGGCTGGGGCTGGCGATGCTCTTCGGCGGGACCATCGGGCTGGAGCGCGGCTTCCGCCAGCGGGCGGCGGGCCTGCGCACGCACATGCTGCTGTGCATCGGCGCGGCGTCCACGATGCTGGTCAGCCAATACATGTACGCCAGCTACGGGGTGGGCGATCCCGCCCGGCTCAGCGCGCAGGTCATCAGCGGCATCGGCTTCCTGGGCGCGGGGACCATCATCATCACCCGCCACAACCAGGTCAAGGGCCTGACGACCGCCGCGACCCTCTGGGCCACCGCCTGCATGGGCCTGGCCGTGGGCGTGGGCTTCTATGAGTGCGCGCTGGTGATGTACGTCCTGCTCATCTTCGTCCTGGTGCTGGTGAGCGTGCTGGACAACCGATATCTCAAGATCCCCACGAGCGCCGCGCTGTACCTCGAGGTCGCGCGGGCGCACGGCCTGGGCGACGCGATCGCCTACATCCACGAGCTGGGCTGGCACGTGCGCGAGGTGAAGGAGTTCCCCTCCGGCCGGGAGGGGGTCCTGGCGGTGCGGATGGACCTGGAGTCCGAGGACGCCCGCCGCGGCGACGTGGAGGCGATCGCTCTCCTGCGCGACCGCCCCGGCGTGATCCGGTTGGAGATGTGACACACGAAAAAGGCTTGCCCGATCGGGCAAGCCTTTTCTATCTCCTATTTAGATGGATGTAGGGAGTTCAGCGGAACACGGCCCGGTCCTCGGTGAAGATCTCCATCCGGTGGCAGGCGGTGTAGACGACCGGCCACTCCGGTCGCTCCTCACGGAAGGCGTTGATCAGGATGTCCGGGTTCAGGCCGGGGTTCTGCGCCCGCAGGATGAGCTGGAGCCGCAGGACGGTACCATCCGGCGTGACGGCCTCGACGGCCTCGATCTGGGGGATCAGGTCCACCTCGGTGAAGCCGGACTTGGCCTTCTTGCTCCGCTTGCGGACCACGAAGCTCTCGCGGGCCGTCAGCGCCCGGAACGCCGCGGCGGCCTCGTCCGCGCAGGGGCGGTCGTACTCGATCGTGAGGGCATAGCGCACGAGGGCGAGCCTGCGGTAGGGCAGGCCGTCCTCATAGCAGTCCAGGATCCGGATCCCCTCCGGCAGCGCGGCGTTCATCTGCACCGGCAGGGCCTCCCGCGTGCTCCCGGAGACCAGGCCGAATTCGAGCAGCTCGCAGTCGCTGGAGAAGCCCAGCGGCAGGGGCAGGGGGATCGAGACGTAGGGGTGGGGGTGGAAGCCCTCGGTGTGGCGGATCGCGATGCCCGCGCGCAGGAAGGCGCGCTCCATCGTGTGCATCAGGTCGAGATGGGAGATGTACCGGGCGCGGCCGCCCTTGGTGAACAGGATGCGCAGATCAGACATGGCAGCAGTCTCCTTCCGTACAGAGCTTGTTCGCCCCGCAGCCGGAGCACTTCACGCGGCAGTCCGGCGTGATGATGCCGCGATAGGCGGCCTCGCGCTCCTTCCAGAGGTAGCTGTCGCGGATTCCGTCGGAGATGTGCCGCCAGGGCAGCAGCTCGTCGCGGCCGCGCTCGCGGTTGGCGTAAAACGCCGGGTCCAGCCCGCAGGCCGCGAAGGCGTCCAGCCAGGTCTGGAGGTCGAAATACTCGCTCCAGGAGTCGAACTTCGCGCCGCTGCGCCAGGCCGTCTCGATCACGGCGGCCAGACGGCGGTCGCCGCGGGCGAGGGCGGCCTCCAGGAAGCTCGTCTCCGGGTCGTGCCAGTTGTAGGTGATCGAGCGGTTGCGCAGATGCTCCCGCAGGAGGGTCACCCGGCGGAGGTACTCCTCCCGCGTGACCTGCCCCTCCCATTGGAAGGGCGTGTGCGTCTTCGGCACGAAGCAGGAGGTCGAGACCGTGATCCGCACCCCTCGGGCGCGGTTGGCCGCGTGCTCCCGCCAGGTGTAGTAGACCTTCTGGGCCAGCTCGGCGATGCCGAGCACGTCCTCGTCCGTCTCGGTGGGCAGACCGAGCATGAAGTAGAGCTTCACGCTGTTCCAGCCGCCGGAGAAGGCCCGCGCGCAGGAGGTCAGCAGGTCCTCCTCCGTGACGTTCTTGTTGATCGCGTCGCGCAGCCGCTGGGATCCGGCCTCCGGCGCGAAGGTCAGGCCGCTCTTGCGGCCGCCCTGGCGGAGCTTCTCCATCAGGCCCATCGAGAAGTTGTCCGCCCGCAGGGAGGGCAGGGCGAGATCGACCTTCTTCTCCCGGCACCAGGGCAGCAGCTCGTCGCACAGGGGGAGCAGGTCGGGATAGTCGCTGGAGGACAGGCTGGAGAGCGTCATGTCCTGATAGCCGGTCCACTGGCAGGACTCGATGCCCTGCTGTGCCAGCAGCTCATGGCTCCGCGTGCGCACGGGCCGATAGACGAACCCCGCCTGACAGAACCGGCAGCCGCGGATGCACCCGCGGAACAGCTCCAGCATCACCCGGTCGTGGACGACCTCGGTGGAGGGGACCATGGTCTGGGTGGGGTAATACGCCTTGTCCATGTCCTGGACGATCCGCTTGGTGACCACGGCGGGGACGCCCTCCTCCGGCGTGATGGCCGCGACGGTGCCGTCCTCGTGATAGGTCACGTCATACAGGGCGGGGACGTACAGGCCGGGGATCTGCGCGGCGGCGCGGAGCATCCGGTCCTTGGACCAGCCCTCGCGCTTGGCCCGGCGGTACAGCTCGATCAGCTCCACGGAGACGTCCTCGCCCTCGCCGAGGGAGACGATGTCCACGAAGGGGGCCAGCGGCTCGGGATCGTAGGTGCAGGTCCCGCCGATGATGACGAGAGGGGAGAGCGCCGTCCGGTCCGCGCTGTGGATGGGCAGGCCCGCCAGGTCGAGCAGGTCCAGCACGTTGGTGTAGGCCAGCTCATAGCCGAGGGAGATGCCGATCAGGTCGAACTGCGCGATCGGGTCGCCGCTCTCCAGGGCGTAGAGGGGCAGACCGGCCTTGCGCATCTCGTCGGCCATGTCGCCCCAGGGGGAGAACACGCGCTCGCACCAGACTCCGGGGATCTGGTTCATCACGCCGTAGAGGATGCGGATGCCCAGGTTGGACATGCCGATCTCATAGGTGTCCGGGAAGCAGAGGGCATAGCGGCAGTCCACCTCGGACTTGTCCTTGTGCACCGCGCCGTATTCGCCGCCCACGTAGCGCCCCGGCTTCTGTACGCGGGCGAGCAGCTTTTCCAGCTCATGATCCATGGGGGACCTCCGGTTTCATACGAACGATCTTGACGACCGTGTCGTCGTAGCGTTTCGTGATGTGCCGCCACTGGGGGCGGGTGAGGAAGCTCTCCTCCGCCAGGGCCTCCAGCTCCAGGAACCGGCGGTAGGGGAGAGAGAAGGACAGCAGCGTCGGCTCCTCCAGCCGCAGCCGCGCGGAGACGTCGGTCAGACCGACGGTGCAGCGGTCGCGCCCGGCGTCGCTGTCGGCCATGGGACAGCGGATGGCCTGGGCGCAGCCGGAGCCGAAGGGGATCCGCACGCCGTCCGGGTCGGCCCGGTCGAAGCCGGCTAGCCCCACCAGTGCGGAGAGCTGGTCGGCGTCCACCAGGAGGACCACGCAGACCGGCTCGTCCTCCGGCCCGAGTCGGTCGAGCGGCTTCAGGACGAGACAGGGCGCGGGCCGGACCTCCGGCAGCGCGGCCAGATGGGCGTCCGCCAGCTCCGGCGTGCGCTTGAGGGCCAGCCCCCCAGCGGCGCAGGCCAGATGCGCCCCCGCGCCCGGTGGGGCGGGAGAGAAGCCCAGCCCGGCCCTGGCCCCGTTGCAGCCGACCGTCTCCGGCGTGAAGGCCACGATCTCGCCCTGGGCGGACGCCAGGATCTGCGGCACCATGCAGTGCCCGACCGTCCCCGGTGGGAAGGCGACGACCCAGTCCGGCGGCTCCTCGGCCCGGAGCACGGCCACCGGCTGGAGGTCCATATGCAGTAGGGTGCGGAGCTTGCTCTCCATGGCAGGCCCTCCTTTTTCATCGTATCTTCCTATTATACTGGATCCTGACGAAATGTAAAGGGAAAGAGCCGCGGCGCCGCCCCCGAAAAAAACGGAGCGGATCGGTCTCTTCCTGTTGCAATCTCTGGCGCGGCATGGTATGATGCTGGTACATACACCAACCAGAAAGGAAGTGACGACCATCGCCCACACGAGCGTGAGCCTGCCTGCGAAGAAGCGGATCCTGACCGTCTGCGTGAAGCTCTTCCTGGAAAAAGGCTACAAAAGGACCACCCTGGCCGAGATCGTGGAGAAGGCCAACGTCTCGTACAGCTCGTTCCAGAACATCTTCCGCGCCAAGGACGGCGTCCTGACCGAGCTGGCGGAGTCCATGTTCTCCAACCAGTTCGCCATGGCGCGGGACGCGGCGGGCGCGGCGCTGCCGCCGGTCTGCGTCTACGCGGTCGAGACGGCGATCCAGCTGACGCTGACCGAGCTGAACGAGAACCTGCGGGAGATCTACATCGAGGCCTACACGCAGAAGGAGGTGTCCGAGTACATCCGGCGCGAGACGGCGAAGGAGCTGCACCAGATCTTCGGCCCCTATCAGCCGGAGCTGACCGCGCGCGACTTCTACGACCTGGAGATCGGCTCGGCCAGCATCATGCGCGGATACATGGCGCACCCGTGCGACGAGGAGCTGACGCTGGAAAAGAAGCTGCGGCTGTTTCTCACCATGAGTCTGCGGGCGTACAACGTCCCGAAGGAGGAAACGGAACAGGCGATCCGGTTCGTGGAAGGGCTGGATATCCGCACGATCTCCGAACAGGTGATGCAGGCGCTGTTCAAGGCGTTGGCGATGCGCTTTGAGTTTTCCCTCGCGGGGATCACGCTGCCAGCACAAAAATAGAAGCCAATATGTATTGCAAGGGAGTACTCCCTTGCATCGGGATATATCCCGATGCAATTCCCTTCTGCTCCACGCGCTTCCCACGGGGGGACGGGACGGCGCGCGAGAAGAAAGCGAGGAATGACTATGAAAAAACGACTGCTCAGCATCCTGCTCACCTTATGTATGGCGTTGAGCCTTTTGCCGGCCGTGGCCTTTGCCGAGGGCGGCGCAAAAGCCATACAGTCTGGCACAGGCAGCATCCACGGCTATGACACTTCTGGCGGCTACAGCTACATCTATTACGGCGTCTGGCGAAACGCTCCCATCAAATGGCGCGTTCTCGATACCAAGGCGAACACCGGCGCAGCGGACGCACTGTTTTTGCTGACGGACGAATGTCTATACCCGCTTCCCGGCGACTTGTATGCCTGTTATATTCAATTCAATCCGGCGGATAAACAAAACAGACACCTCTGGAAGGACAGCACGCTGCAAAACTGGTTTAAAAACACCTTTTACAGCGGCGAAAACAGCGCCTTTACCTCCGCCGAGCGCGCGCTGATCCCTGCGACAACGCAGGCAGGCAGCGTGTATGAATACAGAGCGCCGAATGCTCCCTCGTATTACCCTCCCATGAGATTCCAAATATGCGCTCTGGAAGCGGAACATGTGTTTGCTCCTTCCATTCAGGATATAATGAATGCAGACTATGGGTTTACCGATTCAACGTC
>CAKTJM010000059.1 GCA_934567745.1 uncultured Eubacteriales bacterium | reverse complement strand
ATTTTCTCCGACGCACATGTCGCCGGAGAAAATGACTCGACTCTATTTCGTGCCTGCGGGCACGAAACTCTGCGAGGATTTTTTGACACACTGAGGCACGCGGGCATCGCCCGCGTGCCTTCGTGCATCCTCACGGTAGACAGGTCCGGCGGAGGGTGTTAGAATGGTCTCCTGGAACCGAAAGAAAGGGGGAGACCCATGTCGTATCGTCCCAATCATATGCAGATCCCCTGGCATGAGCACGTGTCGGACCGGCCGATCCTCACGGCCCCGCTGGCCGAGCGGGCGTCGGTGGTGGGGCGGACGGGCCTGCTGCTCCTCTCCTGCGGGACGGGGGCCTGGCGGGTGCGCAGCGCGATGAACACGGTGGCCCAGGCGCTGGGCCTGGTGTGCGCGGCGGACGTGGGGCTGCTGTCCCTGTCGTTCAGCTGCTTCGACGGCACGGCGTCCTATGCGCAGACGCTCACCCTGACCTCGACGGGGGTGGACACGGCCAAGCTCGACCGGCTAGAGCGGTTCGTGGACGACTTCGACCCGGCGGGCCGGTCCGCGGCGGAGCTGCACGCCCAGCTCGACGCGATCGCGCAGCGGCGGGGACAGTACGGCCCGATGAAGCTCGGGCTGGCGTCGGCGCTGGCGTGCTGCGCCTTCACCTTCCTCCTGGGCGGCGGGCCGATCGAGATGCTCCTGGCGTTCCTGGGGGCCGGGGTCGGCAACGGCATCCGGGCGGTGATGCTCCGGCACAGGCTGACCCTGCTGCTGTGCGTGGCGGTGTCGGTCTCGGCGGCCTGTCTGACCTATGCGGGCGCGCTGCGGCTGCTCGAGGCGGCCTTTGCGATCGACGTCCGGCACGAGGCGGGCTACATCTGCGCGATGCTCTTCATCATCCCCGGCTTCCCCTTCATCACGAGCGGGATCGACATGGCCAAGCAGGACATGCGGTCCGGGCTGGAGCGGCTGACCTATGCGGTGATGATCGTGGTGGTCGCGGCGATCGCGGCCTGGCTGATGGCCCTGCTGCTGCGCCTGACGCCGGTGGACTTCCTGCCGCTGACGCTCGGGGACGGGACGCGGCTGGTCCTGCGGCTGATTGCCAGCTTCTGCGGGGTCTACGGCTTCTCACTGATGTTCAACAGCCCGGTCCCGATGGCGGCCACCGCGGCGGCGATCGGGGCGGTGGCCAACACGCTGCGGCTGGAGCTGGTGGATCTCGCCGGGATGCCGCCCGCGGCGGCGGCCTTCCTCGGCGCGCTGACGGCGGGCCTGCTCGCGTCGGTGCTCAAGCGCTGGGCCGGGTACCCGCGGATCTCGATCACGGTCCCGTCGATCGTCATCATGGTGCCGGGGCTGTATTTCTACCGGGCGTTCTACACGCTGGGCGTCATGGATCTGGGGACCTCGGCGATGTGGGCGGCGTCGGCGCTGCTGATCGTGCTGGCGCTGCCGCTGGGGCTGATCTTCGCGCGGATCGTCTCGGATCCGGCGTTCCGACACTGCAACTGACGGGAGGAGGAGACCGATGGGACTGCTATGCTGTCCGGTGTGCATGGCCCCGCTCACGCGGGAGGGCCGCACGGCGCGCTGTGCGGGCGGCCATGCGTTCGACTACGCGAAGGAGGGCTACCTCAACCTGCTGGCGGGGCGGCACAAGGCCGGTGCGCTCAGCGGGGACAGCCGGGAGATGGCCCTGGCGCGGCGGGCCTTCCTGGACCGCGGCTATTTCGCGCCGCTCAAGGAGGCGCTGGCGGAGCTGGCGGGCCCCGGTCCGGGGCTGGACATCTGCTGCGGCGAGGGCTACTATTCCGAGGTGCTCGGGCGGGAGGCCTACGCCTTCGACCTGTCGAAGGAGATGGTCCGCCTGGCCGCCCGGCGCGGCACGGCGACGTGCTTCGTGGCGAACATCTCGTCCATCCCGCTCCCGGCGGGGTCGATCGGGACGGCGATCCACCTCTTCGCCCCGTTCCACGACGCGCAGTTCGCGCGCGTGCTGGACGACCGGGGCACGCTCCTGACGGTGGTGCCCGGACGGCGGCACCTGATGGGGATGAAGGAGGTCCTCTACGAGGCCCCCTATGAGAACGACGAGGCCCCGCCCCGCGCGCCGTCCTTCACGGTGGCGGCGCGGCACGAGGTCCGCGCCCGGGTGCGGATCGACGGCGCGGCGGACATCGCGGCGCTGCTGCACATGACCCCCTACGGGGTCCGCTCCCCCCGCGCGGGCATCGCGCGGCTGGAGGCGATGGACACGCTGGAGACCGAGCTGGGATTCGTCATCTATTGTTTGAAAAAGAGCTGAGCGCAAAAAACGAACGCGGAAGAGGATCGACCTCTTCCGCGTTTTCGTCGTATATAGCCCTCAGAGCGCGGTCCCCCGCTTCGGCACGAAGAGACCGCTCATGTCGGCGCGCTCCAGCGTCAGCAGCCGCACCTTCTTGTCGATCCCACCGGCGTACCCGGTCAGACTGCCGTTCGTGCCGACGACCCGGTGGCAGGGGATGAGGATCGAGATCTCGTTGTGCCCGATGGCCCCGTCCACCGCCTGCGCGGACATCCGGGGCAGGCCCATCGTCTCGGCGAGCTGCCGCGCGATCGCGCCATAGGTCGTGGTCTGTCCGTAGGGGATCCTCAGGAGGATGTCCCACACCGCCTGACGGAACGCGGAGCCGATGGGATGCAGCGGCGGCATGAAGTCCGGCGCCCGGCCGGTGAAGTAGACGTCCAGCCAGCGCCGGGCCTCCGCGAGCACCGGCGTGTCCTGCTCGATGTGCTCCGCCGGCAGACCGCGGGCGAAGTGCTTTTGCCCGTCGAACCACAGGCCGGTCAGTCCGATCTCGTCTGCGGCCAGCAGGATGCCGCCCAGCGGCAGAGCGTGATGCTGTACGAACGTCATGTCTCATCCCTCCGGCTCGTTTTTCCCCGTGTGCGGGACACATGCCGCCCCGCCTTTCGTGCGTTCCCTGTATCGAGTCGGTGTCTGTCCGGTCTGCTGCTTGAAGGAGCGGTTGAATGCGGCAAGGCTGGAAAAGCCGGATCGATACGCTACGTCGATGATCCTTTCCTGCGTCGCCGTCAGCAGCTCCTTTGCCGTGTCCAAGCGGCGCGCATCGGCGTACTCCTTCGGCGTGACGCCGTATTCCTGCTTGAAGATCTCCGACATCCGCCGCGGTGTCAGACCGACATCCTCCGGGGAGGCCGCCTTGTCCAGCCGGGCCTTGATCTCCGCCGCGATCTCCCGCATGGGCTGATATGCCAAGAGGTCGCTGCGGCAGCGCTTGCAGGGCGAAAGCCTGCGGCGCTGGCCTCTTCTGCGGAGACGAAATAGCGGAGGTCCTCCCTCTTTGGCGGCTTCGATCGGCAGGAGGGACGGCAGAAGATCCCCGTCGTTTTCACGGCGTAGAAGAACAGGCCGTCATAGCTGGCGTCCGACCGCTGCACGGCTTCCCACATCTCTTGTTCGGTCATAGGCCCACACCTCCTCACAGAGCTTTCAGGATCAACGAGATACCGGGCAGCACCAGCAGGACGGCTCTCGCGGTGTCCTGGCGCAGGAGCCCCAGCAGGCCGTAAAGGATGATGCGGAAGGTGTTGTCCGCGATGAACACCGCGCTGATGTTCGCCTTGAACGAACCGTCGTCCTCGGTGACGCGGCCGACGTAGGCCGCCAGCAGAGCGCCCACCCCGAACAGTCCGCACAGGACGCCCGCCGTCACGCCGACGATCGCAAGCCCTGCCTGGGAGGACCGGACGCGCCGTCTGCGGTACGCCCGTGAGAGCAGCTCCGCGCCGATCGCGGCCACCACGGCGCCGAACACGAGCTTGATGGCCCTGGTGTCCGCGTCCTTGAGCAAAAGCGCGCCGGGGACGCTGCCCGCCAGCACCAGCGCCGCCAGCGGCAGCGATACCCTCGGGTCGAAGCGTTCCCTGTTTTTCCAGGCCAAGATCAGGTTCGCCGGGAGGCCAGCAGCAGATCGACGGGAGAAATGCTGGCGTTCGACGCGCCGAAGCTCAGGATAGAGGTGAAGACCAGCGTGTTGGCGAAGCCGCACAGGCCCTTGATGAAATACGCGGCGGCTGCCGCGAGGATCCATAGCCAGGACATCGACATCCCTTCTCTCTCTGTTTCTTGTGCTGCCAGCATAGCACGAAACGAGAGAGCTGTCTGTGCAAAAACGGAGATCCAATTTTGGCTGCGCCGACGAGCCGCTGCGAGACACGGACACGCCGGTCGGGGGAACGAAAACGAGGACGGCCGCAAGGGAGCGGCCGTCCTCCTCCTGTCATGGGACGATCGCGTCCCCTTCTGCCCCGTCGAGATAGAGGGACCGCAGGAGCGTCCGCCCCGTCTCGGTCCGGAAGATCCGGTCCAGGCTGTTCCGGACGTTGGAGAGGGGATACTGGCTCTCCGAGGCGTTGACGAGGGAGTCGGCCTCGATGAGGATCTGGTAGTCCAGCCCGTCGATGTCTCCCAGGGTGTGGTGGTGCCCGACGAGATAGGCCACCCGGTCGAGGACCTCCGGCTCAAGATCGGTCCCGGCGAAGAATTCGCGGACGAGGGGGATGCCCTCGCGCTCCTGCGCCTTGCCGTTGGTGTTGCCGTATTTCTCCCGGCAGAGCGGGCAGGCGATGTCGTGCACGATGGCGGCGATCTCCAGCGTCCGGAGCGTTTTCGGGTCCAGCCCCTCGCACAGGCCGATGGTCCGGGCGTAGGCGGTGACCTTGAGGAAATGCCCGACGTCGTGTCGGTCCCCGTTCGAGAAGAGGATCATCCTCTTCATGATGTCAGCGGTGGTCATGGGGCGGTCTCCTCCTTTTGGGTCGTTTCATGGTCGGCGCGGTCAGTCCTCGATCTCCCAGATCCGCGTCGGGTCGCTGCTGCACAGGACGTCCAGATGCCGGGTGATCCACGCGATGTCCCGGTCCCACCAGCGCAGCGCCAGCAGCCGGTCGATCAGCGCCTGGTCGAACCGCATCCGGACGACCCGGCAGGGGTCCCCCACGGCGATGGCATACGGCGGGACGTCCCGCCCCACCACGGACCGCGCCCCGATGATCGCCCCGTCCCCGATGTGCACGCCGGGCAGGACGGTGACGTCCTGGCCGAACCACACGTCGTTGCCCACGACGGTGTCGCCCTTGAGGGGCAGCTCGTCCCGCGCGGGGGCGGACCCCTCCCAGCCGTGGCCGAAGATGTTGAAGGGGTAGGTGGTCACGGAGCCCATGCGGTGGTTGGCCCCGTTCATGATGAACTCCACGCCTCGGCCGATGGCGCAGAACTTGCCGATGATGAGCCGGTCGCCGAGGAAGTCGTAGTGGTGGGTGACGTGCTCCTCGAACCGCTCCGCCCCGTCCACGTCGTCGTAATAGGTGTAGTCCCCCACGAGGATGGTCGGGCGGGTGATGACGTTCTTGAGGTAGACGACCTGCCGGATGGCTTCGTTGGGATGGATGGCGTTGGGATCGGGTCCGTTCATGGTCCGTCGCTCCTTTCCGGTCGGACGGCTCACAGCGCCGTCGTCGTCACGGTCGTCCCGTGCGCGCGGAGGAGCGCGATCAGGTCCTCCGCGCGGAGCCAGACCGTCGCGGTGTTGTCGTTGGGGTGGACGCCGATGCGCCCGGGCGGCTGGAGGAAGCTCTCGTCCAGATAGAGCTGCACGCGGTGCGCCGTGTCGTGGAGCAGCCCCAGCGGCGTGACGGAGCCGGGCGTGAGCCCCAGGAGGGCCAGCAGGTCGTCCGCCGAGGCGAAGCTCAGCGGCCGCGTGCCGTGGGCCGCGCGGAACGCCTTCAGATCGACCCGCTTGTCCCCGCGGACCGTGATGAGATAGTAGCTGCGCTTCTTGTCGTCCCGGACGAGGAGGTTCTTCGCGTCGTCCTCGGGATAGGGCAGCGCCAGCGCGGCGCAGCCCGCCATATCATAGACCGCCGCGTGCTCCGTGCTCTCGAACGCGATCCCCTCGGCACGCAGGAGGTCATAGGTCTCCTGTTTGGTCATCCGTCTCGCTCCTTCCTCTCGGTCGTGAGGGCGTCGAGCAGCGCCTGACAGCCCTCCGCGACGTCGCGCCAGGTCGCCGCGAAGTCGCCGGTGTACCACGGGTCCGCCACGTCGCCGGGCCGGTCGGTCCAGTCGAGCAGGAGGGAGAGCTTCCCCGCCGGGTCGCCGCCGCAGATCCGCCGCATGTCCCGCAGGTTCGCCCGGTCCATCCCGATGAGCAGGTCGTAGTCGTCATAGTCCCGCCCGGTCAGCTGCCGCGCCGCGTGCGGGCCGCAGGCGACGCCGTGCCGGGCCAGCTCCCGCCGCGCGGGAGGATAGACGGGGTTGCCGATCTCCTCCCGGCTGGTCGCCGCCGACGCGATCGCGAACCGGTCGGCCAGCCCGGCCTTGGCCACGAGATCGCGCATGACGAACGCCGCCATCGGACTGCGGCAGATGTTGCCGTGGCAGATGAACAACAGCTTGGTCATTGACGCCCTCCTCCTCCGCCCGGCTCCCGGGCGGCGTGCCCCTGTGGGCACGGTTTTTCCCCATGATACCACGCCCGGCCCGCTTTGACCAGCCCGGATCTGCGCGCCCGGACCGTCGGCGGTGCGCTTTTCTGAACGAACACTTGTTCGACTGCCTTCGCTGTGGTATGATAGGGGGACGAAACGAACGGGAGGAAGGACGATGACAGAGCTGCTGCAAGGACTCAACGCCGCGCAACGGGAGGCGGTCACGACCACGGAGGGCCCGGTCCGCGTGGTCGCGGGCGCGGGCTCCGGCAAGACCCGCGCCCTGACGCGCCGCTTCGCCTACCTCGTCCAGGAGCTGGGCATCCTGCCGGGGAACATACTGTGCGTGACCTTCACGAACAAGTCCGCGGCGGAGCTGCGCCAGCGGATCCGCGCCCTGACGGGCGACGACGATACGGGATACATCAACACCTTCCACGGCTTCTGCGTGGCCGTCCTCCAGGAGGACAGCCACGCCGTCCGCTACCCCAAGAGCTTCCTCGTGCTGGACAACGCCGACATCGACGCGATGCTCCGGATCGTCTACGAGGAGCGCGGCCTGGGCCTGCGGGAGATGACCTTCTCCGCCGCGCGGGACCTGATCGAGATCCGCAAGACGCAGAAGGAGCCGGAGTACTACCGGGACCTGATCGACCTGTCGCTGGAGGCCCTGCGCGAGAAGTACCTGCGCGCCGAGGCCACGGGGGACGTCATCTTCTACGGCTACCTCTACCAGCAGAAGAAGTGCTTCGGCCTGGACTACAACGACCTCATCCTGTTCACCCTCCACATCTTCCGGACGCACGAGGACCTCTGCCGCAAATGGCAGGAGCGGCTGGAATACATCATGATCGACGAGTTCCAGGACATCGACCAGCCCCAATACGACCTCATGGAGGTCCTCTGCGGCTACCACGGCAACCTCTTCGTCGTGGGCGACCCGGACCAGACCATCTACACCTGGCGCGGCGCGAGCGTGAAGTTCCTGATGGACTTCGACAAGGTCTTCCCCGGGACCCGGACGGTCCTGATGACGGAGAACTACCGCTCCACGCCGCAGATCCTGGCGGCCGCCAACGCGCTCATCGTGAAGAACGGCCACCGGATCGACAAGGAGTTGACCGCGACGCGGCCCTCCGGCCCACCGGTCCTCTGCCACCTGGCCGAGACGCAGGAGGCCGAGGCGCGGTGGATCGCCGGGGAGATCCGCGCCCTGCAGGCGCAGGGCGTGCCCCTGCGGGACGTGGCCATCCTCTACCGCGCGCACCACGTGACGCGGGCGGTCGAGGCGGTCCTGCTGGAGGAGAAGCTCCCCTACGTCATCTACAGCGGCGTGCAGTTCTACGACCGCCGGGAGATCAAGGACGCGCTGTCCTACCTGCGGATGATCGCCTATCAGGACGACCTGTCCTTCCGCCGCGTCGTCAACGTCCCCAAGCGGAACCTGGGCAAGCGGCGGATGGCCTTTTTGGAGGAGGCCGCGCAGGCGCGCGGCTGCTCGCTCTACCAGGCGCTGCGGGCGACGCTGGACGACGACGTGTTCAAGGGGACGCAGGCGCGGGCGTTCGTGGAACTGATCGAGCGGGCCGCGGCGGAGCGGCAGGGCCGGACCGTCTCCGAGGTCCTCTCCGCGATCCTGGACGAGAGCGGCTATGAGCGCGCCCGCCGCACGGAGGGCAGCCAGGAGCGGCTGGACGACCTGGCGGAGCTGAAGCAGTCGGTCTATGAGTACGAGACGAGCTGCGGCGAGGAGAGCGGGCTGGAGCACTATCTCGCCCACGTCGCGCTCTTCACCAACGCCGACACGGCGGACCGGGGCGACCGGGTGAAGCTGATGACCGTCCACGCCGCCAAGGGGCTGGAGTTCCCCTACGTCTTCCTCTGCGGGATGGACGAGGGGATCTTCCCCTCGCGCAAGATCCGGACCCTGACGGGGATGGAGGAGGAGCGGCGGCTGGCCTTCGTGGCGGTGACCCGGGCGGAGCGGGGGCTGTACCTCTCCGCGTCGGGCGGGCGGAACTTCGACGGCTCGCCCCGCTGGCCCTCGCGGTTCCTGCTGGACATCGGCCCGGACCACCTGACCTACACCGAGGAGCCGGACGAGGGGCTGATCCGCGACGCCGCGCAGTACGCCGCGCGCGCCGCCCTCTCGCTGGCGGGCGACGGGGACGACCGGATCCTCCCGGTCGGCCAGCGGGTGCGCCACGCCCTGTTCGGCCTGGGCACGGTGCTGGACGTGGACCGGGACAGGGGCGCGCACCTCGTCCGGTTCGACGAGCTGGACACGCCCCGCCGCATCTCGTTCCGCGCGAAGCTGGAGCGGGCCGATCGGCCCGACCCGAGAAAGGACCCGATATGAAGCTCATCCATCTCTCCGACCTGCATCTGGGCAAGCGGGTCAACGAGTTCTCCCTGCTGGAGGACCAGCGCCACGTCCTCGCCCAGATCCTGCAGATCGTCGATCGGGAGCGGCCGGACGCCGTCCTGATCGCCGGGGACGTCTACGACAAGACCGTCCCCTCCGTCGAGGCCGTCCGCCTGCTCGACTGGTTCCTCGTGGAGCTGGCCCGGCGCGGCCCGGCCGTCTTCGCCATCAGCGGCAACCACGACTCGCCGGAGCGCATGGCCTTTGGCGGGCGGCTCATGGCGGGCAGCGGCGTCCACCTGGCCCCGGTATACGACGGGACCATGGTCCCGCACACGCTGTGGGACGCGCACGGCCCGGTGGACCTCTACCTGCTGCCCTTCCTCAAGCCCGCGGCCGTGCGCCGCTTCTTCCCGGAGCGGGCGATCGACGACTACGGCGACGCGGTCGCCGCCGCCCTCGGCGGCGCGCCGGTCGATCCCGCCCGGCGGAACGTGCTCGTGGCGCACCAGCTCGTCACGGGCGCGGACCGGTGCGACTCGGAGGAGATCTCCGTGGGCGGGCTGGACGACGTGGACGTGTCGGTCTTCGACGGGTTCGACTACGTGGCCCTGGGCCACCTCCACGGCCCGCAGCGGGTGGGGCGGGAGACGGTCCGCTACTGCGGCACTCCGCTGAAATACTCCTTCTCCGAGGCACGGCACCACAAGTCCGTCACCGTGGTCGAGCTGGGGGAGAAGGGCACCATCGCGGTCCGCACCGTGCCGCTCGTCCCCCTGCGGGACATGGTGGAGCTGCGCGGGACCTATGAGGAGCTGACCCGCCGGGACGTTTGCGCCCGGGCGTCGGGGGACTACGTCCACCTCACCCTCACGGACGAGGAGGACGTCCCCGACGCGGTGGGCAAGCTGCGGCTCTTCTACCCCTGGCTCATGAAGCTCGACTACGACAACGCGCGCACCCGCGCGGGCCGTCTGGTGGAGGAAGAGGAGGCGGCAGCCGTGCGGCGGTCGCCGCTGGAGCTGCTGGAGGGGTTCTACACACAGCAGAACGGACGGCCCATGGGCGAGGCGCAGCGCGCCTTCGTCCGCGGGCTGATCGAGGAGATCTGGGAGGGGGAGCCATGAGACCGCTGAGACTGACGCTGTCCGCCTTCGGGCCGTATGCAGGGGAGACCGTGCTGGACCTGGAACGGCTCGGACGGCAGGGACTGTACCTGATCGCGGGCGACACCGGGGCGGGGAAGACCACCCTCTTCGACGCGATCTCCTACGCGCTCTACGGCACGCCCAGCGGCGCGGCGCGCGATGCGTCCATGCTCCGCTCCCAATACGCCCGGCCGGAGACACCGACCTTCGTCGAGCTGGTCTTCTCCTACGGGGGCGAGACCTACACCGTCCGCCGCAACCCGGAGTACACCCGCCCCGCCAAGCGCGGCGGCGGCACCGCCACCCAGCGGGCGGAGGCGGAGCTGCACCTGCCCGACGGCCGCGTGCTCACGAAGGGCCGGGAGGTGGACCGCGCCATCGTCACCCAGCTCGGACTGGACCGGGACCAGTTCGCCCAGGTCGCCATGATCGCCCAGGGCGACTTCCTCAAGCTCCTGCTGGCGGACACCCGGACGCGGCAGGAGATCTTCCGCGAGCTGTTCCGGACGCGGTATTATATGGTGCTCCAGGAGCGGCTCAAGGGCGAGACCGGGCGGCTGCAAAAGCAGTGCGAGACCGCCCGGGCCAGCGTGGACCAGTATCTCGGCGGCATCCAGTGGGACGAGCCGCTGCCCGCGCTGGACGAGGCCCGCGCGGGGAAGCTGCCCCTCGCGGAGACGACGGCGCTCCTCGCGGAGCTGATCGGCCGGGACGCGCAGACGGACGCGGACCTCCAGCGGACGCTCGACGACCTGGACGCGGCCCAGCGGGACGTGACCGCCCGCCTCGCCAGGGTGGAGGAGAC
>CAKTJM010000058.1 GCA_934567745.1 uncultured Eubacteriales bacterium | reverse complement strand
CTTGGCGGTGTCGGCCACGCTCTCGCCCTTCGTCGCGGAGGAGCTGGCGGCGTCGGAGAAGCCCAGCACCTGGCCGCCCAGCTCATACATCGCCGCCTCGAAGCTCAGCCGCGTGCGGGTGGACGGCTCATAGAAGAGGGTCGCGAGCTTCTTATAGCGGCACTTCTCGCGGTATTCCTCGGGCCGCTCCATGATGTCCTCGGCCGTGGCGATCAGCTCGTCGATCTCCGCCACGGACAGCTCGGTGATGTCGATCAGATCTCGCTTCATACCGCTGCCCTCACTTCCCGATCCAGCTCTCGTCGGAGGGATCGTCGCGGAACCGCAGCAGACGGGCCTGGTCCTCCGGGCGGATGTAGCCGTCCTCGGCGGCGACGCGCGCCACCGTGTCCAGGTCGGTCAGGCTGACGTTCTCGATCTTGGCCTCGGCCAGGCGCGTGATGCTCTTCTTCATGCCGTAGGTGAAGATGCTGGCGATGCCCAGGACCTCGGCCCCGGCCTCGCGCAGGACGTCCACGACCTCGATGACGCTGCCGCCGGTGGAGATCAGGTCCTCGATGACCACGACCTTCTGCCCAGGCAGGAGCCGCCCCTCGATCTGGTTCTTGCGCCCGTGGTCCTTCGCGCCGGAGCGGACGTAGCCCATCGGCAGGCCCATGAGCTGTGCGGTGATGGCGGCATGGGCGATGCCGGCGGTGGCGGTGCCCATGAGGCACTCGGCCTCCGGCCAGTGTGTGCGCACGGTCTCGGCCAGGCCCTCCTCCACGTCCTGGCGGACCTGTGGATCGGAGAGGGTCAGGCGGTTGTCACAGTAGATGGGGCTCTTGATGCCGCTGGCCCAGGTGAACGGCTCGTCGGGCCTGAGGAACACGGCTTGGATCTTCAGCAGGTCCTTTGCGATCTTGGTCTTCATGGGTCCTCCTCCTTCTTCAGTCAACGAATTCGTCTAAGCAGCGCTGATAGGCGGCCACGGGGTCGTCCGCAGCGGTGATGGGGCGGCCCACCACGATGTAGTCGGAGCCGAGCTCCTTCGCCTGGGCGGGGGTGGTCACGCGGACCTGGTCGCCCTTGTCCCCACCGGCGAAGCGGATGCCGGGCGTGACGGTCAGGAAGCTTGCGCCGCAGGCCTCGTGGACCTTACCGGCCTCCAGCGGGGCGCAGACCACGCCGTCCAGGCCCGCCTGGGCGGCGTTCCTCGCATAGTGCAGGACCGTCTCGTCCAGCGGGCGGCCGATCAGCAGCTCCTCCTGCATCCGCTCCTGGCTGGTGGAGGTGAGCTGGGTCACGGCGATGACGAGCGGACGGGTCCCGTCCGGACGGGTGACGCCCTCGAGCGCCGCCTCCATCATGGCGCGGGTGCCCGCGGCGTGGAGGTTCACCATGTCCGCGTCCAGACCGGACAGGACGGCCATGGTCTTCTTCACGGTGTTCGGGATGTCGTGGAGCTTGAGATCGAGGAAGATCTTGTGCCCGCGGGCCTTGATCTCCCGCACGATGTCGGGACCGGCGGCGTAGAACAGCTCCATGCCGATCTTGACGTAGGGCTTGCGCCCGGTGAACCGGTCCAGGAAGGCCAGCGTGGCCTCCTTGCTGCTGAAATCGCAGGCGATGATGACGTCTTTACCCATTCTTGTGCGCACCTCCGATGATGGTCTTCAGGTCTTCGATCCCCAGCCGCTCCATGACGGCGGGGAGCTGGTCGATGATGGTCTTGCAGGCGTAGGGGTCGGTCAGGTTCGCGGCGCCCACCTGGACGGCGGTCGCCCCGGCGAGCATCAGCTCGATCACGTCCTCGGCACAGGTCACGCCGCCCATGCCGATGATGGGCAGGTCCACGGCCTCGTATACCTGCCAGATCATCCGCACGGCGACCGGCAGGATGGCCGGACCGGACAGGCCGCCGGTCCCATTGGCCAGGAGCGGGGCGCGGCGGCGCAGGTCGATCCGCATCCCGAGGAGGGTGTTGATGAGGGACAGCCCGTCCGCCCCGCCCGCCGCGCAGGCCTTGGCGATGGCGGCGATGTCGGTGACGTTCGGGGAGAGCTTCACGTACACGGGCTTATGGCAGACGGCCTTCACGCGCTCGGTGACGCGCAGGACCGTCTCCGGGTCCGTGCCGAAGCTCATGCCGCCGTCGTGGACGTTCGGGCAGCTCACGTTGACCTCGATGAGGTCCGTGTGCGGCGAGGCGTCGGCCTTGGCGCAGCACTCGGCGAACTCGTCCAGGGAGAAGCCGCTGATGTTCGCGATGATCGGCTTGGAGTAGACCGCGCGCAGCTTCGGCAGCTCCTCCGCGAGCACGCGGTCGATGCCGGGGTTCTGCAGGCCCACGGCGTTGAGCATCCCGCCGGGGGTCTCGGCGATGCGGGGGGCGGGATTGCCGAAGCGCGGCTCCCGCGTGGTGCCCTTGACGCTGATCGCGCCCAGGCAGTTTATGTCGTACCACTGGGCGAACTCATAGCCGAAGCCGAAGGTCCCGCTGGCGGGGATGACCGGGTCGGTCAGCTCCAGCCCGCTCAGGCAGACGGACGTGTCTACCATATGATCTCCTCCTTCTCCAGCACCGGGCCCTCCCGGCAGATGCGCTTGTTGCCGTACTTCGTCCGGCAGGTGCAGCCCATGCAGGCCCCGAAGCCGCAGCCCATGCGCTCCTCGAAGCTGAACTGCCCGGACGTCCGGCTCTTCTCATACACGGCCCGCAGCATCGGCTCCGGCCCGCAGGTGTAGACATAGGTATGGCCCTCCGGCATCCCGTCAGTGACGAAGCCGCGCACACCGGCGGACCCATCCACCGTCGTGACGACGGTCTCGATCCCCAGCGCGCGGAACGCGTCCGCCAGGAAGATCTCCGCCGCCGTGTTGAAGCCCAGGACGGCCGTGGGCCGCTTGCCCTGGGCCAGCAGCCGCTTGGCCAGCGCGTACAGCGGCGGGATCCCCACGCCGCCGCCCACGAGCAGCGGCCGGTCGCCGGACCGGTCCAGGTCGTAGCCGTTCCCGAGGCCCGTGAGGACGTCGAGCTGCGTGCCCGCGCCCATTTGGCTCATCTGCGCGGTCCCCTGCCCGACGACCTTGTAGACGAGGACCACCTCGCCCTCGGTCCAGTCACAGACCGAGATCGGCCGCCGTAGGAACCGCCCCGGCAGGGCGAGGTCCACGAACTGGCCCGGCCCCGTGATGGCGGAGGTGTCCCCCGCCAGCGCCATGCGCCACACGCCGGGGGCCAGCGCCTCGTTGGATGTCACTGTGAACGTCCCTTTTTTCAACGTCCTTCCCCTCCTTCTGCCCACCAGGCGACCTTGCCGTCCGCGACGGTCAGCAGGCACCGCCCGGAGACGGTCCAGCCCGCGAACGGCGTGCTCCGGCCCATGGTCCGGAACTGCGTCGGGTCGATCTCATACTGCGCGCCCAGGTCGAACACGGTGAAGTCGCGCATCGGGTCGAGCGCGATGCCGAACCGCTTCGCCGGTGCCGTGTGCATCGCCTCGATCAGCCGGTCCAGCCCAATCAGGCCGGTCTGCACCAGCTTCGTGTAGCACACCGGGAAGGCCGTCTCCAGGCCCACGACGCCGAACAGGCTCCCGGCCAGGCCGCGGCCCTTCTCCTCCGCCGTGTGGGGCGCGTGGTCGGTGGCGATCATGTCCACCGTCCCGTCGCGCAGGCCCTCGACCAGCGCCGCCCGGTCCTCAGCCGACCGGATGGGCGGGTTCATCTTGAACCGCCCGTCCTCCTCCAGCATGGCGTCGTCCATCGTCAGATAGTGCGGCGTCGTCTCGCAGGTCACGTCCAGCCCGTCGGCCTTCGCCCGGCGGATCAGTTCCACCGACTCCTTCGTCGAGACGTGGCAGACGTGATAGGCGCAGCCCGTCTCCCGCACCAGGGCCAGGTCGCGCTCGACCTGCTTCCACTCGCTCGCCGAGGGGTTCCCCCGGTGGCCGTGGGCGCGGGCATAGGCCCCGTCGTGGACATAGCCGCCGTCCAGCAGGCTCTCGTCCTCACAGTGGGCGACGATCAGCTTGCCCAGGGCCTTCGCCCGGCGCATCGCCGTGCGCATCATCGCGTCGCGCTGGACGCCCTTGCCGTCGTCGGAGAAGGCGACGATCTCCGGGGCCAGGCCCTCCAGGTCCGCCAGCTCCTCGCCGCGCTCCCCCACCGTGATGGCCCCATAGGGGTAGACCCGCACGCAGGCATCGCGCGCGATGGCCGCCTGCTCCAGGCGCAGATGCGCCACGCTGTCCGGCACCGGATCCAGGTTCGGCATCGGGCACACCGCCGCGAAGCCGCCGCGCGCGGCCGCCGCCGTGCCCGTGCGGATGGTCTCCTTGCGCGAAAAACCCGGTTCACGCAGATGCACATGCACATCCACGAGACCGGGGAACAAAAACAGCGTATTCGATTCGATCACGGTGGCATCGGGGACGTCCGGCGTCCCCTGGAACACGGAAACGATCCGTCCGTCCTCCACCAGCACGGACCGGGTCTTCTTCTCACGGAAGTCGATGAGCCCCTTCAGCATGGACTTCATTCCTCGATCCCTCCCAAGCGCCGCGGCCGACCGACCGCAGGTATTTTAAGTATGTTACCAAATGGCGCGCCGTCTGTCAAATCAAAAAATCCGTCCGTCAACGTTGACTTTTTGTCGAAAATGATGCAAAATAAGGAAGATGGGCCTGGATCGGCCCTACACTGGAGGAATGACACCGTGCTCAACAAAAAGATCGAATACTTCATCACCCTGGCGGAGTGCCTGAGCTTCACGCAGGCCGCCGCCGCCCACTCGGTCTCACAGACCGCCATCAGCCAGTACATCGCCTCGTTGGAGAACAAGCTGCAGGTGCGGCTGTTCAACCGCAACGCCCACTCGGTCACGCTCACCGACGCGGGGAAATACTTCTATGAGCGCGTCCACTTCCTCCTGCGCTATTATGATGACACCAAGAAGCGTCTCATCGCCATCCAGGAACAGTACAGCGGCTATGTGAAGGTCGGCATCGGCATGTACGAATACCGCCAGACCGAGGACTTCTTCTCCCGCTTCCTCATCGCCCATCCGGAGATCAAGGTGGACATCTTCCAGTATTCCTACAGCGAACTGGTCGAGAAGCTCAAGTCCCGCGAGCTGGACGTCATCCTCGCGAACGTCCTGTGCGAGGACGCCTTCTCCAAGGAGGCGATCCTGTCCCGGCCCATGTTCGAGTCCTGCAATTACCTCGTCGCGGACCGGACCATCGCCGCCAAATACCCGGAGGGCGACACCGTCGCCATGCTCCGGGGCGAGTGCCTCATCACCAACTGCGAGGACGACGGCCCGAACTCGATGGACATGCTCCGCGCGATGCTCGAACGGGAGTTCGGCGTGGTGCCGGACCGCTTCGCGCAGACGAACAGCACGAACGCCCAGCTCCTCATGGTCCGGGCGCGGCACGGGGTGGCCATCGTGCCGGACATGGTCTACGACCCTGCGGACGAGGACCTGGTCCGCTATCCGATGACCATGGGCGACCTCACCCGCTACGACATGTTCCGCCTGGCCGCGAACGACGACCCGGCGTCCCAGCTCCTCATGGAGTTCAAGTGAACCGAACACAGTGAACGGGCGCGTCCTCACACGAGGGCGCGCCCGTTTTTCCATCTCAATGCGCCTCGTCCGTCGGGCGGACGGCGATCGTCGTGCTCAGATAGGCCCAGTTCTGCGCGAAGGGGCGCAGGAGGTTCCAGTAGGCGATCCCCGCCAGCCCCAGCTCCAGGGCCAGGTCCAGCTTGGCCCGGATGCTGCGCGCGTCCTCGAACCAGACGACGTGGTCCTGGCCGTCCGCCCGGTAGGAGAAGGTCGGGGCCCGCGCCCCCTCGTCGAAGCGGATCTCCGCCCCGACCCTTGCCGCCAGTCGGACCGCCTCCTCGTTGCCCAGGGTCGTGGCGCGGCGGCCCTGCTCATAGGGCAGGATCCAGTCATAGCCGTAGTTCGGCACGCCCATCAGGATCTTCCACGGCGGGATCTCCGTGACGGCGTACCGCAGCACCGCCTCCATCTGCGGCAGCGGCGCGACGGCCATGGGCGGGCCGTAGGCATAGCCCCACTCATAGGTCATCACGAGGACCGAGTCGGCGATGGCCCCGATCGCCGCGTAGTCGTGCGCGACGTACAGCAGCCCCGGCTGACCGGCGTAGGTCTTGGGGGCCAGATCCACGTGCAGGAAGAGCCCGCGCGCGTGGAGCCGGTCGCGGGCGTGCCCGAGGAAGGCGAGATAGGCCGCTGCGCCCTCCGCCGCGATGTACTCGAAGTCGGCGTCCAGCCCGCGGTACCCCTTCTCCTCCATGACGTCGATCAGCGCGCCGAGGACCCTGTCCTGGAGCGCCGCGTCCTGGAAGAGCCGGGCCGCGCGGGCGGTGGAGAAGGTCCCGCTCTCGTCGATCGAGGTCAGGACGAGCACCGCCCCGGCCCCATAGCGCGCCGCCTCCGCGAGGAGCGCGGCGTCGTCCGGCGCCACCAGGCTCCCGTCCTCGCGGAAGCCGTAGGCGAAGATCGACAGGTCCGTCAGGAAGGGCATCGCCCGCGCCAGGACCGCCGGACGGATGTGGGGATAGGCGTAGCCGCCCACGGTCAGCGGGCCGCGGAGCGTCCCCTCCGCCGCCGTCGTCAGGACCTCGCCGGGCCGCAGGGCCGCCGTGCGGCTGACGGTCTGGTTGAGCTGTAGGAGCCGCGGGACGGAGACGCCCGTCGCCCCGGCGACCTGGTAGAGGCCCTCCCCCGGCTGGACGGTGTAGACCGCCGTCGGCTCCACCACCACCAGCGCCTGGCCAGGGACCAGGACCTGGTCGGCGGTCAGGCCGTTGTCGCTGCGCAGTCGGGCGACCGAGACGCCGTAGGTCCGCGCGATGCGGTCCAGGCTCTCCCCCGCTTGGACGACGTGGATCATGCCGCTCCCCCCTCTCAGGGGCAGTATACGACGCGGGCGCGTCCGCTATGATCACGCAGCGCCGGTCGATCCGTCCGGCGCTGCTTGTGTCGTATGTCGTTCCTCAAACGGTCCGCCGCCGTTCGATACGGTAGGTGATGGCGATGAGCACCAGGGCCAGGGCCAGGAAGGCGGAGAAGAGGAGGAAGGCGGGGACGTAGCTCCCGCCGAACCAGTCGGCCAGGATGCCCGGGACGTTGGCGAAGAGGAGCGCGCCCCCGGCGTAGATGACCTGGAGCCGCCGGACCACGGTGGGATACCGGTCCTGCGAGGAGAGGTCGTTGGCCCAGACGGACGGCCCGATGGTGGCGATGGGATAGCCCACGCCGACGCACAGGACGGTGAGCACGCACAGCGGGATGCTCCCGAGGAAGGCCAGACAGCACAGGAGATAGCCCGCCAGGAGCAGGACGCCGAAGAGCAGGCTCGACCGGCAGCCGCCGATGCGGTCGGTCGTCTGCCCGTAGAGGATCTTGCTGAGCGTGAGCATCGCGCCGGTGCCGCTGATGATGGCGGCGACCACGCCGGAGGAGAAGCCCTCCGAGCTGAACAGGACGGAGAGATGCGAGAAGCCGGGGTTGGCCAGCGCGCCCATGAAGAGGCTCACACAGCCCATGAGCGCCCACATCTGCGGGGTCAAGCTCTTGGAGACCGGCGGGGCGGCGGCGGGGCCCTCCTCCTGCGCCGCGGGCGTCTCCGCCTGGCCGAAGGGCCGCAGCCCCATGTCGGCGGGGTCGCTGCGCAGGAACAGGGCGATGATCGCCACGGCGACGAAGATGCCGATGGCCTCGATGCGGAAGGCCGCCGCCATGGACAGGCGCTCGACCAGCATGGTCGTCACCGGCGGCAGGACGATGGTGGCGATGCCGCTGCCCGTAGCGCAGATGGACAGGGCCAGCGCCTTGTGCTGGACGAACCAGCGGTTCATGAGGATCGATACGGGGATCATCGAGCCGAGGCCGTAGCTCAGGCCGGAGACGGCCGCGCCGATGCAGAACCCCTGATAGGTCGTGGCCATGCTGTACAGGAGGAAGGACACGCCCGCGCAGGCGGCGGCGATGGCGGTCCCGATCCGCAGGCTGACCTTGCGGTAGTAGATGCCGATGCCGAGCATCGCGAAGAACGACACGAGGCACCGCAGGGTGATCAGCGACGAGGTCTGTGCATGGGTGAAGCCCTGATGGTCCATGATATAGGGCAGGAAGACCGAGAACCCGTTGGAGACCGTGCCCATGGTGACGAAGAGCAGCAGGGTGGCCACGGCGCAGACCACCCAGCAGTAATCGTTCCTTTTCATGTGCGACACCTTCTTCTTCCTGTGCGCCTGCACACTGTCTCTTCAGTGTAGCACTGGAGCGGACGGATCGTCAAGCACGTTGCGGAGACGGCGGGATCGTGTTATGATAGGGCGAAACGACCACTACCCCCGAACGTGAGGAAGGACCTATGGGAAAGAAGAAAAAGCTGGGCAAGATCATGACCTATTCCGAGGCGCGCCGCCGCGGCTGGACGAAGCAGCTGATGCTCGAGCTGCTGCCCGCCCCGGAGAAGCTCTATCTGGGCGGACGGTCGGTCCACGCCTGGGAATGGCACGTCGTGCGCACCGCCGAGGACGACCCCCGCTTCCAGGAGGGCAAGGCCGCGCGGAAGGCCGACCGGACGGGCGCACAGGCGAAGGCCCCGGCGCAGATGGACGTCCCGCAGCGCGCGCCGTGGTCCGACGCCCTCCAGGCCGCGTGGGACGCGGCTGAGCGGCCGGAGGGCCGCGTCGGCGTCCTGGCCGAGTGGTACCACCAGGCGGTCGTCCACCAGGGGCCGCCCTCCCAGCGGATCATGGCCCTGCGCACCGGGCAGGCCACGAGCTACCTCAACGATCTCCTCGCATTGGAGAAGGATCCGACCCCGGCCGACCGGGAGAGCGTCCTCGGGCGGTTCGTCCGGGCGCGCTGCTGGATGGACCGGAACCGGAACGCCCCCCTCTTCCAGGAGGTCGTGCGGCGCTATCCGGCCATCCTCCTGCGGGTGGCCGCGGCGGAGCTGGACGCCTTCACCACCGCCCAGCCGGAGGCCGACGTGGACGGGATGCTCGCCGCGCCGGACTTCCCGTTCTCGGAGCTGCTCCAGCACCGGCTGGGGTACCTCTATTCGGTCCTCTACGTCCCGCGCGCCATCCGCACGAGCCTGAACGTCCTGATCGCCCTGAACCCGAAGGACGAGTATCCGGAGGCCCGCGCCATGGCCCGCCGCTTCGTCCTCCATCTCGGCGGGACGAACACGGGCAAGACCTACACCGGGCTCCAGCAGCTCAAGTGGGCGCGGACGGGCGTCTACCTCGGTCCGCTGCGTCTGCTGGCCCTGGAGGCGCAGGAGGCGCTCCTGGACGAGGACGTGGCGTGCAGCCTCACCACCGGCGAGGAGGAGGACATCCGCCCGGGCGACACCCACGTCGCCGCCACGGCGGAGAAGCTGGACCTCAAGGCCCATTACGACGTGGCCGTCATCGACGAGTGCCAGATGATCAGCGACCCCCAGCGCGGCTATGCCTGGACGCGGGCGATCCTGGGCGTGCTGGCCCCGGAGATCCACCTGTGCGCCGCGCCGGAGGCCGAGTGGCTCCTGATCCGCCTGATCGAGAGCTGCGGCGACAGCTATACCGTCGAGCGGCACGAGCGGAAGGTCCCGCTCATCCCCATGCACCACCCGGTGGACTTTTCCCGGGTACAGCCGGGCGACGCGCTCATCACCTTCTCCAAGGTCGGCGTGCTGCGCATCGCGGAGGACCTGCGCCAGGCGGGCAAGGAGCCGGCGATCATCTACGGCGCCCTCCCCTACGCGACCCGCCGCAAGCAGATGGAGGGCTTCCTCTCCGGCCGGATGCAGTACGTCGTGGCGACCGACGCGATCGGCATGGGGCTGAACCTGCCGATCCGGCGGATCATCTTCACCGCGACGTCGAAGTTCGACGGCGTCGAGACCCGGGAGCTCAAGCCCGCGGAGATCCGGCAGATCGCGGGCCGGGCCGGACGGTACGGGATGTACGACCGCGGCTACGTCGGGGCCACGCACGACCTGCACATCATCCAGGCGGGGCTGGACGCGCCGATCCCGCCGCTGACGGTGGCGGTGCAGGGCTTCTCGGACCTGGTGCTGTCGGTGGACTTCGATCTGCTGGAGGTCCTGACCGAGTGGTCGAAGATGCCGTCGGTCGAGCCGTATCATAAGCTGGACATCAGCCGCTATCTGTCGGTCATCTCCAAGCTGCGGGAGCTGGGCTTCGTCCTGACGAAGGAGGAGGAGCTGCGGGCGGCGAACATCCCCTTCGACGAGACGGAGCCGCCGTTGCAGGAGCTGTTCGTGACCTTCCTGCGGCTCTGGCAGGCCGGGGAGGAGCTGCCCCAGCCGGTCCTGCCCCAGGAGGGGAAGCTGACGCTGCCGATGCTGGAGCTGTTCTGCCGGAAGCTGGACCTGTACTACTCCTTCTGCAAGGCGTTCTCCTGCCCCGTGGACCTCGAGGAGCTGTACGACCAGCGCGAGGAGGCCGCGGAGCTGATCAACGAGATCCTGCTCTATCATCTGAAGAACAACATCCGGTTCTGCGCCCACTGCGGCGCGCCCCTGCCGCTGCACCAGAGCGGGCGGCTGTGCGAGGCGTGCTATCGGAGCCTGATGAAGAAACGGCGGCACTGAGCGGCCCGAAAAAAATTTCATAGATCCGGAAAAAACTCTTTACTTTTTCCGAATCTATGATATACTAGTGAATCGTCCAGAAGAAATGGGCCCATAGCTCAGCTGGGAGAGCGTACGGTTCGCATCCGTAAGGTCGTCGGTTCGATCCCGATTGGGTCCACCATTTTGAGAAAAATCACCGCCAAATTGGCGGTGATTTCAGTCTGTCGAGGAACCCAGATTGTAATCAGGAGCAGACTGGGCCTCGAACATATATG
>CAKTJM010000057.1 GCA_934567745.1 uncultured Eubacteriales bacterium | reverse complement strand
GGCCGGAACAGCGGGGCACGGACGGTCCGCACCACGGCCCCCGGCACGGCGGCCAGGGGCCGTGTGACGGCGTTGTGCTCCCACCCGGAGAGGAGGACCGTCCCGCCGGGCCGCACGAGCGTCCGCACGGCGACGTTCAGCCCGTGGGTGGCGCTGGCGGTCAGGACGACCTGCTCCGGCTCCGGCACGTGGAAGGGCCGCGCGGCCTCCTCCCGCAGGGCGAGGAGGACCTCCGAGGCCCGGGCGGCCGGGCCGTAGGCCCCGCGGCCCGGACTGGCCATCGTGAGGATGGCCCCGGCCACCGCGCGCGGGACGGCGGCGGGCTTCTGGAGCGTGGTGGCGGCGCTGTCGAGGTAGATCACACCTCCACCTCCCGGTAGCCCCCGTAGCCGGGGGCGCTGACGTAGATGCCCAGATGGGGCAGGCGCATCCCCTTGAGGACGGCCAGGGTCCGCGGCAGGTCCTTGGCGGGGAACCGGACGGAATAGCTGCACCCGGTGGGGGAGATTTCTTCGGGGGAACGAAGCACCCGGGCGGAGATCCCGGACCGCTCGAGTGCATTGGCCACGCGCTGGGCGTAGGTCAGGGATCGACACATGATGAGATAGATCATAAAAAGCTTCCTCCCGCACCCATCCTATGTGCGGGAGGAAGCTTTGGATCCTATCGTGTCCCGAGCGGTTCGAGCAACACGACGGCGTGGGCGGCGATGCCCTGTTCCGTGCCGGTGAAGCCCAGGCCCTCCTCCGTGGTGGCCTTGATGCTGATCGCGTCCAGGGGGACGCCCATGGTGCGGGACCAGTTCTGCCGCATCTGGAGCAGGTGGGGCATGAGCTTCGGCCGCTGGGCGAGGATGGTCGCGTCGGCGTTGCCGACGCGCCAGCCGTGGGTGCGGAGCAGATCCGTGACGTGCCCGAGGAGGACCAGGCTGGAGATGCCCGCGTAGGCGGGGTCGCGGTCCGGGAAGTGCTGGCCGATGTCGCCGAGGGCGGCCGCGCCGAGCATGGCGTCCATGAGGGCGTGGGTGACGACATCGGCGTCGGAGTGGCCGAGCAGGCCGAGGTGGTGCGGGACGTCCACCCCGCCGAGGATGAGCTTCCGCCCGGGGACCAGGCGGTGGACGTCGTAGCCGTGACCGATGCGCATCCCGCTCACCCCTCTCTGTTGGCCAGGATGGCCTCGGCGACGGCGAGGTCCGACGGGGTCGTGACCTTCATGCCCTCCTCGCTGCCCTCGACCAGGTGGACGGGATAGCCCAGCCGCTCGACGGCGGAGCAGTCGTCGGTGAGGGGGACCTGCCCCTCCTGCGCCTTTTGCAGGGCGACGCGGATGAGGTCGATATCGAAGACCTGCGGGGTCTGGACGGCGAACAGCTCCGCCCGGTCGGGCGTGCGGACGACGACGCCGTCGCGGGCCTGCTTGATCGTGTCCTTGACGGGCAGGGCGGGCGCGGCGGCATGGTGCGTCCGCGCCGCCGCGATCGTGCGGTCGATGACCTCCTGCGGCATGAAGGGCCGCGCGCCGTCGTGGATGGCGACCAGGCCCATGCCCGGCGAGACGGCCGCGAGACCGGCGAGCACGGACTCCGTGCGGGTGTCGCCGCCGCGCACGACGCGCCGGACCTTGTCGATCCCCCGGCGGCTGCACAGGGTCCCGAGGGCGACCATCAGGTCCTCGCGCGTGACGAGGACGATCTCGTCGATCAGCGGGCTGTCCTGCAGGGGCCGCAGGGCGTGCAGGACGATCGGCTCGTTGCCGACCGGGCAGAGGATCTTGTCGATCCCGCCCATCCGGGTGGCGCTCCCGGCGGCGACGAGGATGGCGGCGCAGGTCTGCGGCGCGTCCTCGGAGGCGGGGGCGTAGCGGGCGAACAGCTTCGTGAAGAGACCCATAGGCGCGCTCCTTTCACTCCTGGGGATGAAAAAAGGGCCTTGCGGCCCTTTTGACTGGCTCTATGCTATTGTATCACAGCAGCGCTCAGGAATGCAAGGCCGCGTCGATCCGCGACTCCGCCTCCTGGTAGCTGATGCTCTGGGACAGGCCGATCTCCGAGACGAGGATCTGCTTGGCGGAGTGGAGCATCTTCCGCTCGCCGGTGGACAGACCGCGGCGGCGGTCCTGCTGGGCGAGGCTCTTGACGACCTTCGCGACCTCCATGATGTCCCCGCTCTTGAGCCGGAGCATGTTCTCGCGATAGCGGTGGTTCCAGTTGGGGTCGATCTCCACCTGGACGGCCGCGAGCGCCCCAAGGACGCGCTCCGTCTCGTCCATGCTGAGGATGGCGCGCACGCCGATCTCCTCACAGTTCTCCGTGGGGATCATCACGAGCATGCCGCCGATGGGCAGCTTGAGGCTGTAATAGTCGCGGACGACCCCGTTGATCTTACGCTGGACGATCCCATCGACGACGCCTGCGCCGTGCATGGGATGGACGATCTTGTCTCCGACCCGGAACATGGGCCCACCTCCTGAGCGCGATGGCTCTGAACGAAACGGCTTCCTTGTACGTATACGGATGGTAAAGCTCTCTGGATGATGTCATTATACCCCCATTTTTCCAGCTTTGCAAGGATCTTTTGAGGATTTTGTTTGATTTTTCCCCGATTTTACATCGTTTGGTGCTATCCGGAGGGTTTTCCCGCCGATCGGCGGCGGGCGGAGACGAAAAAACGGCACCAGGACCTGGCCCTGATGCCGTCGTGCGGACGTTTTATCCAGTTATCGGCTCGATCAAGCCTCTCTCATGCGCGCGAAGCACTCGCTGCAATAGACAGGACGGTCAGACTTCGGCTCGAAGGGGACCTTCGCCTCGCCGCCGCAGCTGGCGCAGACAGCGGTGAAGTACTCACGGGGACCACGGGAAGCGGCCTTGCGGGCGTCACGGCAAGCCTTGCAGCGCTGGGGCTCGTTCTGGAAGCCTCTCTCGGCATAGAACTCCTGCTCACCGGCGGAGAACACGAATTCCTTACCGCATTCTTTACATACTAAAGTCTTATCTTCGTACATGCTTTAACCCTCTCTTTGACTTTTGTGGCCCTAGGTCGCGGGCCAGATAGAATATGCGATCAGCTGCTGCTGTTGTCGCCGCGGGATAGGTGCCGTGCGATCTTGCGCCGGATGCGCTGCACGGCGTTGTCCACCGACTTCGTGGACCGATACACCTCTTCAGCGATCTCAGAATAGGACGACCCGTCCAGATACAGGGCAAGGACGTGGGCCTCCAGGGGTGTGAGCTGCTCCTGGATGGTCTCTTCCAGTGCGCTGAGGTCCTCCTGATGGATGACCGCAGCCTCGGGGTCCACCGGTCTGCGGAACGATGTGCCAAGGGGAGTGAAGTCCTGGTCTGCCAAAAAGAGGGATTGATCGAGGGAGACGCGGTCGTTGAGCGGCCCATGCCTGCCGCTGGCGGCGGTCCGGACGGCGGAGATGATGCGGCGGCGGATGCACACCTCGGCAAAGGTGCGGAACCGCGCCCCGCGCTCCGGCCGGAACGCACGGATGGCAGAGAGCAGGCCGAGCATGCCCTCCTGGATGAGGTCCTCGCTGTCGCCGCCCGCGAGGAAGAAGGGGCGGGCGCAGGCCCGCACGAGACGGGCATAGCGGAGGACGAGCGTCTCTTCCGCGTCACGGCAGCCGTCGGCTGCCTGGGCGCATAAGTGTTCGTCGGAAACGGTCATATCGTTGAAAACTGCAATATCCTTACACTTTCGGTAATCATTATAGTGCACTTCCCCAGAGAAGTCAAGAAATTTATCCTTCGGATCGATATTTTCGTGCAAGTTTCTCTTCTTTTTCGGGGAAAGGCGGCACGAGGCGGCGGGACCGCCGCCGATCCGCGTTCACAGGTCGAGCTGCTCCTGCCCGTAGAAGGTCAGGCCGAGGTGCTCGTAGGCCCGTTTCGTGACGCAGCGGCCGCGCGGGGTGCGGGTGAGGAAGCCCATCTGCATGAGGTACGGCTCGTAGACGTCCTCCAGGGTGACGGCCTCCTCCCCCACCGTCGCGGCGAGGGTCTCCAGCCCGACGGGGCCGCCGCCGTAGTGGGTGATGATGCTCTCGAGCATCCGACGGTCGACGGAGTCCAGCCCGAGCCGATCGACCTCCAGCGCGGTGAGCGCCCGGTCGGCCACGCCCTGGGTGATGACGCCCCCGGCGCGGACTTGGGCGAAGTCGCGCACGCGGCGCAGGAGGCGGTTGGCGATGCGCGGGGTCCCGCGGGCGCGGCGGGCGATCTCCATCGCCCCGGCCTCCTCGATGGGGACGCCGAGGATCCCGGCGCTGCGGACGACGATCTGGCTGAGCTCCTCGGGCGTGTACAGCTCCAGCCGGAGCATGACGCCGAAGCGGTCGCGCAGCGGGGCGGAGAGCTGGCCGGAGCGGGTCGTCGCGCCGATCAGGGTGAACCGGGGCAGGTCCAGCCGGATCGAGTTGGCGGACGGGCCCTTGCCGACGATGATGTCGATGACGTAGTCCTCCATCGCCGGGTAGAGGATCTCCTCGACGGACCGGTCGAGCCGGTGGATCTCGTCGATGAAGAGGATGTCGTTCGGCGCGAGGTTGGTCAGCAGGGCGGCCAGGTCGCCAGGCTTCTCGATGGCGGGGCCGGAGGTGATGCGGATGCCCACGCCCATCTCGTTGGCGATGATCCCGGCAAGGGTGGTCTTGCCCAGGCCGGGTGGGCCGTGGAGGAGGACGTGGTCGAGGGCCTCGCCGCGCAGCTTGGCCGCGTCGATGAAGACGGAGAGGTTCTCCTTCGCCTTCCGCTGTCCGACGTACTCGGACAGGGCGTGGGGGCGCAGGGAGCCCTCGGCCGCGTCGTCGGCCTGGAAGGTCGCGGAGACGAGGGGCTGCTGGAAGCTGCTCTCCTCGGAATAGTCGATGCTCATGCGGTCCCCTCCTTATCCTTTGACCATCTTCCGCAGGGCCTGACGGATGATGTCCTCTAAGCTGAGCGCCTCCAGATCGAGGCCCTTGAGCGCCGCGGCGATCTCGGCCGGGCCGTAGCCCAGGACGGCCAGGGCCGCCCCGGCCTCGGCGCTCTTGTCCTGCGGGAGGACGGTGCCGCCCCCGCCGTACTGCTCCGGGGCGTCCGGGAGCTGGCCCTTGGCAAGCTTGTCCTTCAGCTCCAGCAGGATGCGCTGGGCGATCTTCTTCCCGATGCCGTTGGCGACGGTGAGGGCCTTCTCGTTGCCGGTCAGGATCGCGGTGGCCAGCCCCTCCGGCCCGGTGGCGGAGAGGATGGACAGGGCGGCCTTCGGCCCGACGCCGGAGACGGACAGCAGGAGCTGGAAGCAGCTGCGCTCCTGCTCGGACGCGAAGCCGTACAGCTCCATCGCGTCCTCCCGGACGTTCAGGTGGGTGTAGAGCTTCGCCTCCTCGCCCGGGCGCAGGGCGGAGACGGTGTGGCTGGTGGTCCGGCAGGCATAGCCGACCCCGGCGCACTCGATGACGGCGAGACCGGGGGCCAGACGGCCGACGGGACCTCTCAGATAGTTGAACACAGGCGGGACCTCCTCCTCTCACCGGCCGGGGAGCCGGGACGTGGCCGAACGGGCGTGACAGAGCGCGATGGCGACGGCGTCGGCGGCGTCGTCGGGGCGCGGGACCTCCGCCAGCCGCAGCAGGCGGCGGGTCATCTCCATGATCTGGCGCTTCTCCGCCTTGCCATAGCCGACGACGGCCTGCTTGACCTGGCTCGGGCCATATTCGGCCACGGGCACGCCGAGCTTGGCAGCGGTCGCCAGGATGACGCCGCGCGCCTGGGCCACGCCGATGCCGGTGGTGACGTTGTTGTTGAAATACAGCTCCTCGATGGCGAGGACGTCCGGGGCGAAGGTGTGGATCAGCTCGCCCAGGTCCTCCCCGATCTGCAGGAGCCGCTGGGGCATGGGGACGCCCGCCGCGGTGCGGATGGCCCCGCAGCACAGGAGCGTGGCCTGGCCGCGCGCGGCCTGGAGCACCCCGAAGCCGACGATGGCATAGCCGGGGTCGATGCCTAAGATACGCACGCGATATCCCCTTTCGGTCTTAGTATCGAACTATTGTACCATATCCGACCCGCCGGGCGCAAGATGCGGACGAACAAAAAAGCTGCCGACCGAATCGCTCCGGTCGGCAGCTCGTGCAGACGTTTTCAGACTGACAGGTCGGATCAGTCCTTCAGGCGGGCCTCCAGGCCGTCCAGCTCTTCGGCCAGCTCCTTGGGGAGCTTGTCGCCGAACTGGCGGTAGAACGCGCGGATCCCGGCGGCCTCGTCGCGCCACAGGTCGCGATCGACGCTCAGCAGGTCGGCGAGGGTCTCCTCGGTCACGCCGGAGCCCTCGAGCTTGATGTCCTCGACGCGCGGCAGGTAGCCGATCTCGGTCTCGCGGGCGGGCAGCTCGTCGCGGCAGCGGGCGAGGATCCACTCGATGACGCGCAGGTTCTCGCTGAAGCCGGGCCAGGCGAAGTTGCCCTGGTCGTCGGTGCGGAACCAGTTGACGTTGAAGATCTTCGGCGGGTGGGCGATCGCCTTGCCCATGTCCAGCCAGTGCTGCCAGTAGTCGGCCATGTGATAGCCGCAGAAGGGCAGCATCGCCATCGGGTCGCGGCGGGTCTCGCCGACCTTGCCCTCGGCGGCAGCGGTCTTCTCGGAGCCCATGATGGAGCCAACGAAGACGCCGTGGTCCCAATCGCGGGACTGGTAGACCAGGGGCGCGGTCTTGGCGCGGCGGCCGCCGAAGATGATCGCGGAGATGGGCACGCCGTTCGGGGCCTCATACTCCGGCGACAGGCAGGGGCAGTTCTCGACGGGCGCGGTGAAGCGGGAGTTGGGGTGGGCGGCGGGGCCGGTCGCGGTCTCGGGGCTCCACGGCTCCCCTCTCCAGTCGAGGGCGTGGTGCGGAGGCTCGTTATCGAGCTTCTCCCACCACACGGTGTCGTCGTCCAAGTTCAGCGCGACGTTGGTGAAGATGGTCCCGCGGCGGGTGGTGGCGAGGGCGTTGGGGTTGGACTTCTCATTGGTGCCGGGGGCGACGCCGAAGAAGCCCTTCTCCGGGTTGACGGCCCACAGGCGGCCGTCCGGGCCGACGCGCAGCCAGGCGATGTCGTCGCCGACGCACCAGCACTTCCAGCCGTCCTTCTGGTACCCCTCGGGCGGGATCAGCATGGCGAGGTTCGTCTTGCCGCAGGCGGACGGGAAGGCGCCGGTGACGTAGCGGACCTGGCCGTCGGGGCTCTGGACGCCGAGGATCAGCATATGCTCGGCCATCCAGCCCTCCTGGCGGCCGAGGTTGGAGGCGATGCGCAGGGCGAAGCACTTCTTGCCCTGGAGGACGTTGCCGCCGTAGCCGGAGTTGATGGACATGATGACGTTGTCCTCTGGGAACTGGACGATGTAGCGCTCCTCAGGATCGAGGTCGGCCTTCGCGTGCAGGCCCTTGATGAAATCGGGGCTGTCGCCGAGCTGGTCGAGGACCTTCTTGCCCACGCGGGTCATGATGGCCATGTTCAGCACGACGTAGATGGAGTCGGTCAGCTCGATGCCGTACTTGGCGAAGGGGGACCCGACATGGCCCATGCTGTACGGGATGACGTACATCGTGCGCCCCTGCATGGAGCCGTCGTAGAGCGCGCGCAGCTTGGCGTACATCTCCTGCGGGTCCATCCAGTTGTTGGTGGGACCGGCGTCCTCCTGCTCGTGGCAGCAGATGAAGGTGCGGCTCTCCACGCGGGCCACGTCGGTGGGATCGGACCGGTGCAGGTAGCAGCCGGGCAGCTTCTCCTGGTTGAGCTTGTAGATCTCACCGGTGGCGCAGGCCTCGCGGCGCAGCTCCTCCAGCTGCTCCTCGCTGCCGTCGATCCAGACGATCTGGTCCGGCTTCGTCAGGGCGGCCTTCTCCCCGATCCAATCGAGTACGGCCTTGTTCGTTGTCAACTCCATCATGGTCCCTCCTTGATGCGCTCGTCCCGCGCGGGCCAATATCCGGCCGGGATGCTGTCATCGAAAATAGTTTCTCTCATTATAATACATCCCCCGCAGTTATGCAAGTGGGGGCGTCATCCTTTGGCGGCGCCTTGCAGGGCCTCGGTCAGGGCAGCGAACCCCTCGAAGCTCAGCCGCTCCCCGCGCACGTCCTCGGGCAGGCGGCAGGCGGCCAGCGCGGCGCGGATCTCGTCCTTCCCCCGGCCCAGACCGGCGGAGAGGGCGTTGAGCAGGGTCTTGCGCCGCTGGGCGAAGGCCGCGCGGACGACCCGGAAGAAGGCCCCCTCGTCCGCGACCGGCACGAGCGGCGTGCCCCGGACCGTCAGCCGCACGACGGAGGACGTGACCTTCGGCGCGGGGTAGAAGCAGTCGGGCGGGACGTCGTAGAGCAGCTCCGCGTCGGCGTACCACCGACACAGGACGGTGAAGGCCCCGTAGTCCGCCGTGCCCGGCGCGGCGCAGATGCGCAGGGCGACCTCCCGCTGGATCATGACCGTCACGGCAGAGAAGCACTTTGCCTCCAGCAGCGCCGTGATGGCCGGGGTGGTGATGTTGTACGGCAGGTTCGCGCAGGCCACGACGTCCAGGCCCGCGAACCGCTCCCGGCACAGGGCGGGCAGGTCGAGCTTGAGCATGTCGCCGGGGACGATGGTCACGTTGTCGTAGGGGGCCATCGTCTCCGCCAGCACGGGCAGGAGGCTGCGGTCCAGCTCGATGGCGGCCACGCGCTCGGCCCGCTGCGCGAGCTGCTCGGTGAGCGGCCCGATGCCGGGGCCGATCTCCAGCACGCCCACGCCGGGCGCCGCGCCGGAGGCCTCGGCGGTCTGCCGTGGGACCCAGGGCGCGATGAGGAAGTTCTGCCCCATGCTCTTGGAGAACCGGAAGCCGTGGCGGCCGAGCAGCGCCCGCACCTGGCTGAGATCGCAAAGGTCCATCGTGACCACTCCCCTTTCTTCGCTCCCATCATAGCATAGCCCACGCTCGATCGCAAGCGCTGCTGCATAGGATGGAGAAAAGGAGGGATCTGTCTTGCCCATCATCTATCTGTCCCCATCCACACAGGAGTACAACGAGTACGTCCACGGCGGCACGGAAGAGGAGTGGATGAACCGTCTCGCGGACGCCATGGAGCCGCTGCTCGCCGCGTCGGGGATCCGCTGGTCCCGGAACACGCCGGACATGACCGCCGCCTCGTCGATCCACGCCTCGAACGCGGGCGACTACGACCTGCACCTGGCCCTGCACTCGAACGCCTCGGGCGCGGGCCAGGCTGGGCAGAACCGGGGCATCCTCGCGTTCTATTTCCCGGGGAGCGCCCAGGGCCAGCGCGCGGCCAACTACCTCGTGGACGGCCTGCGGTCCATCTACCCCGACCCGCTCCTGGTCCGCACAGAGCCGACCACGACCCTGGGTGAGGTCCGGCTGGTACGCGCCCCGGCGGTGCTGCTGGAGCTGGGCTTCCACGACAACGAGGAGGACGCCGCGTGGATCGTCGGCCACATCACGCAGATGGCCGAGAGCCTGGTGCTGTCGCTGACGGAATACTTCGGCATCCCGTTCTTCTTCTCGTCCGAGCCGGAGCCGGGCGAGGTCCGGCTGGACGGCGGCTATCTGAACGTCTACGCCCGGCCGGACCTGAACGCCGACGTGGTCCTTCGGCTGTACGACGGGGCCGAGGTGGAGGTCCTCAACGAGTACAGCGGGTGGTATCTGATCCGCGTCGGGGACGCCGTGGGCTACGCCGACGCGGCCTTCGTGGCGATGGGCTAGGCCCGCCGCCGCCATGGTCCCGGCCCGGTTTTCTAATGTTCATATTTTGTTCACTTAAAGTTAGTAAATTATCCACCAATGTCCAAAGGCCCTATGCTATCCTAAGACCGTGATCAAGGAAAACATCTCATTCTCTCTTTTCTCTCTCTTCCTTTATAAACTCCAAAACAGCCGGACACGTTCGCGTGTCCGGCCTTTTGGCGCTTTGGGGAAAAGCGCTGGCCGTCTCAGCCGATCGTCCCTGCATGCGGATGCCTCCCTCGGACGAGGGAGGTGGCTCGGCGACAGCCGAGACGGAGGGAGAGAAACGCAGGCGCGGCCCTTGAGCAAGCCGTTCTATCGTCTCTCCCTCAGTCAGCTTCGCTGACAGCTCCCTCGTCAGAGGGAGCCGATGATAAGAAAAGGCCGAGGCTATCGCCTCGGCCCTTTTTGCTTTGTTTCGTTGTGATCCGCGCGCTCAGAGACGGCGGCCCTTGATCTCCGACCGGACCCTGCGCAGGACAGAGGCCAGGTAGAAGAACCACATCGCGAAGTATGGGATCCCGAAGAACGTCTCGACCTTCAGGGTCACAGTGACGACCTCGAACCAGGTCAGGGCGACGACTGCGACGGAGAATAAGGAGCAGGTGAGCAGTGTGCCGAACCGGCGCATCCGCAGCACACGGTAGCCCCAAGCTTGCTTGCCTCCCAAGCGTTTGGCCGCATAGGCATCTAGGATCAGCACGAGTACGATCGTGATGAGGAAGTAGATGCAGATGTCGATCATGACGACCTGGGAACCAACGGTCTGTTGCATAGAGTCAGGATTCATTCAGGAGCCTCCTTCGGGGATGGGCGCCCTCAGCGAGGGCGGCTGGGATCACGGGGTCAGGGGAGCAGGGCTCCCGCAGAGATGATGAGGATCACTCCTCGGACGCAGAAGCGTTCTCGAACATCGCAGCCTCGCGCTCCGCCTGCGGCATGGCCTTACGCTGACCAGCGCAGCACAGGTAGAGGATGATGCCGATGATGAGCCATGCGAAGAACATCTTGATGGCCAGCGGGCCGACGTACACGGGGGAGGCGGGGATGAAGGAGAGGACCAGGACGACGCCGGAGACGAGAGCGGCGAAGATGCCCATGCCGATGCCGCCGGGGATCTTATACGGACGATGCCAGTCGGGGTGCTTCTTGCGCAGCGCCACGAGGG
>CAKTJM010000056.1 GCA_934567745.1 uncultured Eubacteriales bacterium | reverse complement strand
GGCCGCGCTCGGCGACGACGCCCTGGTCGAGCGGCTCGACCGGGCGCAGCGCACGACGCGGGGACGGCTGTCCCCGGCGGCGGTGCGGCAGCTGTACGGGCGGCAGGTGGCGATGTCCGCCTCGCGGATGGACCAGTACGGCTCCTGCCACTTCGCCTACTTCCTGCGCTACGGGCTGGACGTCCAGGCGCGGCGTCCGGCGGGCTTCGACGCGCCGGAGTACGGGACCTTCGTCCACTTCGTCCTGGAGCACGTCCTGCGCGCCGTGCGGGACGGCGGGGGCATCGCGGCCCACACGGACGAGGCCGTGGCGGACCTGGCCCGCGCGGCGGTGCGGACCTATGTGCAGACCGTCCTGGGCGGCTGGGAGCACCAGAGCCCGCGGGCGCGCTATCTCTTCCGCCGCCTGGAGCGGAACGTGCTGGCCGTGGTCGAGAACGTCACGGCGGAGCTGCGCGCGTCGGACTTCCAGCCCCTGTGCTTCGAGCTGGGCTTCGGCAGCGGGAAGGACCTGCCGCCGGTGACGGTCCACGCGCACGGGATCGACCTGCGCGTCTCCGGCTTCGTGGACCGGATCGACGGCTGGGAGCAGGACGGGCGGCTGTACCTGCGCGTCGTCGATTACAAGACGGGGCGGAAGTCCTTCGACCTCACGGAGGTCTGGAACGGGCTGGGCTTGCAGCTCCTGCTGTACCTCTTCGCGCTGGAGGACGAGGGCGCGGCCCTGTTCGGGACGCGGCCGGTCCCGGCGGGGGCGCTGTATCTCCCGGCGCGGGAGGCCATGGCGGTCGGCGAGCGGGACATGGACCCCGCCGAGCGGCAGCGGCAGCTCGACAAGGCCCTGCGGCGGCACGGCCTGATCCTGGACGATCCCGCCGTCGCGGCGGCGATGGAGCGGCCGGAGGGGGGCATCCGCTTCCTGCCGCTCAAGGTCAGCGCCCGGACCGGGACGATCGGCGGCGAGGCGCTCGTGAGCGCCGAGCGGCTGGGGCGGCTGAAGCGGCACACGCAGAGGATCCTGGAGGACATCTGCGCGGAGCTGGCGGCGGGGAACGTGGACACGGACCCCTTCTGGCGGGGGCCGCAGCGCAACGCCTGCCAATATTGCGACTATTTCCAGGCATGTCAGTTCGAGGAGGGCCGGGACCGCCGCCGGTGGATCCCGACCATGTCGAACGGGGCCTTTTGGGAGAGCCTGGAGCGGGGAGGTGAGGACGATGGCGATCCGGCGCACGACTGAACAGGAGGCCGCGGTGAAGGACCGGGGCGGCGGGCTGCTGGTCGCGGCGGCGGCCGGGTCCGGCAAGACGCGGGTGCTGGTGGACCGCCTCCTCGACCGCGTGGTCGGGGAGGGGCACGATGTGGACGAGTTCCTCATCATCACCTTCACCCGGGCCGCGGCGGAGGAGCTGCGCGGGCGCATCGCCGCCTCGCTGGCCGACGCCCAGGCGGCCGATCCCACGAGCGCCCACCTGCGGCGGCAGTCCGCGCGGCTGTACCAGACGCAGATCTCGACGATCCACGCCTTCTGCACGGTGCTCCTGCGCCAGTGGGGGCACCTGCTGGACGTGCCGACGGACTTCTCCCTCTGCGAGGACGAGGAGACCACCGTCCTCATGGGCCGGACGCTCGACCAGGTGCTCGAGGAGCGGTACGAGGACGTCGATCCCGAGGGGCCGTTCGCGCGGCTGTTGGATCTGCTGACCGCCGGGCGGGACGACAGCCGCCTGATGGAGATCGTGCTGGACGTCTACGCGCGGGTGCAGAGCTGGCCGGACCCCGCCGCCTGGCTGGAGGAGCAGCGGGCACAGTTCGCCCTGGCGGGCGTGACCGACGCGGGCGAGACCCCGTGGGGCCGCGTCCTGCTGGACGACGTGCGCGGGACCGCGCGCTATTGGGCGGGGCAGCTGCGCCGCGCCTGCGACCTGGCCGCCGGGGACGCGGTGCTGGAGAAGGCCTACGGCGCCAGCCTCCTCGCCACGGCGGAGGGGCTGGACCGGCTGGCGTCCGCCGCGGGCTGGGACGAGGCCGTCGGCTGTGAGGTCCCCTTTCCCCGGTTCAAGGCGGCCCGCGGCGTCTCCGACACGGCGGCGCAGGACCAGATCAAGAGCCTGCGCGGCCGGTGCAAGAAGGCGATCGAGACCGCCCGGGGGCGGCTCTCCGGCCGGAGCGCCGCGCTCCTGGCCGACATGGCCCTGGTGCGCCCGGCGATGGACGGGCTGATCGACCTGGTGCTGGACTTCTCGCGCCGCTATGAGGCGGAGAAGCGGCGGCGGGACCTGCTCGACTTCTCCGACCTGGAGCACCTGACCGTCCGCCTGCTGATCGGGCCGGACGGCGCGCCGACCGATCTCGCGCGGCAGCTGCGCGGCCGGTGGTGCGAGATCATGGTGGACGAATACCAGGACACGAACCAGGTGCAGAACGCGATCTTCCGCGCCCTCTCGGACGAGGGGCGGGACCTCTTCTTCGTCGGCGACGTGAAGCAGTCGATCTACCGCTTCCGTCTGGCCGACCCGACGATCTTCCTGGCGCGCTACCGCACCAGTCCGCTCTGGACGGAGGCGGCCCCCGGCCAGGACCGCAAGATCGTCCTGTCCCAGAACTTCCGCTCCCGGCCGGAGGTGCTCGAGAGCGTCAACGACCTCTTCCGCTGCATCATGTCGCAGGAGCTGGGCGAGATGGACTACACCGACGCCGAGGCGCTCTATCCCGGCGGCAGCTTCCCGCCGGGGGACGGGTACGAGACGGAGCTGCACGTCCTCGACCTCGACCGCGACGACGCGGACGATCTCGGGGGCCGCGCGCTGGCGGAGGCCCGCTTCGTGGCCAAGCGCCTGCGCGCCCTGCTGGACGAGGGCTTCCCGGTCTCCGACGGAGCGGGCGGCACCCGCCCGCTGCGGCCGGAGGACGTGGCGATCCTCCTGCGCTCGCCCGGCCCGGTGCAGAACTGGTACACGATGGCCCTGGCCGAGCAGCAGATCGGCTGCGCGGCGACGGAGGGGGACGACTTCTTCCGGACGACGGAGGTCTCCGTGGCGCTCTCGTGGCTCCAGATCCTGGACGACGCGCGGCAGGACGTGCCGCTGCTGGCGGTGCTGCGCTCGGCGGTGTTCGGCTTCACGCCGGACCGGCTGGCGGAGATCCGCGCGCTGGACGACGGGAGCTTCTACGACGCCCTGCGGCGGGCGCAGGCCCTGGGCTGGCCCGACTGCGCGGCCTTTTTGGACCGGCTGGACGCCCTGCGCTTCGGCGCGGGGGAGCAGAGCAGCCACCAGCTCCTCTGGACCCTCTACCGCGAGGAGGGCCTGCTCGACCTCTTCTCCGCCCTGCCGAACGGAGAGGAGCGGCGGGCGAACCTGCTGGCTCTCTATGACCTCGCCCGCCGCTTCGAGGGGACGGGGCACAAGGGACTCTTCGGCTTCCTGCTGCACCTCGACCGGGTCCGGCGCAATGGGGGGATCCGCCCCGCGCCGCCCCCCGCGCAGGAGGGCGGCGGCGTGGCCCTGCTGAGCATCCACCGCTCGAAGGGGCTGGAATACCCGGTCGTCTTCGTCAGCGGCCTGGGGCGGCGGTTCAACTACGCCGACGTGCAGAAGCCGGTCCTCTTCCACCCGCGGCTCGGGCTCGGCCCGCGCGGGCTGGACCGGGCACGCCAGGTCCAGTTCACCACCCTCGCCCGCGAGGGCGTCGCCCTGGAGCTCAAGCGGGAGATGATGGCCGAGGAGATGCGGCTCCTCTACGTGGCGATGACGCGTGCGAAGGAGAAGCTCATCCTCACGCATAGCCTTTCCTACGGCGCGAGCGACCTGCGCGCGCTGGCGGAGGCCGTCGCGGTCCCCGCCGAGCCGCAGGCCCTCGCCGCCTGCGCCAGCGTGGGCCAGTGGGTCCTCCTGGCGGCGATGGGGCGGCCGGAGGGGGAGGTCCTCCTCGACGCGGCCGACGTCCCCGCGCCCGTGCTGCCGCCGCGGCCGCTCGGGCCGGCGTGGACGATCCGCTACCACACCGGCGCCGTCTCGCAGGAGGTCATCCGCCCGGCGCGGCGCGCGGCCGACGCGCCCGAGGAGAGCGGCCCGACCGACGAGGAGATCCTGACGGACCTGCGCTGGCGGTATCCCTACGAGACCGCCGCCGCGACCCCGGCGAAGGTCACGGCCACCCAGGTCCAGACCGCCTCCGGAGAGGAGCCGGGCGTCTTCGTCCTGCGCCGCGGGGCGGAGGAGGCCGGGCCGCCGGCCTTCGAGCGGCCCGTCTTCGCGCAGGAGACCATGGGCCTGACGGCGGCGCAGCGGGGCACGGCGCTCCACACCGCGATGCAGACCATCGACCTGGCGCGGACCGGCTCCGTCGAGACGATCCGCGCGGAGCTGGCCCGCCTGACCGCGCAGGGCCACCTGACCGAGCGGCAGGCCGCCGCGGTCGATGCGGCCGCGATGGCGCGCTTCTTCGCAAGCCCCCTGGGGCAGGCGATGCGGGCGAGCGGGGACCGGCACCGCGAGTGGCCGTTCTCGCTGCTGGCGGACGCACGGCGCTTCTTCCCGGACGCGCCGGAGGGGGAGGAGGTCCTCGTCCAGGGCGTGATCGACTGCTGGTTCGACGGGCCGGAGGGCCTGACCGTCCTGGACTTCAAGACCGACCGCGTCCCGCCGTCGGGCCTGGCCGAGCGGGCCGCGCGCTACCGCGGGCAGCTCGATACCTACGCCTGGGCGCTGGAGCGGATCGTCGGGCGGCCCGTCGCGCGGCGGGTCCTGTGGTTCCTGCACGCGGGGGAAGGCATGGCGCTCTGACGGGAGATCCTTGCTGGAAAAAAGTTTCGGCAAATCAAAAAAAGTAGTTGCAATTTCGCGTCAAAAGTGGTAATATGTATGAGCGCCCTTAGGGAGCAGCGATTTTTTGACATCAGAAAGAGGTGAACACGCATGAAGGAAGGCATCCATCCCAAGTACGAGCAGACCACCATCAGATGTGCTTGCGGCAATGTCATCGAGACGAGATCGACCAAGAAGGACATCCGAGTAGAAGTTTGCTCCAAGTGTCACCCCTTCTTTACCGGTAAGCAGAAGATGGTGGATACTGGCGGTCGCGTCAGCCGCTTCAACAAGAAGTTCGGTCTGGAGAACTGATAAGGATCACGAACCCGTGCCACACCGGCACGGGTTTTTCCGTCGCTGCAACGCCCCGCGGGGCCGTGCATAGGATGAAGGAGGGCAAAATACTTCATCATGATGGATCAGGAGGAGAACGCTATGTTTCGATCGATCGACCCCAAGCAGCTCAAGGAGAACGTCTTCACGCTCCTCGACGACGACTGGGCCCTCATCACCGCGGGCACCGGGGACCGGTGCAACACGATGACCGCCAGCTGGGGCGGCCTGGGCGTCCTGTGGGAGAAGCCGATGGCGACCATCTACGTCCGTCCCCAGCGGTACACCTACGAGTTCCTGGAGACGTCCCCGATGTTCACGCTCTCGTTCTTCGGCGACGGCTGGCGGGAGCAGCTGGCCCTGTGCGGCGCGACGAGCGGGCGGGACACGGACAAGTTCGCGGAATGCGGCTTCCATGTCGGCCTGGCCGGTCCGGACGCGCCGTACATCGAGGAGGCGCGGCTGGTGCTCGTTTGCAGGAAGCGGTATTGGCAGGACCTCGACCCTGCGCATATGGACGCGGGCGCGCTGGCCGAGTACCCGGCGCAGGACTATCACCGGATGTACTTCGGTGAGATCACGGACGTGCTCGTGAAGGAGTGACATCCGGATCGGGACCAACGAAAAGGAGGAAGGCCCCATGACGGAACAGCACACGGAAGAGACGCGGGAGCGCGCGGTCCTGGTGGGCCTGTCGGCGCACAGCCTGCCCGCAGAGGACAACGCGAGCGAGGCGAGCCTGGAGGAGCTGGCCGCCCTGGTCGAGACGGCGGGCGGGACGTGCGTGGGCACGGTCCTGCAGGTCCGCCCCACGCCGGAGGCGCGGACCTTCATCGGCGAGGGCAAGGTGGAGGAGGTCCGGGCGCTGGTGCAGGCCCAGGAGGCCCAGCTGGTCGTCTTCGACAATGAGCTCTCCCCCTCCCAGCAGCGGGTCCTGACGGAGGACATCGGCGTGCAGGTCATCGACCGCGCGGGCCTCATCCTGGACATCTTCGCCCAGCGTGCCCGGACGCGGGAGGGCCGGCTCCAGGTCGAGCTGGCGCAGTACCGCTACCTGCTGCCGCGCCTGACGGGCATGTGGGGCCATCTGGTCCGCCAGACGGCCTCCGGCGGCAAGTCGCCGATCGGCACGCGCGGCCCCGGCGAGACCCAGCTCGAGACCGACCGCCGCCACATCCGCCGCAAGATCGCCAAGCTGGCGGAGGACCTCGAGGAGGTCCGCCGCATCCGCGCGGTCCAGCGCGACCGCCGCGAGAAGAACGAGGTGCCGGTGGTGGCGATCGTCGGCTACACGAACGCGGGCAAATCGACGCTCCTCAACGCCCTGACCGGCGCGGGGATCCCGGCCCGCAACCGGCTGTTCGACACCCTCGACACGACGACGCGGACCCTGACCGTCTCGGACACCTGCACGGTACTGATCTCCGATACGGTCGGGTTCATCCGCAAGCTGCCGCACCACCTGGTCGAGGCCTTCAAGGCCACGCTGGAGGAGCTGACCTACGCGGACCTGATCCTCCACGTCATCGACGCCTCGAACCCCGAATGGCGGGAGCAGGCGGACGTGGTCGAGCGCCTGATCCGCCAGCTCGGCGCGGAGGGCACGCCGCGGATCGACGTCTTCAACAAGTCCGACGTCTACGTCGGCGACATCCGCCCGCACGGGAAGGACATCGTCTCCATCTCCGCCAGGACCGGCGAGGGGCTGGACACGCTGATGGAGATGATCCGCCAGCGGCTGGACACCGGCTTCCACCGGGTGGAGCTGGCCCTGCCCTACGACAAGGGCGGGCTGCTGGACATGCTCTACCGCGAGGCGAAGGTCGAGTCGGTGGAGTATGCCGACACGATCCGGGTCACGGCGGTGTGCTCGGAGAAGGTGCTCGGCCAGGTGCGGGACTATTGGACGGACCGCCCGCCGGAGCCGGACGAGCCGTGGTGAGCGCGGTCGTCCGGACAGCGACGGCGCGGAGATACGAACGATGAGAGGAGGCGCGCACGATGGCAGGATACTATGTCCCCGCCGGTGAGGGGACGAGCGAGGTCGTGGAGAAGCGCTCCCGCTTCCTCGGCTACGTCTGGCGGGTCGCCAGCGAGGAGGAGGCGCGCGCGAGGATCGCGGCCACCAAGACCAAGCACTACGACGCCCGGCACAACTGCTGGTGCTACCGCCTGCATGAGGGCAGCGTGGACCGCTGGTCGGACGACGGCGAGCCGCAGGGCTCGGCGGGCCAGCCGATGCTGGAGGTCTTCCGCCGTGAGGGCGTGGAGGACGTCTGCTGCGTGGTGACACGGTACTTCGGCGGGGTGCTGCTCGGGACGGGCGGCCTCCTGCGCGCCTACAGCAAGGCGGCGAAGGACGCACTGAGCGAGGCGGGCCGCGCGGTCGTGCGGCTCTGGGCGCAGGGCGCGGTCGCGTGCCCCTACGCGCTCTTCGAGCGGATGAAGCTCGAGGTCGCGGCGGCGGACGGCATCGTGGAGGAGGTCGCCTGGGCGGCCGACGTGACGCTGTACCTCCTCCTCCCGGCCGAGCAGTGGGACCGCTTCGCGCAGCGCGTGACCGAGCTGTCCGCCGGCCAGGTGGCGGCGGAGAAGCTGGGCGAGTGCTTCCGCGCGGTCGAGGAGGGCTGAGCGCTTCCCCGAAAAAAGTGCGGGCCATGGCAGGGATCCGGCCATGGCCCGCGTATATAGTAGTAAGACGGGCAGAGCGTGTCGAATGCCCGCCGACACCCAGGCGAAAGAGCGAGGTGAGGACCATGGAGCTGAGAGAGCGGACGGAGGAGCAGGAGCGGCAGATGCTCTCGCCCTTCGCGTCCCTGGCGGCGTCCTCGAAGGGCCGCCAGCGGGACGAGCCGCCGTGCGCCATCCGGACCTGCTACCAGCGGGACGTGGACCGGATCGTCCACTCCAAGTCGTTCCGGCGGCTGATGCACAAGACGCAGGTCTTCCTCCAGCCGGAGGGCGACCACTACCGCACGCGGATGACCCACACGCTGGAGGTCTCCCGCATCGCGCGGACCATCGCGCGCGGCCTGGGGCTGAACGAGGATCTGACCGAGGCGATCGCCCTCGGCCACGACCTGGGCCACACGCCCTTCGGCCACGCCGGGGAGCGGGTGCTCGACCAGATCATGCCCGGCGGGTTCCACCACAACGAGCAGTCGCTGCGCGTAGTGGACCGGCTGGAGAACGGCGGCGACGGGCTGAACCTCTGCTACGAGGTCCGGCGCGGCATCGTCTTCCACACCGGCCCGGACCGGGCCGAGACGCTGGAGGGCCAGATCGTCCGGGTCTCGGACCAGATCGCGTACATCAACCACGACATCGACGACGCGATGCGTGGCGGGATCATCTATCCGATGGACATCCCGCTGGACGTGTCGCAGGTGCTCGGCTTCGACCACCGGGGCAGGATAAACACCCTGACCGGCGACGTCATCCGGTCGAGCCAGGGCCGGGACCGCATCCAGCAGTCCCCGGCCTGCGCGAAGGCGATGCAGGACCTGCGGAGCTTCATGTTCGAGGCGGTCTATCGCAACCCCCGCGCCAAGGGGGAGGAGTCGAAGGCCCAGGACATGATCGCGCGGCTGTTCGACTACTATCAGAAGGACCCGGACAAGCTCCCGCCCGACTATCAGGACATCCGTCTGCGCGAGGGCGTGGACCGGGCGGTGTGCGACTATGTCGCCGGGATGACGGACAAGTACGCCGTCGAGAAATACTATGAGGCGTTCATCCCCTTCGCCTGGTCGGTGAAATAGGACCGGGCCGGAGGATCACGGACATGCGAGAGGAGGCAGGCCCTTGGCGATCCCACGGGAGTTCATCGACGAGCTGGTGGCGCGCAGCGACATCGTGGACGTGGTCTCGGACTACGTCACGCTCACGCCCAAGGGGGGGAGCTACTGGGGCCTGTGCCCCTTCCACGGGGAGAAGACCCCGTCCTTCCACGTCATCCAGGACCGCCAGATGTACCACTGCTTCGGCTGCGGAAAGGGCGGCGGGGTCATCTCGTTCGTGATGGACGTGGAGAACCTGCCGTACCCCGACGCGATCCGGCTCCTGGCCAAGCGCGCCGGGCTGGAGGTCCCCGAGGACGGCGGCGACGCCCGCGGGCGGCAGCGCCGCGCGCGGCTGCTGGCGCTCAACCGGGATGCCGCGCGCTACTTCCACAGCCAGCTCCTCTCGCCGGAGGGGCGGAACGGCTGGGACTATCTCACCGGGCGCGGCCTGCGCCGGGGGACCATCACCCACTTCGGCCTGGGCTATGCCCGGGAGAGCTGGGACGGGCTGCTCAACGCCATGGCCCACAAGGGGTATGAGAAGAGCGAGCTGATGGACGCGGGCCTCGTGGTGAGCAACAAGAAGGGCGGGTTCTACGACCGCTTCCGCGACCGCGTGATGTTCCCCATCATCGACCTGCGCGGGGACGTGATCGGCTTCGGCGGCCGCGCCCTGGCCGACGGCGGACCGAAGTACCTCAACTCCCCCGACAGCCCCGTGTTCAACAAGAGCCGGAACCTCTTCGCCCTGAACTTCGCGAAGACGACGAAGCTCGGGCGGCTCGTGCTGACGGAGGGATACATGGACACGATCTCCCTCCACCAGGCGGGGTTCGACTGCGCGGTGGCCAGCCTGGGCACCGCCCTGACCGCCGACCACGCACAGCTGCTCGCACGGTTCACGAAGGAGGTCGTCATCTGCTACGACGCCGACGCGGCGGGCATCCAGGCGGCCGACCGGGCCATCCCGCTGCTCGAACGGACGGGCCTGACGGTCCGCGTGCTGCGCGTCGAGGGGGCGAAGGACCCCGACGAATACATCAAGACCTACGGCCGCGACGCCTTCGCGCGGCTGCTGGACCAGTCGCAGGACCGGATGGACTACAGCCTGCGCCAGCTCCAGGGGCGCTACGACCTGTCCGAGCCCGCCCAGAAGGCGGAGTTCGCCCGGGAGGGCGCGGCCCTGCTGGCCTCGCTGGACAGCCCGGTCGAGCGGGAGGTCTACGCCGGCCGTCTCGCCGAGACGACCGGCATCGGCAAGGCGGCCCTGCTCCAGGAGGCGAAGCTGGCCTACGACCGCCGTCTGCGCGAGGCGCGGCGCAAGGAGCGCCGCCGCGACGCGGTCCCGGTGGCCCAGGTCCAGCCGCGCGCCCGGTCCCTGCGCTATGAGGACCCGCGGTCCGCCCGCGCGGAGGAGGGGATCCTGCGGCTGCTGATGCTCGACGGCGCGCTGGTGCGCCAGACGGCGGACCTGGCGCCGGAGGACTTCACCTCGCCCGCCCTGGGCAAGATCTATGGGGTCCTGCGCGACCGGCTGCGCCAGGGACGCCCGACGCAGCTCGGGATGCTCGAGGGCGAACTGGACCGGGACGAGATCGATCTGCTGGCCGCGATCCTGCGCCAGCCGGAGATCCTGGAGAACGCCCCCGCGGCGCTGGCCGACTATCGCGCGGTCCTGCGGCGGGAGCGGATGAAGAAACAGACCGACGATGAGGGCGCGGCGCTCCTGGCCGCGCGTGACACCTACCGAAAAAAGAAAACGATGGGAGATGGGACGACATGAGCGAGAAGAAAGACCTGAAGAGAGAGAAAGAGAACAAGATGCTCAACATCACCGACGAGCAGCTGCAGGCCGGTAAGGCGGAGATCATGCGGATCGTCGGCAGCCAGCAGGGCGCGGAGAAGCTGGGCGAGCTGCTGGACAAGGGAAAGAAGAAGGGCCGTCTCTCCTCGAACGAGCTCATGGACACGCTGGAGGAGATCGACCTCGGCTCCGAGCAGATGGACAAGATCTATGACGTGCTGGAGAACCTGGGCATCGACACGGCGGGGGAGGACTATCTCCCGGAGATCAGCGCGGACACCATGCCGCCGATCGAGGAGATCAAGGAGATCCCCGAGGAGGAGATCGTCGATCCGAACACCCTCGTCGATTCCTTCGGCATCGACGACCCCGTCCGCATGTACCTCAAGGAGATCGGCAAGGTCGATCTGCTCACGAGCGAGCAGGAGGTCGCCCTGGCGCAGACGATGGTCTCCGGCCAGGAGGCGAAGGCCCAGCTCGAGGAGATGGACAAGGAGGGCATCGAGCTGCCCCCCGAGGACCGCAAGGCGATGGAGAAGCTCATCAAGGCCGGGGAGCACGCCAAGCAGGACCTGGCCGAGGCGAACCTGCGTCTGGTCGTGTCCATCGCGAAGCGCTATGTCGGCCGCGGCATGCTGTTCCTGGACCTGATCCAGGAGGGCAACCTGGGCCTGATCAAGGCCGTGGAG
>CAKTJM010000055.1 GCA_934567745.1 uncultured Eubacteriales bacterium | reverse complement strand
GGTCATACTAGGGTCAGTGGAGCTGCCAGGAGTGGTCGGCCCCGTATGTAGTCGTTACGTTCCCGCAGGAACGCTGACCGTCAGGATTCCGGCCTGGCGGTCATTTTTTTCTGCTTTCGCAGAGGGCAAGGATGCCTACGATCACGCCGAGCGCCTCGAGGACCAGGCTCGCGACCGTCGTACAACGCTTCATCCATCTTACCATAGTTCGACCGGAGATGCACCCCCTTCCTGTGCCATCTCTGCCGGGCCGGGCGGTCCCGCCGGTCCCAGGCCGTGCGAATTTCGCCCTTGCCCCTCAAGGGATATGATGGTATAATGTAAAGACCTGTCGAGTGTGCTCGTGGGCGCGCTCGCCGTCCTTACGACCGTTTATGAGGTGAACACCATGAAAATGACCCTGCACCGTTCCCTGTCCGTCCTGCTCGCCGTCGTGCTGGCCGCCTCGCTGGCTGTGCCCGCCCTCGCCGCGCGCGTGCGCGTGCGCGACATCACCCTCGACCAGGACAGCGTCACCCTCGTCCTCGGGGCCGACACCACGACCCGGCTGACCTACACCATCTCCCCCGACGACGCCGACGATCAGACCGTCACCTGGTCCACCTCCAAGTCCCGCGTCGCCACCGTCTCCTCCAAGGGCGTCGTCACGCCCCAGGCCGTGGGGACCGCGACCATCACCGTCACCACCAACGACGGGGACTATCAGGACACCTGTAAGGTCACCGTCGTCGAGAACTATGTCACCGACGTGACCATCACCAGCAAGGACTCCGGGCCCCTGTCCGTCGGCGAGACGCGGACGCTCTCCGCCGACGTGACCTATAAGCACGACGAGGGGTCCAGCCGCGGCGTGACCTGGGAGTCCACCGACACCTCCGTCGCCACCGTCTCCTCCAAGGGCAAGGTCACGGCCGTCGCGCCGGGCACCGTGTCCATCGTCGCCCGCGCCAAGGACGACGGCAACAACGGCACCTCCGTCTCCGACGTGTACAAGCTCACCGTCACCGACGGCCGGATCAGCATGAGCCAGTCCACCCTCTCCCTGTCCGTGGGTGGGAGCTATGCGCTGAGCTATTCCCTGCGCGACGCCAGCTCCAAGACCGCCGTCTGGGTCTCCGACGACCCCGCCATCGCCCGCGTGAGCGACAAGGGCGTGGTCACCGGCGTGCGCGCCGGGAGCACCGAGGTCAGCGTGAGCATCGGCTCCCTCACCGCGACCTGCAAGGTCACCGTGACCGACCCCGGCAAGGACGGGCTGAGCCTGGCCGCGCAGAACGTCGTGGCCTACGGCGGGCAGTATCTGGAGAAGACCCTCACCGCGCCCGTCGCCACCGTCAAGAACGGCAGCCAGGACGTCACGAAGGACTATGACCTCTCCTATCGCTGGACCGACGCGAAGGGGACCGTCCTGTCCACCAAGAGCACCCTGGACTACACCCCCACCACCCTGGACGCGCAGAAGTTCACCTGCCAGGTCATCGCGCTGGACCGGTCCGACCGGACCCGGTTCCTGACCGAGATCTGCAGCTTCGCGCTGACCGTCCTGCCGTCCACCCAGGTGACCGCCAGCATGGACGCCAGCGGCGGTGCGAAGGCCCTCGTCTCCCTCAAGGACGCCGAGAGCGGGCTGACCGTGCTGGAGCAGCTGACGAAGGGCATCTCCGGCTCCGCCGTGACCCCCGCCGTGCCCGGGCTGAGCTATCTCATCTTCGACCTCGCCACGGCCACGACCTCCGTGGGGACCCTCTCCGCCAAGGGCGGCCTGGCCTATTACACCAACGACAGCAACAGCAGCAGGCTCTCCGCCGTGACCTTCACGCCGAAGGCCGGGGGGACCTATACCGTGGACTTCCTCGCCTACGGCGACACGACCTATTACGGTGAGCTGGAGCTGACCGTGACCGGGCTGACGCCCGTGACGCCCGTCGATCCCGACCCCGTCACGCCGACCGATCCCACCGGGCTGACCCGGACCTGCGATGCCTCCGGCTTCACCTTCGCGGGGTCCGACCTCTTCCGCAGCAGCGACGCCGACCCGGTCGAGGCCGTCGTCTTCGGCGCACCGACCGCCGGGACCCTCCTGCGCGGGCTGGACCGCGGCCTGGGCGTCAAGAGCACGATCGAGAAGGACTCCGGCGCGCGGTACTACACCGACTCCGCCGCGAACGGCACCTATCACGTCTCCACCCTGTCCTTCCTGCCCAAGGCGGGCACGAGCGGCCAGGTGACGATCCCCATGACGGTCACCACCCGCAGCGGCGCGGCCTATGTCCGCAACCTGATCGTGACCGTGACGAAGAAGGACACCTCCACCCGCTTCAACGACGTCACCGCGAACGGCGTCGGGCCGTGGGCGGCCGACTCCGTCGATTTCGTCTACAGCCAGGGCCTGATGAGCGGCGTGGACGCGACGAGCTTCGCCCCGAACACCGCCATGACCCGCGGGATGCTCGTGACCGTCCTCTACCGCGCGGCGGGCAGCCCCGCCGTCTCCGTGGACAGCGGCTTCCGCGACGTGAAGAGCGAGGACTACTACGCCAACGCCGTCGCTTGGGCGGCGGTGCGCGGGATCGTCAACGGCGTCTCCGAGACGAAGTTCGACCCGAACGCCCCGGTCACCCGCGAGCAGATCGCGACGATCCTCTACCGCTACGCCGAGGCCAACGGCGAGCAGCCCAGCGCCGTGGGGAGCCTCGCGGCCTTCACCGACCAGAACAGCGTCAGCCCCTATGCCGTGAGCGCGATGACCTGGGCCGTGCAGCGCGGGATCGTCTCCGGCACCACCGCCACGACCCTCTCCCCGCTCGATCAGGCGACGCGCGCGCAGATGACCGTGATGCTGCACCGGTATCTGACGGACATCTGAGAGGTCCCTGAGACAACGAAACAACTGAGCATCGGACCGGCCTGCCCCGTTGGGGCGGGCCGGACTTTTTTTGTGCCCACCTCGCTGCGGTCCCTGTTCGGGGGACTTTGGAGGGGGGCGAAAAACGATTTTCGGGCAGCGTGTACGTTCGCGTACACGAAAGCCGGTCGTGCGCCCCCTTGGATGAAAGGAGGGATGTCCATGAGACGAAAACGGCCGCCCGACCGGCAGGACGCCCTGCGGCTGCTGTATGAGCTGGCCGAGGCCCGGACGAACGACGCGGTCAAGCTCGCCTGGCTCACCGCGCCGGAGGAGATCGACCGGCTCGACCTGCGCGGGCTGACCGAGCTCAAGCGCAACGCCAACGGCACCGTGGAGGTCAAGCTGGCCGACCGGGCCGCGATCCTGCAGGTCCTGCTCGACCGGCCGGATCCGGACGCAGGGCCGGAGGCCTTCCTGCGGGCCCTGGATGCCGGGGGCACGGCGCGATGATCGCCGGGTTCTCCCCTAAGCAGCGCGCCGTGCTGCGCTGGTGGTGCGACGGGTCGCCCGTGCGCGACCGGGACGCGATCCTCTGCGACGGGGCCGTGCGCAGCGGGAAGACGCTCTGCCTCGGCCTGTCCTTCGCCCTGTGGGCCATGGCGCGGTTCGACCAGCAGCAGTTCGCCCTGTGCGGCAAGACCGTCGAGTCCGTGCGGCGCAACCTCCTCTCCAGTGTCCTGCCCCTGCTCGCCGAGCTGGGCTTCACCTGGCAGGAGAAGGTCTCCCGCAACCGGCTGACCCTGCGGCTGGGCGGGCGGGAGAACACCTTCTTCCTCTTCGGCGGGCGGGACGAGAGCTCCGCCGGGCTGATCCAGGGGATCACCCTCGCGGGGGTGCTGCTCGACGAGGTCGCGCTCATGCCGCGGTCGTTCGTCGAACAGGCCTGCGCCCGCTGCTCCGTGAGCGGCGCGAAATTCTGGTTCTCCTGCAACCCGGAGGGGCCAGGCCACTGGTTCTACCGGGAGTGGGTGTGCCGGACGCGGGAGCGGAACGTCTTCCATCTGCGCTTTTTGATGGACGACAACCCGGCGCTGACCGAGGAGACGCGGGCGCGGTACCGGCGGGCCTTCCAGGGAGCGTTCTACCGCCGGTTCGTCCTCGGGGAGTGGACGGCCGCGGACGGGCTGGTCTACGACTTCTTCGGCCCGCAGTACGTCCGGGACCCGCCGGAGGGCGAGGCGCTGCGGTGGGTCGTCTCCTGCGACTACGGCACGGTCAACCCCACGTCCATGGGGCTGTGGGGCCTGTGGCCGGACGGGACCTGGTACCGCGTGCGGGAGTCCTATTACGACGCCCGCGCGCAGAAGCGGCAGCGGACCGACCGGGAGCAGGCCGAGGACCTGCGCGCCCTCGTCGGCGTGCGGCCGATCGAATGCGTGGTGGTCGATCCGTCCGCCGCGTCCTTCTGCGAGCAGCTGCGCCGCGACGGCTGGTCCGTGCGCACGGCCCGGAACGACGTCCTCTCCGGCATCCGCCAGACGGCGGACGCGCTCAAGTCCGGACGGATCGTCATCGGGCCGGACTGCACCGACGCGCTGCGGGAGTTCGACTGCTACTGCTGGGACCTCAGCGCGGGCGACCGGGACCGGCCCCGCAAGGAGCACGACCACGCCATGGACGAGATCCGCTACTTCGTCGCCACCGTCGCCGCACCGGAGGAGGGCGGCGACGGGTTCTTCGCCGGGTACGTCGAGCGGACCGTATGAGACCACATGAAGAGGAGGTATCACCGTGAACATCTTCAAGCGGGGGCGCAGGCCCCCCGACCCGACACCGCCGCCCGTGCAGGAGGTCCAGCTCCGCAGCGGCGCGCGGCACCCCTTCCGCGCCCTGGACGGCTACGTCCCGCTGCGCCGCCCGGAGTTCGCCCTCTACCGCGCGATCCGCGAGGCGATCCCCGTGGTCGATGCGGCGGTGTGGAAGCTCGTCCGGCTCTCCGGCGGGCCGATCGTCCGGTGCGGCGATCCGGCGGCCGAACGGGCGCTGGGCGACTTCCTGCGGCGCGTGCCCGCCGGGCGCGGGCAGTATGGGATCGGAGCGTTCCTGGACGGGTATCTCGACTGTCTGCTCACCTGCGGGCGGGCCGTCGGCGAGATCGTGCCCACCCGGGATGGGCGGGACATCGCCGCCGTGCTGTGCGGCGACGTGGAGCGGATCGAGGTCCGCGACGGCCGCACGCCGCTGGAGACGGAGCTGGCCGTGCGCGAGGAGGACGGGCGGCTGCGCGTCCTGCCGCGGCAGGACCTGCTGCTCTTCACCCCGTACCACCCCAGCCCGACCGAGCCGTATGGCGTGTCGCTGCTGCACAGTCTGCCGTTCCTGGCCGAGATCCTGCTGAAGATCTATCAGACCCTCGGCGCGAACTGGGAGCGGGCCGGGAACGTCCGCTTCGCCGTGGTCTATCGCCCCGGCGAGGAGGGGCAGGACCCCCGCCGCGTCCAGGAGCGCAGTCAGCAGCTCGCCCGGACCTGGTCCGAGGCCATGCAGGCCACCCGGAGCGGCGCGGTGCGCGACTTCGTGGCCGCCGGGGACGTGCAGATCCGTGTCATCGGTGCGGAGTGCACGATCCCGGAGTGCCAGACCTCCGTGCGGCTGATCGTCGAGCAGCTCATCGCCCAGACGGGCATCCCGCCCTTCCTGCTGGGGCTGAACTGGTCCTCGACCGAGCGGCTGAGCAGCCAGCAGGCCGACATCATGACGAGCGAGCTGGCCGCGCTGCGGCGCACGCTCACGCCGGTGCTGGAGCGGATCTGCCTCCTGTGGCTGCGGATGCACGGCTGGGACACGGCGCTGACGGTGGACTGGGAGGACATCGACCTGCAGGACCAGGTGGAGGAGGCGAAGGCCCGGCTGTATCTCAGCCAGGCCGCGCGCAACGAACGGGAGACCGCCGCCGCGACAGCGGACGGCGGTACGGACGTCAGAGAGGAGGAGCATGGAGATGAGGATCGATAAGCTGGCCCAGGTGGCCGCGCCGCTGCCCGGCGCGCCGGGGGCCGAGGACCTGGCGGCCATCCGCCGTCTGAGCCGCGCGGAGCTGGAGGCGGACCAGGTGTACACCTTCGCGCTGCGGCTGTGCGACGACCAGGTGGACCGCGACGACGAGCGGTTCACGCCGGAGGCGCTGGAACGGCTCGCGGAGCTGTTCGTGGGCCGACCGGGGCTGTATGACCACGAGTGGAGCGCCAGGGGGCAGTTCGGGCGCATCTATCGCACCGAGGTGGTGGAGGAGCCGGAGACGACCGGCGAGGACGGCGGGCCGGGCCGCGCGCTCAAGGCCTACGCCTACCTCCTGCGCACGCCCGGCAACGAGGAGCTGATCGCCGCCATCGAGGGCGGGATCCGCAAGGAGGTCAGCGTGGGCTGCGCGGTCGCCCGACGCACCTGCTCCCTCTGCGGGCACGACATCGGGGACCGCTCACGCTGCCAGCACGTCAAGGGGCAGGTCTATGACGGCCGCCGCTGCGTGGTGCGGCTGGAGGACCCGACGGACGCCTATGAGTGGTCCCTCGTGGCCGTCCCCGCCCAGAGACGGGCGGGGATCGTCAAGGCCCTCGCGCCGGACGGGCGCAGGGCGCTGTCGGACGAGGACCTGCGCACGCTGGAGGCGGAGGCCGCGATGGGGCGGCGCTACGCCGCCCGGCTGCGCGAGGACGTGGTGCGCATGAGCCTGCTGGCCGGGACCGGCGTGCGTGCGGAGACGCTGCGCTCGATCCTGGCGCGGTGCTCCGGCGAGGAGCTGGAGGAACTGCGCAAGGGCTGCCGGGCGCGGCTGGACCGCCAGCACGGGCCGGTGGTCCAGCTGCCCTACGGCGGCGCGGACGGGGAACGTCAGGACGAAGGGCCGGACAAGGCCTTCGTGATATGAGGAAAGGGAGGTAACACACATGAAGGTAGGATTCGAGGGCATCGGGCACGTCGTGGCGACGTTCCTGACGGACACCAGCGCGACGAAGGGCCATCCCGTGGTCGTGAGCAAGAACGGCACGGTCAAGGACTGCGCCAAGGGGAAGGCCCCCGTGGGGGTCCTCCTGGGCCGACGCGGGGACCAGGCCGCCGTGCTGCTGCACGGGTACGTGACCCTGCCGTACACCGGCACCACCGCGCCCAGCCTGGGCTGGAACGACCTCGTCGGCGACGGCACCGGCGGTCTCACGCTCGCGGGCGAGGACGAGACCGGCCGCAGCCTGCTCGTCGTCACCCGCGACACGACCGCCAAGACCATGGGCCTGTTCCTCTGAGGACGGGCCGACGAAGAAAGGAGACGATCGATCCTATGGCATATGCATTCGATACCGTCAAGCTGGAGAAGGGCATGTACGCCGAGCACGGCAAGTCCTTCTCTCAGGTGCTCGAGGAGTGCGACCCCTCGGAGCAGTACCGCGGCGGCCCGCTGGAGAAGCTGGATGCCTTCCAGCGCCAGCTCAAGCGCTTCGACATCAAGGTCTCGGGCGCGGGGTCCGACCCCGTGGCCAAGTTCTTCGCGACCTGGGAGTCCGCCGTGCTCTTCCCGGAGTACGTCGCCCGCGCCGTGCGCCAGGGCATGGAGGCCAGCGACGTCCTGCCCCAGCTCATCGCCGCCGAGACCCGCATCGAGGGGATGGACTACCGCTCCATCGCCTCCGTGCCGTCCGACGAGGACAAGGCCCTGCGCCATGTGGCGGAGGGCGCGGCCATCCCGGAGACCGCCATCACCGCGCAGGGGAACCTCGTGAAGCTCCACAAGCGCGGCCGCATGCTGGTCGCGTCGTATGAGGCCATCCGCTTCCAGCGGCTGGACCTCTTCTCCGTCACCCTGCGCCAGATCGGGGCGTACATCGACCGGATGCTGATCGCCGACGCGGTGGACGTGCTGCTCGACGGCGACGGCAACGACAACGCCGCGCCGTCCTACGCCATCGGCACCAGCCCCATCTCCGGCACCGCCGGGACGCTGAGCTATGACGCGCTGGTGGACTTCTGGAGCCAGTTCGACCCGTACACCATGGACACCCTGCTGGTGGGCGACGCGATGCCGAAGCTGCTCAAGCTCTCCGCCATGCAGGACGCGGCGGCGGGCCTGAGCTTCCAGGGCACCGGTAAGATGGTCACGCCCATGGGCGCGACCCTCCTGCGCAGCGCGGCCGTGCCGAGCGACACCATCATCGGGCTGGACCACCGCTGCGCGCTGGAGATGATCAAGGCCTCCGACGTGCTCGTGGAGTACGACAAGCTGATCGACCGCCAGCTCGAGCGCGCGGCGATCACCTCCATCGCCGGGTTCAGCAAGATCTTCCAGGCCGCGGCCAAGTCGCTGGCCATCTGAGCGGAGAGGGGGCGTGCAGCATGACGGAGACGGAGAGCGTCCTGGCGCTGGCCCGGTCCTTCGCCGGGCGGAGCTTCACCGAGGACGAGGAGACCGCCCTCGCCGCCCTCGTCCCCGCGGCCGTGGCCCGGTGGCGCGCCCGTCTGCGGACGGACGCGGACGGGGACCCGACCCAGCCCCTGCACATCGCCTGCGCGTGGACGGCCCTGGCCTGGCTGGCCGGGGCCGCGCGCGGCGGCGGGGCCTATGACGTGCTCGCCTTCACCGCCGGGGAGGTCTCGGTGCGCACGGGCACGGCCGAGGGACACGACGCCTGCGTACGGAGCCTGCTGCGGCAGGCCGAGGCGCTCATGGTCCCGTACGTCACGGACGGGGCCTTCTTCTTCGAGGAGGTGCGCGGGTGATGTGGAACGAGCTGACGCAGGCCTTCGAGGCCGTCCTCGCCCGGTTCGGGCAGGAGGTGACGCTCCTGCGCGACGGGACCGAGCTGGGGCGCGGCCTGGCGCTGATCCAGGACGAGCGGGACGCGGCGCGGCAGTTCGCGCCGACGGACCGGGGGATCCGCCGGGCCGAGCGGGCGCTGTGCCTGGCCAGTCTGACGGTCCCCTTCGACCCGGCGGCGGGCGAGACGGTCCTGGTCGCGGGGGCGGTCCGGTACGACGTGCGCCGGGCGGCGACGGTCGGCGTGGGGCGCGAACGCGTGTTCTGGCGCGCGACGCTGGAGCGGAGAGAGGACGGTGAGGACGGATGAACGGTCTGGCCCTCCTGCGGGAGGAGATGACGCGGCTGCTGACGGCGCGGGGGATCGAGGCCGTCTCGGCCTGGCCGGGGGACGCCGCGCGGCGGGGGCCGCTGGCGGTGGTGCGGCTGAAAAAGCTCACCGCCGCCCCGGCGGGGCTCCAGGGCTATCTGGGGCAGGTCGAGACGGGCGGGCTGTGGCAGGAGCGGCACGGCCAGGCGCTGGCCGTGACCTTCGGCCTGACGCTCTATGCGCCGGAGCACACCGGCGAGAGCGGGTGCCGGGACCTCCTCGACGCGGTGGCCGAGGTCTTGCTGGCCGGAGGGCCGGCGGGGCTGGCCGTGGAGGAGTGGTCGGCGGACGCGCCGGCCTTCGACGCGAAGGCCGGGCTGTTCCGGGCCGAGGTCGCGGTGCGGTGCCGGGCGGTGCTGCTGACCGAGGAGGACGAGGACGGCGGCCCGGTGGACTTTGAGCTGCAAGGGAGGATCGAACGATGACGGCAGTCACGACACATGAGCGACCGGGGGTCTACTCGGTCGTGGGGGCCTCGGCGGTGGTGTACGGGGCCGGAGAGAACAAGGTCGCAGGGCTGGTGGCCCTGACGGAGACCGCGTCGGCGGCGGGGAAGCTCACGAGCGTGGGGACCTATGCCGAGGCGGTGGAGGCCTTTGGCAAGGGCGACGCGGTGACGGAGCTGGTGCGGCTGCTGCTGGCCAACGGGGCGGCCCGCGTGAAGGCCGCGCCGGTGGCGGCGGTGTCCGGCTATGCGGCGGCGCTTGGTCTGCTGGCGGAGGAGGAGGACGTGCAGGTGGTCGTCTGCGACAGCACCGCGGCCGCCGTGCAGGAGGCCGTGCGGGCGAGCGTCGCGGCCTCGTCCGAGGCCCGGCAGGAGCGGATCGCCGTGCTGGCCGGGGCCAAGGACGAGACGGTCAGCCAGCTCACGGCGCGGGCGGCGGCGCTCAACAGTGAGCGCGTGGTGCTCGTCGCGCCGGGCGCGGCGGGCGCGGAGGACGGCGGCGGCGCCATGCTGGCGGCGGCGGTGGCCGGGGCCATCTGCGGCGAGACGGACCCGGCCGTGCCCCTGGGCGGGGCGGAGCTGCGCGGGCTGTCCGGCGTGACGGCCCGCTACGGCGAGAGCGACATCGACACGCTCGTCCGCGGCGGCGTGACGCCGGTGGAGAGCCTGGGCGGGCGCTGCACGGTCGTGCGCGGCGTGACCACCCGGACCAAGACCGGCGGCGAGAGCGACACGACCTGGCGGGAGCTGGGGACGGTCCTGGTGGCCGACGACGTGGTCCCGACGATCCGCCGCGCGCTGGCGGCGCGGTTCGCCCGAGCGAAGAACACGGCGCAGGTGCGCAGCGCGATCCGCACCCAGGTGGTGGTGGAGCTGGCGCGGAAGAAGGCCGCCCAGATCGTGACGGGGTACGGCCCCGTGACGGCCGAGACGGTCGCGGGCAAGCCGACGGTGTGCCTGGTGACCTTCTCGTTCTCCGTGGCGCACGGGCTGGACCAGATCTGGCTCAGCGCCCAGATGACGGTGTGAAGGAGGGGACAGGATGGCGACGAGAGCGATCCCGATGAGCAGTGACATCTATCTGGAGGTGGACGGGCGCAAGGTGGCGGTGGTGCAGAGCTACACCGCCCAGAGCAGCAAGAGCAGCAAGGTGATCGAGGCCTTCGGCGAGACCGAGCCGGTGGCGACGGTCCCCGGTCAGGAGCAGCACGTGCTGGAGCTGTCCCGGCTCTACGCCACGGACGCGGCGATCGCGGACGGCATCGACTTCTACGGGCTGGAGGATTTCGACCTGGTCGTATGCAAGCCGGACCGCCGCGTGATCTACAGCGGCTGTCAGTGGAGCCGGATCGGCGAGAGCGGCACGGTGGGCGGCGCGGTGCTGGAGAAGGTCACCGTCGTGGCGGCCCATCGGATGGAGACCCGCGCATGAGGCGGCCCCGGTGGTGGCCGGTCCCCGCGGCGGGACCGGGGCGCGCGCGCCTGCCCGACGGGCGGACGCTGCGCCTGCTGACGGCGCAGGAGCTGCTGGACGCCCGGCGCGAGGCCGAGGGACTGGTCCGGGCGGACCGGGAGCGGGCGCTGTGCGCCAACGCCTGTCTGCTGGCGCGGGCGGTCGAGCGGCGCGGGCGGCCGGTGTGGTCCTCCGGGGCGGAGGTCCTGGCGGCCTGCACGGCCGCGCAGATCGAGCGGCTGGCCCGACGCTGGTCCGAGCTGGACCGGCGGCGCGGGCCGGGGCTGGACGCCACGCAGGAGGAGGTGGACACGCTAAAAAAAGCCTGCGGCACGCGCCGGAGGAGCGCCTGCGCTGGCGCGTGCTGCAAAGCCTCGGCGCGCTGCCGACCGAGGAACGAGCGCGGGCGATGACCGGGCAGGACTATCTGTGGTGCGCCGTGCACCTGCTGCTCGATGAGGAGGAGGTCCTCGACGCGCTGTGCCCGACCTGTCGGGCGCAGGCAGAGGCGGCGCGCTGCCCCGTCTGCGGGGCGGCGGCCGCCGATACGGTCCGGGAGGAGAACGCCGCGTTCGACCGGGCGCGGTTCGAGACGCTGCGGAAGGAGGCGGAGGGGTGACCGACTATCTAGAGATGGCACTGGGTCCCGAGGAGGACGTCCAAACGATCGGAAGCTCGTCCCCCGTCCTCCGAACGCGCGTCGCGCGGACCGCGGTCCGGCCGGACGGTGCGCCGGAGGGGCGGGACG
>CAKTJM010000054.1 GCA_934567745.1 uncultured Eubacteriales bacterium | reverse complement strand
GGCCCGGCCGGTCGGGGCGTTTTGGTCGTTCTGATCGTTCTGGCCGTTTTGATCGTTCTGGTCCCCCGGCGCGCCGCCCTCGGTCATCTCGCCGAGCTGGAGGGTCACGGTGCTGCCGTCGATCTCCGTCACCTGGCCGGTGAGGATCTGACCGGACCATTCTCCGGTCCCGCAGGCGGCCAGAGGGAGGACCATGGCTGCCGCGCAGAGGAGCGCGATCGTTCTCTTGCCTTTCATGGGAAAGACCTCCTTCGTCGTCTCATGGCAGAGGAGCGGCCCGCTCGGCCGTCCCCTCCTTCGATGGTCCCAGTCTAGCACCGAGACCTGAAGCGGACCCGAAATCGAAGGCGGATCGCGCAAAAAAACAGGCGGACGCCTCGTGAGCACGGTCCTCACGAGGCGTCCACAGCCCGATCACCGCACGGATCGAGCGGGCCGATCGGCGTGCAGCTCTCCGATAAAGGTCTCGATCGCGCTGCGCAGCTTGGAATAGCGGATGATGAAATGGATGGCGGGCGCGTTGCTCTTTGAGATCATCGCCCACCGGCCTTCGTGGACGGAGATCGAGATGTTGTGGAAGTCCATGTCGCAGGGGCGAAGGGCGTAGCCGGGATGGGTGCGGGCGTACTCGTGCGTCTGCTCCCGGTGGCGGCAGTAGTCTTCGTAGGAATAGCGGATATCCTGCGGGAAAAACAGCGTGGAGAGCGGGAGCGCGGGCGCATCCTGAGCGAACTCCTCCGGTGACAGGTCGGGGAACGCGTCTGTCATGGGGCTGTGCGCCAGGATCTGCTCCATATAGGAGCGCCGCGCGGCGGCGTGGTCCAGGATGCGCCGCTGCTCTGCGGCGGTCAGCCCATGTGCGGAGAGCATGGCGCGCAGCGTCTCCTCGCGGAGCGTCCCCAGCGGTGGGGCGGATAGAACCCGGCGGCGCGGTCCGGGTTTCTGTGCATCGGCCAACTGAAACGCATGAAGCGCGGTGGCCTGCTTCTCCCGGTAAATGTCCATCAGCGGGAGCGCCTTTTTCCGGATAGCATCGGCGCGTTCTTGGTAATAGTGCAGAGCCTCCCCACCCTTGGTCAGCTCATAGCGTCCCCGCTCATGCGCTCCGGCGATGCACTCGCCGGAGAGGGCCGCACTGCCGGAAACATTGAGGAAATGGCAATAGACATTGTTCTGCACGCCCTTGAGATAGCATGGCGTGATCTGCCCTGTCATATACAGCGGGATCCACCCCTCCAGTCCCAGCATCAGCTCATGAAAGGGCCGGTCCAGATTGTGTACTACATTCAGGTGCAGTCCTTTTTTCAGAAGCACGGCAAGACCGAACATATACTTTTTCGTAAAGTCCCGGTCCTTCGCCATGTCGTCCATTGGCATATCGCTGCACAGGAAGACCGGCGCGTCTGACTTTCCCAGCGCCGTTGCCTTGAGAAAGTCCAGCTCCCCGCTTTTCATTTCCTCCAGTCCATAATAGGTTTTGCTCAGTGGGAGTTGAAAAGGTACGGTGGGGACTTTCATATCGTCAAATCGAATGGCCTGCGTATATTCGTTCAGATCAAACTCGTCCAGATGCCTCAGAAAAGCTGCAACATCGTCGTTTCGCTCTGCGTTGTGTCCGCCAAGCCATTGAACCAAGCTGCCATAAAGGACCTCTGTGTCCTCCTCTGCTTCTTTTGCATGGATCAGTTCGGCAAGGATTGCGCGTTCCGTCGGGGAATCAAAGCGACGGATCACAAAATCGGCGACCGCGGAAATAAAGCGCTCAGGATCCGCAAGATGGCGCTGTCCGCTGCGGATTCGGGAGAGGTAAGAGGCGTCATAATTGGTGCTGCGTGCCAGTTCGGAGTTGCTGATGGAAAAGGTCGTGAACAGGCTGTTGAGGTTGTCACGCAAATGCTCTGCGTCAACGCCCTCCTCGGAAAAAAAGGGGCGGAGGGTGGCTGACACGTTCTCCTCCGACAGCGCGGGTATACCCCGTGCGGCAGCAAGCTGAACAATACCGCTGATGAGCTTTGCCCGCTCTGCCTCGCTTTCCGGTTTACGCTCACCGCTGCGGTAGCGGCTGACAGTGGCCGGGGACAGGCCGCTGGCCTCCGCCAGCTCTCTGCCGGAGCAGTCCAGCTGCGTCATATATTCGTTGAGTCGATCCTTGAGCATGGGCGTCCTCCCTCCGGGCAGATGATCCTGGATCGGATCGAGTCCATTATACGGGATGCTCTGCGAAAAGGGAAGAGATTTCCGCACTGTCCATGACAAAGCAGAAACACGGGATGAAAGCGGTTCCTGTCTCTGCTAAAATGGACGCTGGGATGCCTCTGTGCATACTCTCATCTCCAGAAAGGAAGGAAACAGCTTATGAAAAAACGGATCACGGGCGCCCTGCTGGTCCTCTGCCTGTGCCTGACCCTGCTGCCGGGAGCGGCGGAAGCGGCCTACGAACCGCCCACGGAGGTCAGCCAGGTCACCCTCAGCGTCACGCCCCCTGCGGTCGGCGGCGCTTTGACCGCCCCGACGGTGGACAGCAACAAACCGTACTTCATCGACAGCGACAGCCTGTTTGACAGCAACTTTGCGGACACCTTCTACTGGACCCGCGTGGCCGCCGAGGGCTGCGCCGCTACTGCCGGCTATCTCTATGAGGAAGGCGGGCAAACCCTTGTAAATAACAGCTGGTATCAGCTGCATGCCCGGCTGAAGCTGGATTACGGCTATTCTTTCGCCGAGCAGGTAACGGCAGCTGTCCCCGGCGCGGCAAGCACCGAGGTGGAACGCTATCGGGACGATACCGTCTATGTCTCCGCATGGTTCAAGGTGGGAAATCCGGCGGATAGGCCGGCGCAGGTCAGCACGGTCACAATCTCTGGTGTGCCGACAGAACGGGCGGAAACGATCCAGGCTTGGACTGATGCCATCCAGAATGCAGCGGTCAGCGAAGGGTGCCGGATCTACGATGCCGCCCTGCAGAAATGGAACAGTGAGGAGAGCTGCTGGAACTATTGCTATGACTCCGACTCCACCGAGAGCGGTGCCGTCTACGGCGTGATCCTGCACCTCAACACGCTCCCAGGTTATGTCTTTGATGAAACCGTTACCGCCGCAGTCAACGGCAGCGCTGCCGAAGTTGCAGAGTGCAGCATGGATGAGGTGGAAGTATTCGTCCCCTTCGGAAGCATAGTCGTCAACAAGGTCGAGGTGAAGAGCGCCACCTGGCCCATTGACGGCAATACCATCCGCAAGGATGCGGACAATTTCACGCTCTACAGCATTCTCAACGAGGGCCGCATTCCCTACACGCTGAAGTCCGCGCGATTCCAGATCAAGGACGGCGAAAGCTACCGCGACTTGAAAGACGAGGAAACCATATTCAGTGAATCTCGCAACTACCGCGTCATCGCCGAGCTGGAGGCCAAGGACTATGCCTCCTTCGCGGACAGCGTCACCGGCGACTTCAACGGTACAAGCGGGACAGAATGTCAAACTTCCGATGGCGGTAAGGCCTGCACTGTCACCCGCACCTGCGCGGTCTACGATCCGGTCTATACTTACAGTACGGATGATCCCAACACCCATATCAACAGCGTGACGATCCATCAGAACGATCCGCAACCGGGAGAAAAGTATGCGGACGGCGTGTATGCGCCTGCCGGGAGCAGGACTATGCTGGTCGGTGTCAATGGAAGCTACTCCTGGCACGAGGTTCCCTGCGTGGGCAGCACGGAAGGCATCAAGAAGCTGACAAATACCGACACCTTTGAAGCGGGCAAGGTCTATTGGTACAGCCTGACGCTGAGAAATGCGGATGGCTACCGCTTTGGCGACGGCTTCACCGTCTTCTTCAAGCAGATGGACGGCACCGACAGCAATTACGCCATGATGCAGCGTGAGACAGATACTGAAAAACGGAAGGTGTACAACCTCTGGTACACCGTGGGGGATGTGACGCAGACACCGATCACCGCAGTCGCCGTCACCGGCCCGGCGTATCAGAACGGGGCCGTCGACATCAGCGACCCCGGCGCGTTCCGTGCGAATGCCCCTGTGACCCTCAGATCTTTAACCTATAACAACAACTATTTGAGTTTCACGCTGCTCCCCCAGTCCGGCCATTACTTCGGACGCACGGTGACCGTGACCTATAACGGCAAGGAGGCGCGGGTGTCTGATGGCTTCTTCAGCAGCTTCGACACCAAGTATATCGGTGTGAGCTACTACAGCGAACCTGCCACCCCTGTCACCGTCACCGGCATCACCGCGCAGGATAAGGTCTATGACGGCACTGCGGCGGCCACCCTCACCGGCGGCACACTCAGCGGCGTGGCGGAGGGCGACACCGTAGCGCTCGACTTCTCCGAAGCAAGGGCGGAATTCGACAGCAGAGACGTGGGAAACGATAAGAGCGTTACAGTCAAGGGTACCCTCAAGCTGACGGGTGCGGATGCCCACAAATACGCCCTTACTCCGCCCGAACTGACCGGTTTGAAGGCCGATATCACCCCCTGCGCCGCTTTCGATGATGCCACCAATAAGAATCAGATCATCTATGTGGGTGAAGACAGCTTCGCCGCGCCCAGGTTCACCGGTGTCGGCGGCGAAGAGGTGACGGGTACGCTTCGCTATACGCTGTCCGACGGAAAGACGGAAGCGGAGATCCCCGAAATGCTCCGCGCTCTGAAGGCGGGCGATAGCCTGAACATCCCCTACACCTTCACCGCTTCCGGCAACTACAGCGGTGAAAAGACCGGAACCATCACCGTCACGGCACAGGAGCGTCCGTCCTTTGGCGGCGGCAGCCACACGTCCAGCTATCCTGTGGCAGTGTCTGGTCAGACCCAAAACGGCAGCGTAACGGTCGACCGGCGCTCTGCGGGGCGCGGTGACACTGTTACGATCACGGTCAAGCCCGACAGCGGCTATGTGCTGGAAACGCTCACGGCCATGGATAAGGACGGCAGCGAGCTCAAGCTCACGGATAAGGGCAGCGGCAAGTACACCTTTACCATGCCGGGCAGCAGGGTCGAGGTCAAGGCAACTTTCATGGAGGACAACGCTGTCTTGAATTTCTTCTACGACGTTCCCAACGACAGCTTTTACTATGAAGCGGTGAAATGGGCGGTCGGAAAGAATATCACCTCCGGCGTTGGCAACAATCTGTTCGCCCCTGACCAGCCCTGCACCCGCGCGCAGATCGTCACCTTCCTGTGGCGTGCTGCGGGCAGTCCCGCGCCCGAGAGCACGACCATGCCGTTCACCGACGTCCCCGCGGGCAGCTATTATCACAGCGCCGTCCTGTGGGCGATCGAGAACGGCGTCACCGTCGGCACCAGCGCCGATGCGTTCTCTCCCGATGCGGACTGCACCAGAGCGCAGATCGTCACGTTCCTGTGGCGCGCGGAGGGGTCCCCTGCGGCGGGCAGCAGCGATCCGTTCACGGATGTCGCCGCCGACGCTTACTACGCCGACGCGGTGCTGTGGGCCGTCAAGGAGGGCATCACGAACGGCTCGACCGCCACGACCTTCTCTCCCGATGTGACCTGCACCCGCGCGCAGGCCGTGACCTTCCTGTACCGCTGCATGAAGTGATCTTCCATAAGCGAAGCGCCCGCCGGTGAAAATACCGGCGGGCGCTTTTCCTATGCCGAAAGGCGGGGAGCTGTTCGGTCGATGGGATCAGTCATCCCGATTGCCGTCCGCTGCGCTGCTGATAGATATGCGAAAACGCCGCACCTTCGTGCGGCGTTTTCTGTGATGTCTCTTTTATCGACACATCCTGGAGCTAATGATGTGACTCGAACACACGACCTGCTGATTACGAATCAGCTGCTCTACCGACTGAGCTACATTAGCATCATCGTCCGCCGTCAAGCGGCAAGACTGCACCGATGATGATACCATATCTCGGCCCCGCCGTCAAGCCCGTTTCGTTATACGACAGGTATATCGAAGAAAAAACGTTCGTCTATCAACGGCTCGCCCCTCGATATTTTTTCTGGGACCTGCGGGATCCTACAAAGAGTTATCCACACTTTCCACCGGGTTTTCCACGATCGATGCCCCACCGGAGGACGAATGTCCACCGATGGGGTGAAAAATCAGCGATAGCCCAGAGAGATGTCCCGGTTGGCGTAGGCGTTCAGGTCCGCGCCCGCGCGGGTCCCGGCCAGGTACTCGTAATAGCCCTGGCTGCCGATCATCGCGCCGTTGTCGCCGCACAGGCGCAGGGGCGGCAGATACAGCCGGTCCCCCGCCGCGGCGCAGGCCGCCTCAAGGTCGCGGCGGATGCGCGAGTTCGCGGCCACGCCGCCGACGACCGCGACCTTGCCATAGCCGCACTGGGCGGAGGCCGCCATCGTCCGGGGCACCAGCTCCCCGCTCACCGCCGCCGAGAACGACGCCGCCAGGTCCGCGACCGGCAGGGCCTCGCCCTTCTGCTGGGCGTTGTGGATCAGGTTCAGCATCGCCGTCTTCAGTCCAGAGAAGGACATGTCCAGCGGGGCGTCGTGGAGGTGGACCTTCGGCAGGGCGAAGGCCGTGTCGTCGCCGGTCTGGGCCGCGCGGTCGAGCGGCGCGCCGCCGGGATAGCCCAGGCCCATGACCCGCGCGATCTTGTCGAAGCACTCCCCCGCCGCGTCGTCGTGCGTCGCGCCGAGGATCGCCATGTCCGTGTATCCGCGCACGTCCACGATCAGCGACGTGCCGCCGGAGACGCACAGGCACACGAAGGGCGGCTCCAGCTCCGGGTGCGCCAGGTAGTTCGCCGCGATGTGCCCGCGCACATGGTGCACCGGGATCAGCGGCACCCCCAGCGCCAGCGCCACCGACTTGGCGAAGCTGACCCCCACCAGCAGCGCGCCGATCAGGCCGGGCGCATAGGTCACCGCGACCGCGTCGATGTCCGTCCGGGCCAGGCCCGCCTTGCGCAGGGCCTCGTCCGCCAGGGCCGAGATGACCTCGATGTGCTTGCGGGAGGCCAGCTCCGGGACCACCCCGCCGTATATCTTGTGCATCTCCACCGACGAGGCGATGCAGTCCGCCAGCACCTCCCGGCCGTCGCGCACGAGCGCCACCGCCGTCTCGTCACAGGACGATTCTACCGCCATGATGATCATCTTCGGTCGTTCCTTTCTTCTTCCTCCCCCAGTCCGGGGAGCGTCGCCTGTCCCGCCCACGACTCCGTCGGGGCCACCGGCCGGGTCGGGTCGAGGGGGATCTGGATGAAGCGGTCATAAGCCCACGGGGCCAGCTGGGAGCGGTAGAGCGACTGGTGCGCCGCCATCGCCGCCGCCTCGGTCCCCCGCCCGTTCGGCGAGCAGAGCGCGACCGCATAGTGCACGCTGAACAGGATGCACTCATAGTCCATGAAGGTGAAGCCGTTGCGCTGGTAGAAGCCCAGCCGCCGGCGGCGCAGGGCGTCCGTCGCCCCGCCCTCCGGGGCCTCTGACTCCACCAGGATCCCGTCCAGCGCGGCGTAGCGCTCGGCCAGCAGACGCAGGATCTCCCCGCCCAGACCGCCGTTGCGGCGGTCCTTCGTCACGCCCAGGTAGTCGATCAGCACATAGCGCTCGTCCGGGCTGGACCACAAGATCGCATAGCCCACCAGCGCCGCACCCTCGAAGGCGCCGATCGGGTGGTACGCCCCCCGGCGGCACAGGTGGGCCATCGCCGCATAGGGCTTCAGCTCCGCCGCCGGGAACGCCTCGTGCAGCTCCGTCCGGTGCAGCACCAGCAGCTCCTCCAGGCTCAGATCGCGCAGGGTCAGCATCGCGGGAACTCCTTCGTCAGCAGCAGGGCGTCCTCCCGCGGCGCGTCGTAATAGTCCCTCCGGCGGCCCGCCTCGCGGAAGCCGTGCTTCTCATACAGCGCCACGGCCGCCGTGTTCGACGGCCGGACCTCCAGCGTCAGAAAGCGTAGGTGCGCCGCGCCGAAGCGGCAGAACACCTCCAGCAGCCGGTCCGCTATGCCCTGGCGGCGTTGGTCCGGCCGGACCGCCACGTTGTCGATGTACCCCTCGTCGAGGATCACGTGCAGGCCCGCATAGCCCACGACCGTCCCGTCCGGCCCCTCGGCCACCAGGAAGCTGGCCGTGTCGTTGTACAGCTCCTCCTCCAGCATCGCCTCGTTCCACGGCGTCGAGAAGCACAGCCGCTCCAGCTCCGCCACGCCCTTCAGATGAGAGCGGTCCATCGGGACGATGGTCACCTTGTCTCCTGTCATATGCTCACCCCTTTGCTTCGGCCCAGCTGCGGCCCACGCCCGCCTCGGCGATCAGCGGCACGGAGAACGCGCCCGCGCCCTCCATCTCCTCGGTCAGGACGTGCCGCACGGCCTCCTGCTCCGCCTCCGGGCACTCCACGATCAGCTCGTCGTGGACCTGGAGGATCAGGCGCGCCGCCAGGCCCTCGTCCTTCAGCCGCGCCGATACGCGGATCATCGCCAGCTTCATCACGTCCGCCGCCGTGCCTTGGATCGGCATGTTCAGCGCCACCCGCTCGCCGAAGGCGCGCAGGTTGAAGTTCGACGAGCGCAGCTCCGGCAGCCAGCGGCGGCGGCCCATCAGCGTCGCGACGTAGCCGTCCTCCTTCGCCTGCCGGCGGATCCGGTCCATGTACGCCCGGACCCCGGAGAACGTCGCGAGATACTTCTCCATATACGCCCGGGCCTCCTTCTGCGTCACGCCGATGTCCTGCGCGAGGGAGAAGCCCGAGATCCCGTAGACGATGCCGAAGTTGACCGCCTTCGCGCGGCGGCGCAGCTCGTGCGTCACCTCGTCCAGCGGCACCCCGAAGACCTGGGCGGCCGTCTCCGCGTGGATGTCCTCCCCGGAGCGGAAGCCCGCGATCATCTTCTCGTCCTGCGCCATGTGCGCCAGGAGCCGCAGCTCGATCTGGGAATAGTCCGCGTCCACCAGGACCCAGCCCGGCGGCGCGATGAACATCTTCCGGATCTGCGCGCCCAGCTCGGTGCGCACCGGGATGTTCTGCAGGTTCGGCTCCGTCGAGGACAGCCGCCCCGTCGCCGTCACCGTGTTCTGGAAGCTCGTGTGGATCCGCCCGTCCGGGCCGATCACCTTGCCCAGGCCGACGACGTAGGTCGAGTCGAGCTTGGCCAGCTGGCGGTATTCCAGCAGCTTCCCCACGATGGGGTGGGCGGCGCGCAGCTTCTCCAGCACCTCGGCGCTCGTCGAATAGCCCGTCTTCGTCTTCTTGACCACCGGCAGACCGAGCTTCTCGAAGAGGACGACGCCGAGCTGCTGGGTCGAGTTGAGGTTGAACTCCTCCCCCGCCAGCGCCCAGATCTCCTCCTGCAGGCCCGCGATGCCGATCTGGAGCATCATCCCGAAGGTCTCCAGCGCCGCGCGGTCCACCAGCATCCCGGCCTGCTCCATCTCCGCCAGCACGGGGCAGAGCGGCAGCTCGATCTCGCGGTACACCCGGTCCAGCCCGAGCTGCTTGAGCTGCTCCGGCAGGACGCCGTAGAGGTCCCACACCAGGCAGGCGTGGCGGGCGAGGGTCTCGACCGCCTTGTCCTCCTCCGCGGCCCAGGCGCGGTCGGAGAGGTAGTCCTTGGCGGGCGGGAAGCTCTCGTGGAACCAGTGCGCCGCGACCTTGTCCAGCTCATAGCTCCCGTCTGTCGGGGCGAGGAGATAGGCGGCGATCGCCGCGTCGAAGACGAAGCCCTCCGCCGTGATGCCCCGCGTCAGGCAGCGGCTCATGACATCCTTGATGCCGTCGCCGAGCTTGGCGATCTCCGGCCCGAACAGGCCGCGCAGGAGGTCGTCGTACCCCGGCAGGTCCCGCTCGACGAACACCGCCGCCGGAGCGCCGGGGCGGTAGACCGCCACGGCCGAGAGGTCCGGCCGTGTGAGGACCGCGACCTCCTGCCCCCGCCACGCGGCCAGCAGGGCCTGCGCGCGGTCCGGCTCGGTCACGCGTTCGAGGCCCTCGAGCGCCGAGCACGCGCCGCCGCTCTCGACCGGCTCGTCCGCCACGCGGTCCAGGCCCAGCTCCGAGATCATCCGGTGGAAGCCCAGCTCGCGGAGCAGGTCGCGCAGCGCCGCCGCGTTCGCGGGGCGGCGCAGGGCCTCCTCGGGGGTGAAGTCCATCGGCGCGTCCCGCCGGATCGTGCACAGGTCGAAGGACTGGTAGGCGCTCTCGCGGCCCTCGCCGAGCTTCTTCTTCACGCCGGGCTTGGCGTCGAGGGTGCCGTCGTCCAGACGGGCGTAGATCGCGTCGAGCGACTCGTTCGCGTGCAGGAGCGCCAGCGCCGTCTTCTCGCCCACCCCCGGCACGCCGGGGACGTTGTCGGAGGCGTCGCCCATGAGGGCCTTGAGGTCCACCATATGGATCGGGTCGAAGCCGTACTCCGCCCGGAACGTGCCGGGGTCCATCTCCCGGGTGGTGGACTTGCCCATGCGGCTGCTGACCAGCTCGACATAGGTCCGGTCCGTGACGAGCTGGAGGGAGTCCTTGTCCCCCGTGGCCACGCGGCAGTCCCAGCCGGCCTCCTCACAGCGGCGGGCGATGGTGCCGATCAGATCGTCGGCCTCCCACCCGGCCAGCTCGTACCGCGGGACGTTCATCGCGTCCAGCACGTCCTTGAGCACCGGGATCTGGACGGCCAGCTCCTCCGGCATCGGCTTGCGCTGGGCCTTATAGGCCGGATGGGCCAGGTGGCGGAAGGTCGGCTCCCGCCGGTCGAAGGTCACGCACAGGCCGTCGGGGTCCACGTCCTCCTCCAGCCGCCGCAGGATGTTCAGGAACCCATAGATGGCATGGGTCGGCAGGCCCTCGTCGTTCGACAGGGGGCGGATGCCGTAGAACGCGCGGTTGACGATCGAGTTGCCGTCGATGACCAGCAGCTTCATGACGCCACTCCTCTCTCTGGAAATCGTAATATGATATTATAGCACGTCTCCGCGCGGGCAACAAGCGGGGCGGGGGGAAAAACCTGCGCCCCCGGCGCGGGCCGGGGGCGCATAGGCTGTCAAAGGGTCATGTGTGTCTTCCGTCATTGGATCAGCCACTGGTAGTCCTGCCCTCCATCGACCACATATTCGACGAAGACCCGCTCGTCCCTGATCTGATAGATGAGCAGATACCATTTGCCGAACACCAGTTTGCGATACTTCTCGGTCGAGAAGACCTCCGAGCGCAGGATGGGGTTTCGATACGGGAAGTGCTGCAACGACTCCGCCGCGGCCCGAAAGTCGGCGACCAGCTTGTGCGCCAGCCGTTCCTCCCGCCGTGCCGCGAAGGCGGCGTGCTCGACCAGCTGGCGGGCGGCCCGTTGGGAGACGACGACCTGCCAGCGCGCGTCAGGCTCCGGCATGGTGCACCTCCCGGATCGCCTGCTCCATCATCGCGGCGACCTCCTCCACAGGATGGTCCGGCGCGCCGCGGAGACGGTCCTCCTCGATGGCGAGCAGCTCCTCGCGCAGCTTCAGCATCTTTTCCCGCTTCGTGAACGAGGCGATGTCCATCACGACCAGATCCCCCTCCCCGTTCTTGGTCAGGTAGACCGGCTCGCCGGTGGCGCGGCAGAGCTCGGCGATGTCGTTGTAGTTCTGACGGATGCTCGCGCTCGGCTTGATGTGCATAGCGGACCCTCCTCATCGTCATCTGATGCCTATATTATACCCGAATGTCGCTATGATGCAACCTTCTTTTCATCTACAGCGCAAAAGGAGGGGACCGATGCATCGGTCCCCTCCCCCTATGGCTCTGATATCACTTGCCGAAATAGCGTGCCAGCAGGCCGGCCAGGGCCTTGCCGTGACGGGCCTCGTCGCGGGCCATCTCGTGGACGGTGTCGTGG
>CAKTJM010000053.1 GCA_934567745.1 uncultured Eubacteriales bacterium | reverse complement strand
GACCGGGGGCGACCGCTGCTTCTCCTGGTCCTGCGACCCCGCCGTCGGCACCATCACGGACGACGGCCGGTTCACCGCCGCCGGGACCACCGCCACGGGCAAGCTCAAGGTCGCCTGCGGGAGCTACGCCGTCACCATCGCCGTCTCGGTCGATGACGACGCCCCGCCCGCCATCGACCTCACCCTGACCGGCGGCGTCGTCACCGCCGCCATCACGGACGAGGGCGAGACGCTGGCCCAGGACCAGATCGGGCTGACCCTCGACGGCAGGTCCCTCCCCTTCACCTGGGACGGGACGACCCTCACCGCCGCGCTCGGCACCCTCGACGACAGCCTGCACCGCGTGACCGTCACCGCCGTGGACGCCGCCGGGAACCGCGCCCGCGCGAGCGCCACCCTGCCCGCCTCCGCCGACACGACCCCCTTCGCGGACATGACCGGCCACTGGGCCGCGCCCTACACCACCCGTCTGAACGCCGCCGGGATCCTCAACGGCGTCACGGAGAACGGCACGACCCGCTTCCTCCCCGACCGGCCCGTCACCCGCGGCGACTTCGCCCTGATGGCCGCCCGCTGGATGGGGCTGGACCTGAGCGCCTATCAGAAGGTCACCCTCCCCTACGCCGACGCCGCGTCCATCCCGTCCTGGGACCTCGACGCCATGAAGGCCCTCTATGACAAGGGCGTCATGAAGGGCAGCCAGGGCAAGGACGGCAAGCTCTACGCCAACGCCAAGAGCAGCGTCACCCGCGCCGAGGCGATCACCATCCTCGGTCGGATGCTGGAGAGCGGCTACCCGGAGGCCAGCCTGAAGGGCTTCTCCGACGCCTCCGCCGTGCCGAGCTGGGCCAAGTCCTACACCGCCCAGCTCGTCGGGCTGGACATCGTCGGCGGCTCGAACGGCCAGCTCCGCCCGACCGCGTCCATCACCCGCGCCGAGGTCGCCAAGCTCCTGTGGAGCATGTGGTGAGCCGGTCCGTCCCCGCGTTGATACCATATATAATAGTAGGCGCTCGTGCGCCCGACACATGGGGGTTGACAAATAGGGGGACTCATGCTATCATGGGCGTTAGCCAACTATGATCCCCGAGCGGATCTGCCGACATATGCACGAAAGGAACTGCGACAATGCCTACTCTCATCATCTCCATCCTGCAGGTCATCTCCTGCGCCATCCTGATCGTCTTCGTTCTCGGTCAGTCCGGTAAGCACTCCGGCCTGGGCGTCATCTCCGGCGGTGCCGACTCCTTCCTGTCCAAGAACAAGGCCAAGACCGCCGACGCCAAGCTCGCCAAGTGGACCAAGTGGGTCGCTCTGGCGTTCATGGTCCTGACGCTCGTGCTGTCCCTCCTGTGACCTTTTGTCCTTCCAAGCCGTCCTTCCCCCCTGGAAGGGCGGCTTCTTTTTAGCCGTGCCCCAAAATCTGTACGAGAGGTGATCCCCCCATGACCCGAGAAGAAGCCTTCGCCACCTTGGACCGTATGGCCAAGGGCATCGCCGAGATGTTCGGCACCAACTGCGAGACCGTCATCAACGACCTCGCCGACCCCCTCCACCCCGTCCTGGCCATCTACAACGGCCACATCTCCGGCCGCACCGTCGGCTCCACCCAGGACATCACGGGCCTGGAGCAGGACCTCCACCTGGACCGGGACATGGTGAACCTCCTGGCCGTCACCCCCACCGGGCAGCAGACCAAGAGCTCCACCTTCTCCATCCGCGGAGATGACTACCACTTCGGCTTCGGCATCAACTACGACTTCACCCCCCTCACCTATGCCAACCGGGTCCTGCTCGACCTGATGCACACCGAGGTCGATTTCCACAGCGCCCTCTACAAGAGCCGCGAGACCGGCGTGGGCGAGCTGTTCGAGGAGGCGACCCTGCGCATCGGCAAGCCCGTGCGCGAGATGACCAAGGCCGACCGCCTGCGCGTCATCGAGCAGCTCAAGGAGATGGACGCCTTCTCCTACCGCCGGGCGGTGCCCTATGTGGCCTCCCACCTGGGCGTCTCGCGCTACACCATCTACAAATACCTCGACGAGATCAACGGCAAGAACCGGAACGCCGCCGAGTGAACCAAGAGCCACCCCTGGAAAGGAGCCCCCATGAGCATCGATAAGGAAGCCATCGAACGCTGGTACGCAGGACGGGAGGACGAGCTGATCGACGCCGTCTCCCGTCTGGTGCGCATCGACAGCACCCTCGGCCCGGCCGAGCCTGGGAAGCCCTTCGGCCCCGGTCCCGCCGCCGCGCTGGACGAGGCCCTCGCCCTCGCGCGCGAATGGGGCCTGACCGCCGAGGGGCTGGAGGGCTACGTCGGCGTCGTCGATCTCGGCGACGGCCCGACCGAGCTGCACATCCTCGGCCACCTCGACGTCGTCCCGCCCGGTGAGGGCTGGACCGTGACGGAGGCGTTCACGCCCCGGCTGGTCGATGGGCTGCTCTACGGCCGCGGGACCGACGACGACAAGGGCCCGATGGCCGCCGTCCTACTGGCCATGCGCGCCGTGAAGGAACTGGGCACGCCCCTGCGCAGGAGCGTCCGCGCCATCCTCGGCACCGACGAGGAGACCGGCTTCCGTGACATCCACTGGTATTACGAGCGGCACCCCTACGCCCCCTGCACCTTCTCCCCCGATGCGGGCTTCCCGATCCTGAACATCGAGAAGGGGCATTACCAGCCCACCCTCCGGGCAAGCTGGCAGGGGGAGACCGCTCTGCCGCGCGTGACGGCCGCCCAGGGCGGCGTCCGCGTGAACGTCGTCCCCGCCAAGGCCACCGCCACCGTCGCGGGGCTGGACGCGGCGGCCGTCCGGGCCGCGGCGGACGCCCTCGCCCTCGGACCGGCCATCCAGTTCGCCGTGACCGAGGGGCCGGACGGCGTGCAGCTCGTCTGCTCCGGCCAGCCCACCCACGCCTCCACCCCGGAGGAGGGGCACAACGCCCAGACGGCCCTCGTCGCCCTGCTGGCGGCGCTGCCGCTGGCCGACTGCGCCTCGACGCGGGCGATCCGCGCCCTCGCGCGGTGGTTCCCGCACGGGGACCACACGGGCGCGGCGCTGGGCATCGCCCAGCGCGACGACCTCTCCGGCAACCTGAGCCTGGCCTTCACCTGCCTGGCGCTGGACGCGGACGGCGTCACCGCCCGCTTCGACGCGCGCACGCCGCTGTGCGGCTCCGACGAGAGCATCCGCCTGCCCGTCGAGCGGACGCTCGGCGCGGACGGCCTGACCGTCTCCGGCACGATCGATCCGCCCCACCACGTCCCAGCGGACAGCCCCTTCCTCCGGACCCTCGCCCGCTGCTACGAGGAGTGGACCGGGCTCGAGAGCAGCTGCCGCGCCATCGGCGGCGGGACCTACGTCCACGGCATCCCCGGCGGCGTGGCCTTCGGCGCGTCCATGCCCGGCTTCGTCTCCAACCTGCACAGCCCGGACGAGCGCGTCTGCGTCGCGGACCTGCTCACTGCCTCCAAGATCTTCGCACAGGTCATCCTCGACGTGTGCTCCTGACCCGGGAAGGACCCTCTGTCATGCCCAAAAAGACCTCTTACCTCGCGCTCTTCCTGACCTTCGCCCGGATCAGCGCCAGTACCTTCGGCGGGGGCTACGCCATGCTCCCCTTCTTCCAGCGGGAGCTGGTCGAGAAGCGCGGCTGGCTGACCGACACGGAGCTGATCGACCTCAACGCCATCGCCCAGTGCACCCCCGGCGTCATCGCGGTGAACACCGCGACCTTCTGCGGCTACCGCCGCGCCGGGGTCCCCGGCGGGATCGTCGCCACCCTCGGCATCCTCTTCCCGCCGATGGTCATCGTCACGCTGATCGCCGCCTTCTTCTGGGGCCTGCTCGGGAACGAGTGGGTGCAGTACGCCCTGACCGGCGTGCGCGCCTGCGTCTGCGCGCTCATCCTCACGAGCGCCGCGCGGCTCTTCCGCAAGGCCGTCCTCGACGTGCCCACCGCCCTCATCTTCGCCGCCGTCTTCGTGCTGGCGGCCTTCGTCGGGCTGTCCCCCGCCCTGCTCGTCATCGGCGCGGGCGTGGTCGGCCTGGTCGTGTGCAGACCGAGAGGGGGCAAGGCCCCGTGATCCTGCTCCTGCGGCTGTACTGGGAGTTCCTCCTGGTCGGCCTCTTCTCTATGGGCGGCGGCATGGCCACCGTCCCCTTCCTGCTCGACATGTCCGCCCGGACCGGGTGGTTCACCTCCGCCGACGTCGCCACGATGATCGCCATCTCCGAGGCCACGCCCGGTCCCATCGGCATCAACATGGCCACCTACGTCGGCTACGTCACCGCCGGGGTCCCCGGCTCGATCGTCGCGGACGTCGGCCTGGTGACGCCCGCCGTCATCATCATCCTGATCGTCTCCCGCCTCCTCGCCGCCATCTGGGAGGATCCGCGGGTCAAGGCGCTCTTCTACGGGCTGCGCCCGGCCTCCGTCGGCCTGATCGCCGCGGCGGCCTTCGCCGTGTGCGCCGTGTCCCTGTTCACCTGGGACGGGACGCTCACTCTGCACCCCGGCCCGATCGTCCTCTTCCTGGTGATGCTGGCCGCGATGAACCTGCCCAAGCTCAAGCAGATCTCGCCGCTGGTCTACATCGGCATCGCCGCGGCGGTGGGCGTGGTCTTCAAAATGACCGTTTGATATGATATGGAACAGCCCGCTGGGGACGTCCCGGCGGGCTGTTCGCTGTTCAGGATAGGTCAGTCGTTGACGATCGCGATGATGTCGCTGAGCTTGAGGATGGTCAGCACCTTGCCGTCGAGCTTCACAGCTGTCCCGGCATACTTATTGGTGATGACCCGGTCGCCCGGGCGGACGACCTGCTCAGCCTCACCGGGGGCGACGGTGACGACCACCGCCAGCTCCGGCTGCTCCTTGGCTGCACCGGTCAGGAGCACGCCGCCCTGGGTACGCTCGACGGGCTCGGGGTGCTGTACGACGACGCGGCCGTCCAGCGGTCTGAGTGTCATAAGGGATACCTCCTATCGATCATGGTGTGGGGGCGCCGCCGTCCTTCGGGGCGGCCCTCTTGTCCTGCGGCAGGACGACATTGAGCAGCCCTCCGATCAGGGCCGTCCCCGGGATGCCGCCCAGCAGGGTGCTCACGAGCATGGGCGCATCGTCGAGCACACCGCTCGACCCGAACCCGATGCCCAGCGCCAGTGAGGTGCCAACAATGACGGAAGTGCGCAGCGACATCGGCTGGCTCTGGATGACCTCCAGCCCCGCCATGAGCATGATCCCGGTCAGGAAGATGCACGCGCCGCCGAGGACCGCCGCCGGAACGGTATAGAGCAGGGCCGCGAACTTCGGGACCAGCCCGGCCGCCGTGATGCCGACGGCCGCAGTGAGCATGACGGAGCGGCTGGCGACCCGAGTGCTGCCGATGATACCAACGCCGTCGCTGTAGGAGATGTTCGGTGCGAAGTTGAACACACCGGACAGGACGCTCGAGAGCGCGTCGCAGAGGATGCCGCCGCGCAGCTCCCGCCGTGTGGGGAGCCGGTCGTCGCAGACCATCGCGGTGGCCGTGGTGTCGCCGATGAACTCGACCATGGTGACGAGGTAGATGACGACCATGATGAGGATCGGTTCGAGTCGGAACGAGATGCCAAAGGCGAAGGGCTTCGGCACCGAGATCCAGGCCGCCCGCGCGACCCCGTCGAACCGCACCCCGCCCATACACCAGGCGGCGACGTAACCTGCGGTCAGCCCCAGGAAAAGGCTCGCCGTGCGGACGAAGCCGCGGCCGAGACAGTGACAGAGCAGACAGATGGTCAGTACGAGCAGGGCGAGGACCCAGTTCTGCCAGGCCCCGTGCCCGCTGCCGACGGGGCTGCTGCCCCCGGCCATCATGTCGGCGCAGGAACCAGCAAGGGTCAGGGCGATGGCGACGATCAGCGTGCCGGAAACGGCCACGCTGAAGATGCGCCGCAGCAGGCCGATCCCGAAATAGCCGAAGACGGCATAGATCCCGCCCGCCGCGATGACCGCCCCGAGGAAGGCGTCATAGCCGAAGCGCTGGGTGATGCCGATGAGTGGATCGATGATGACGAAGGTGGTGCCGAGCAGGATCGGCAGCCGTGCACCGACCGGTCCGAGGCCCTTCACCTGGACGATGGTCGCCACACCGCCGGTGAACACAGCGCATTGGAGCAGGAGGGTGACGGTATCGCCGTCCCAGCCGAGCGGCCCGGCCACGATGGCGGGCACCAGGACGATCGAGCCGATGAAGATGACGAGGAACTGGGTGGCATAGATGAGCCGTTTCCCGAGCGGCGGTCGGTCGTCCAGACGATAGATGAGTGCACCGCGCTGGGTGCTGGTTTCGTTTTGTTCCATGGGGACCTCCAATGGCACGGAAGGCCGCCGGGCGGGCGTCCGCCGACGACGGCGCTCCGCGGGGAGTAGTGGAAAGCCCCTGACCGTCTGAGCCCTACGGTCAGGGGCCTTCCTGGGGGACGATCGTTCATCGGACCTGCTGCGGCTGCTGTCCCGCAGCAGGTCCTTCATCGTTCATGGGGTATGTTGCGCACTGATAGACAAGGAAGAAGCAAATATTGGAGTAAGGAAGGGCTTTGTTATGGATAAAAGACGTTGGGAAGGATGGAAGGGGATCACCAGACGAAATTCGCCTTCGAGATCTCGCCGTTGTCGATGAGGACGTCCTGCGCGGTCATGCTCTTGTTGATGACGGCCAGGAAGTAGTTCCAGTCGGCCATCTCTTCGGGTGTGGCCCACTTGGGGATAAGGGTCTCCGCCATGACGGCGTCCCAGAGGGCCTTGTCATCGAGGATGTGCTGATTGAGCTCGGTAAGGACGCCGCCGGCGGATACGCTGTTGCAGGTCGCGCCATACTGGGCGACACGCAGGGCCACGTTCTTGGTATAGGCGAGGACGCCGCCCTTGGAGGCGCAGTACTCAGGGAACTCCGCACCGTTGTGGGCGCTGACGGAGGCCGTCTGGACGATGGACTTGATGGCGGGCTGGATGCCGTACTTCTCCGTGCAGTTCATCAGGCCGATGAGGTTGACCTCGATGTCGCGGCCGCTGCTCTGCACGCCGGCGTTGTTGATGAGGATCTCGACGCCGTCGATGTCGGGCAGCTCGTCCTTGTGGGCCACGTCGCAGACGTAGTGGGTGTACTTGGGGTCGGTGATGGTCGCCTCGGCGATGTCGAGCCCGATGACGTCATGGCCTTCGGCCAGGAACTTCAGTGCGGTGCTCTTGCCGATGCCATTGCTGGTGCCGGTGATGAGGACTTTCATGGATCATTCCACTCCTTTGAATAGGATATTACTGGTTTTGCAGGTCTTCTTCGCGACGATCTGGATGATCATGTCCCAGACGGACGTCACGATGAAGATACCGAAGCTCGCGAACATGATGTCGATCAGGACGGCGAAGTCATAGACACCAAGGAAGGCGAACAAGGTGAACAGGATGGTGTTGACGAGCTGCACGATGATCGTGGAGATCACGGAGCGCACGGCGATGGCCAGAGAGGTCTCGCTCTTGCGCTGCAGCGCCCAAATGAACTTGTAGACGGCGATCTGGACCAACATGCAGATGGCGTAGACCACCAGGCTGGAGAGCATGATGCGCGGGGAGTTGGCGAACAGGGCCTGCAGCCCGCCGCCGTCGGCAGGGGTGTACCACGCCCAGGACTGGGTGATGACCATGAACAGGCCGGTCGTGCCGAAGCTCAGCCAGGTCGCCTTCTTGGCGTATTTCGCGCCGTTTTCGCCCTCCATCTCGGTGAGGATCTTGGCCGCAGAGTACGTGGTCGCGAAAATGACGTTGCCGAGGGTCTGGTCCAGGCCGAAGGCATGGACCAGGGAGAGGACCTCCACGTTACCGACGATCGTTGCAAAGATGGTGAAGCCGTACAGGCCTGCGCGGCCGAACAGCTTGTATGCCACGAGCATGAACGCGAAGTAGAACACTAGGGTCCCGATCAGCAATACTTCGTTGGACATTGGGTCAGCGCAGCCTCCTTTCTGTTGTTGTCGCGGCAGGACTGCCGCTCTTTTCTCTCGTATGGGACAGGGGGATGGGTCGATCCGTATGAGTGATGAGTAAGATAGGGGGGGCATATAGGGAATGAGGTAAGACTATGATGCGGTCGTTCTCGCAGGGGGAGGCCCCTGCGCTCACGATTCATCGTCGTAGCGCAGGAGGCCCAGGTCGTGGATCGCCTCTGTGAACGAAGGCTCCACGTAGAACCGCCGCCCGGACCGATCCCGAACGAACCAGTCCAGGAAGGCGGACAGATGCCCGTTGCTGATGTTCATCTTCCGTTGGCCCCAGGGATCGTAGAGCGCGAGGTAGTCCCGGAACTCCGGGTGCTCGTAGTAGGGGTAGAGCTTCTCCCAGTGCTGGCCCGCGAAGGGACCGATCGCATAGAGATACCGCTCCGCCTCGGAGGCCCAGTCCGCCGCCACCGGCATGAAGAAGGGCGAAAATGCCGGCAGCAGCTCGTACTGTTTCTCCTCCCACGTGAGCGCCACGGCGCCCGGGAGCTCCGACACGCCCACCTCGATCCCCGGCTCCTTCCCGGTGATGTAGGCGGTCAGCTCCTCCAGGAACACGAATACGGTGCGGCCGTCCAGTTCCATGCTGCCAATCAGGTCGGCGAGCAGCGCGGAGACGGGCCGGACACAGTCAGGAGCGAGCCGCGGCATACCCTCGACGAGGATCTCCAGCCGCTCCAGGTCATACAGGACGGCCTGCACGTTCCCTCCGCCGTAAAAGGCGGAGATCATCTCCATGAGGTCGGGCGGGACGGCGTGCTCCATCCGCGCAGACATGACCGCGGCCTCCAGGATGGCCAGACAGACGGGCATGTCCTCCTGTGTGATCCTCTGCCGCAGCAGCGTCTCCTTCGTCTCATCGTATCGCATAGGCTCCTCCGTTCTGTGTCTCCGGCACGGGCCTCGCCGTGACGGGAAATGGGATCGGCGCGGGGCATCGGGCAGGATCTCAGCGGACCTTGATCTTGCCGAAGGTAGGCAGCGCGGGCGGGATGGGCGGCATCTGCCAGGAGGTGGTCATGGGCACGCTGATGTCACGGTCGATCTTGACGTCGATGACGGTCGGCTTGCCGGACTGGATGGCGGTCTCGACCGCAGAGGCGATGTCGCCGGGCTTGGTGACGGTCATACCCTGGCCGCCCATGGAGCGGGCCATGGCGGCGAAATCGGGGTTCCACAGCTCGCCGTCGCGATAGTTGCGGCCTTCGAACTTCTGGAAGCTGGTGCCGATCTCACGGCCGCCATAGTAGAACTTCTGCAGATCGCGGATGGCGCCGATGCAGTAGTTGTTCATGATGACCCAGACGCAGGGCAGGTTATACTGGACGGCAGTCGCCACAGCATGCGGCATCATCAGGAAGCCGCCGTCGCCGCAGACGTTGATGCAGGTGGTCTCAGGCTTGGCCAGCTTGGCGCCCAGGACGCCGACCACACCGAAGCCCATGGCCGCGAAGCCACCGGCGGTGAAGTGGGTGTTGGGAACCTCGGTGGTCCAGTACTGCTCGACCCAGGGCTGGTTGTTGCCGACGTCGGAGAACATGATGGCGTCCTTCGGAGCGACCTTGCGGATATCGGTGATCAGGCGGCGGGGATCGATGGGATCGGCGTCACTGGTGTGGAACGGGGTGACGAAGTCGGTCCACTCCTTGCGGAAGCCGGCGATCTCACGATGCCACACGGTGTAGTCGCCCTTGACCTGCTTGGCCTTGGCCATGTCGATCAGCTGGTTGAGCACGGTACGGATGTCGCCGACCACGCCCACGTCGACAGGATAGTTGCGGGCGATCTCGGTGGGATCGATGTCGACCTGGATCAGCTTGGTGACGGGGAAGTTGTAGGCGAAACCGGGCTGCCAGGTGGCGGTGTGCAGGTCATTGAAGCGGCAGCCGAGAGCAAGGATCAGGTCGGCGTTGCGGGCAGCCTCGACAGCGGGATAATGGCCCCAGGTGCCATTGACGCCCAGGCACAGCGGATGGGTCTCCGGCAGGGAGGACTTGCCCATCAGGGACGTGATGACGGGGATGTCCATCTGCTCGGCGAAGATGCGCAGCTGCTCCTGAGCGGAGGAGTGGTTGACACCGCCGCCAGCCAGGATCAGGGGCCGCTCGGCCTCCTTCAGCTTCTGCAGTATGGAGCCGATAACCTTCTCCTCCGCGCCGGTACGCCAAGCGATGGAGTCGGACCAGTCGATGGGATCGGCGACGACAGTGTCAGCCTCCATCAGGTACACATCATAAGGGACCTCGATGTGGACGGGACCGGGACGGCCGGTCTTCATCTGCTTGAACGCCTTGGGCAGGAAGGCGGAGAGCTGCTCCGCATTCACCGCCTGATAGCTCTGCTTGACGTAGGGCTGGATCGCGGTGGAGAAGTCCGCCTGATGATAGCGGTACTGCTCCTGGAGCGCGCCGGTGTCGAACTGGCTCGTAGGAGCTTGGCCGGTCAGCTGCAGGAAGGCGGACGAATCATAGAAGGCGTTGGCGACGGCGCAGGTGGACAGCGCGGGGCCCGGGCCGGTGGACACGTAGACGGGCAGAGGCTTCTTGGTAACGCGGAAGTAAGCGTCCGCCATGAAGCCGCAAGCGGTCTCGATGCGCGGCCAGACGATCTTGACGTCGTCCTGCTTGTCGTAGAAGGAGTCCAGCATGCCGATGGCACCGTGTCCGGCGTAACCGATCATGTACGGGATCTTCTCCTTCAGCATGTACTCAGCGATGATGTCGGCTCCCTTCATCCTCGTGAGCTTGTCAGCTTTGTAGATCATGGTTTTCCTCCTTAATGTGTATTACTCATTGGAATGATCTATATAAATGACGACAGGTCATCTATACCGGATCCTGAGCGAAGGGGGAGAGTCTGTCACACCATTCTCACGAAGAGAGACGTTTATCCGTCGATGTGGGAGATCTTTTTCATTCATTTTCTCGTTTTACTCTCAGTTTCCCATCGGTTTATGCCATATTACGATCATTCCGGGAATTTGTCAAGCCGTATTCTCCATTTTTTCTTATTTGTACAATTCCTCTGCCGATAATTTGTTGATTCGGCCCATTTTGCGATATTCTCGGGAAAAATGATTTCTCACCTAAAAAATCCTGCGTCGTAACGTTTTCCTGCTGAAATAAGACATCATACACTCAAAAGCACCACTTTCATACGCTGAGGCGATCGACTTCCCTTAGAAACGATCGCGATCAGATTTTTCTTCTTTTGAGTTTTTCTTGATTTTTTCTTATTTTGTGATAAAATAAGAAAAAATCAGTGACCATCCCTTTATTATGGTCCCGGGAGGAGGTAACGAACGTGGATCTCGATCATGCAACGATATACGCCGCCTGGGAGCGCTATGTCGCCGGCCCCGAGCCGGTCCCGGACGCCATCGAGGGCGTCCGGCCGGAGATCGTAGCGTCCTGGCGCCGCTCAAAAGGCAAGGCAGACCCCTTCGCGACCGAACCGCCCACGCTCTCGAAGCAGGCGTTCGAGATCGTGCTCGATGAGAACAAGCTGCTTTGTCAGCTCGCCTTTCCCTATCTTTTGGAATTCTACCGTTCCCTGCGTGAGACTGGACACAGCATCATGCTCTCCGACAAGCGCGGCTTCCAGCTCCTCCTCCTCTCCGAGGATCAGGAGTTCCTTGAGCTGTCCCAGCAGGCCCAGATGAACAACGGCTGCGACTTCTCTGAGGCCTCGGTCGGCACCAATGGTATCGGCACCTCGCTCGCCATGGCTGGGCCGGTCATGGTCTGGGGGCCAGAGCATTTCCTCAAGGTCTACCATCCTTTGGTGTGCTATGCCGCCCCCATCTACGACATGGCCCACAGCATCGTCGGCAGCATCAACATCACAGGTCCCGTCGAGGTCTACCAGCCCTATAT
>CAKTJM010000052.1 GCA_934567745.1 uncultured Eubacteriales bacterium | reverse complement strand
CTTTCATCACCCTTGTCCATTCTACCATATCTATCAGAAAAAGCCCAGCTCCAGCCGGACTTTTTCGACACGCTGCGAGCCGCCGGGCAAATGCCCGGCGGCTCGTTCCTGTGTATGGCTCTCGTTCAGACGTGCAGCTTCTTCCGCAGGAGCCGCACGCAGTCCTCCGTGTTTTGCCCGTTGCACTCGACGGTGACGTCGGCGTACCGCTCGTAGAGCGGCACGCGCTCGTCGTAGAGCATCCGCAGCGTCTGGCCCGGCCGCAGGACGACCCCGCGCTTCTTCAGGTCCCCCAGCCGACGGGCGAGGGGCTTGTAGCCGAGCTTGAGGTAGACGACCGTCCCCAGCTCGTGCAGATGCGCCATCGCGCGCGGCTCGTAGATCAGGCTCCCGCCCGTGGCGATGACGGACCGGTCGGCCTCCAGCGCGGCGCAGACGTCCTCCTCCAGCTTCAGGAAGCCGTCGTCTCCGTGCTCCGCGATCAGCTCCCGCAGGAGCTTGCCCTCCCGCGCCTGGATGACGAGGTCGGTGTCGAGGAAGTGGAAGCCGATCTGGCGGGCGAGCAGGACGCCGAGGGTGCTCTTGCCGACGCCGGGCATGCCGATGAGGATGATGTTGCGCATAGGGGGACCTCCGTAGGATATCAGGATACCCTATGATACCACCGTCCGGCCCGATCGGGAAGACAGAAGATCCGGCTCACAGGACCGGTAAGATCCACCAAACTGCCGAAGCGAGCACGCCGCCGAGCAGCGTGAAGAGCACCGGGCCGACCATCCGCCGCCGCCGCGCCTGGGGCGACGAGCGCTGTAGGTAGGCATCGGCCGCCTGCTGCGCCTGCCGCAGGACCTCCTCCTCGGGGTCGCCCGCGGCGGGCAGGTCCTCGCGGAGGAGGAAGAACGCCTTCTCGAACCGGTCCTGTTCGGGGGAGGTCACGATGATGACCCGTCGGGCCACGCCTTTCACCATAGCTGCCACTCCTTTCCTGGTAAGGGGAGTATGGCCAGTCGGGCGGCGGGCTATCCCTCCGGGGACCGGGAAAACGGGCTCACAGGCGGTACAGCTCCGGGCGGCGGTTCTCGCGATAGCGCAGCGGCGCGTCGGCCGCGGGGATCGTGTCGAGATCGACGGTGCAGTAGAGCAGCGCCGGACGGTCGTGGTCCGCGATGGCGAGGATCCTGCCGTCGGGGCCGATCGCGCAGCTCTGGCCGCAGTAGTGGAAGCGCTTCTCGTCGCCGACGAGGTTCGTATACAGTCCGTATACACAGTTCTCCATGGCACGCGCGCGCATGTAGACGGCGTGGTAGTCCTCGAAGGGGGACATGTTCGCCGCGCACATGCACAGGAGCTGCGCGCCGTCGAGGGCGAGCGTCCGGGCGACCTCGGGGAACTCCCCATCGTAGCAGATCATCAGGCCGACGCGGCCGAAGCTGGTGTCGAAGGCTGCCAGCCGGTCGCCGGGATCGAACATCCGCTCCTCGCCGCCGAACATGTGGGTCTTGGCGGACCAACCGGCGACGGAGCCGTCGCGGTCGAAGAAGACGAGGGCGTTGTGGGGCTTCTCATGGCCGTCCACGCGCAGGGGCAGGCCCAGCAGGACGCCCATGCCGAGCGCCCTGGCGTGGGCGCCGACGGCGCGCAGGCTCGGGCCGTCCAGCGGCTCGGCCAGCGCGGCGAGCTGGTCCTTCACGAGGTAGCCGGAGAGGAACATCTCGGGGAAGAGGACGAGGTCCGCGCCGCTCGCGCGGGCCTCGTCCATGGTGCGCAGGACGAGGGAGAGGTTCCCGGCCTTGTCATAGGGCACGGGCGCGCGCTGGACGAGACAGGCGGTGAAGGGGGGCATAGGGGACAGCTCCTTTCAGTATAAATGAACGATGGGGCTCTCCGGCCGGAGAGTCCATAGAAAAAGAAAAAAGGACGCTCTGTAGAGAGCGTCCTTGGAACGTCACAGACGATCAGTCGGTCACGTAAGGCAGCAGAGCGATCTGACGGGCCCGCTTGATGGCCTCGGTCAGCTGGCGCTGATGCATGGCGCAGGTACCGGTGGTCCTGCGGGGCAGGATCTTGGAGCGCTCGGAGAGGAACCGGCGCAGCTTGGCGGAGTCCTTATAATCGATGTGCTCGACCTTGTCGACACAGAACGTGCAGACCTTGCGGCGCTTGCGGTTGCCGCGGGGCCGTTCTCTATCCATAGCCATGATAGCAAACCTCCTTATATGAGTGATGGGTGGGCGATCAGAACGGCAGCTCGCCGTCGTCGTCGGTCAGATCGGCGAACTGATCGACCGCCGGAGCGGCGGGATAACCGCCGGACGTGGACCGGTCGCCGCCGCCCTGGGGCGCGCCGTAGGAGCGCCCGCCGCTGGGGGCCGCGTAGCCGGAGCCGTCGTTGTCGCGCTTGGAATCGCCGAAGTAGACTTGGTCGGCGACGACCTCGGTCGCGGTGCGGCGATTGCCGTCGCGGTCGGTGTACTCACGGGTCTGGAGCTTGCCCTCGACGATGGCCATGCGCCCCTTGGTGAAGTACCGGGAGACGAACTCGCCCGTCTGTCTCCACGCGACGATGTTGATGAAATCGGCCTGGCGCTCGCCGGTCTCGCGGCTCTTGAAGTCGCGGTCGACGGCCAGACGGAAGGACGCCACGGGCACGCCGTTGGGCGTGTGCCGCAGCTCGGGATCGGCGACGAGCCGCCCCTGGAGGAAAATCTTGTTCAACAAGAGCGGTCCCTCCTCTTATTCATCCTTGCAGATGATCATAGAGCGCATGATGCCTTCGGTGATCTTCAGCACGCGGTCCAGCTCGGCGGGGAGCTCGGGCGCGGCGGTGAAGGTCATGAGGACATAGTGGCCTTCGTTCAGGTCGTTGATGGGATAGGCCAGACGACGCTTGCCCCAATCATCGACTTCCGTGACGGTACCCTGGGTCTCGACGAGCGCCTTGAACTTCTCGATCATCGCGGCGATGGCATCTTCGCCCAGAGCGGGGTCCATGATGTAGACCACTTCGTAATTCGCGTTCACCTTTGCCATGTTTGGTTGCACCTCCTTATGGACTGTATGTCCGCCATTCGCGATGGCGGAAAGGATCTGCCGTCCGATATGGACAGGCTATATTATTATACCGGAAAAAGTCAGGATGTCAAGAACTATTTCGCATATCCGGGGCGCATCGGGGGAGATGAAAACTTCGGCCCGTCCTTGACAGGGCGGGCCGAAGCGGTTATACTTGAGTCAGAGAGGCTGGCAGTAGTGGTCGGCTCTCGATCGTCAGATATGTATCACTACATAGTGACCGTCAGGGTTCCGGCCTGGCGGTCACTTTTTTCTGCTGTCGCAGAGGGCAAGGATGCCTACGAGGAGCGTGGCGGCCTGGAAGTCCAGGCTCACGATCTCATAAAGACCCATGGACCCACCCCCTTCCTCAAAGAGAAGGGAGGAAAGGAAGCTCCCATCTCTACCGTAAGTAGGAAGAGAGCCGACCACCGTTTCGCTGACAGCCCCTTGACCGTCGTACAACTCTACGGTCAGCTTATCACAGCGCGAAGGGGGATGCAAGCGTTTTCCCCGCCGTGACGACAAAAAATGGCGGTTCGTCCTGCATATCCGCCCCAGATCGGGGGAGACTGGGAGCGAGGTGATGGATATGGACATCGATCGGCTGTCCGATCGGGACTATCAGGCATACGTCGAGGCGAAGGCAGGCCCCTCGCCGATGGCGAAGGACCTGTGCTGGGCCTTCCTCGTCGGGGGGCTCATCTGCGTGGTGGGCCAGGCGCTGCTGGACGGATATCAGGCCCTGGGCCTGGACGAACGGCTGGCCGGGACGGCGGTGGCGGTGACGCTGATCGCCGCGGCGGCGCTGCTGACGGGCGTCGGTGTCTTCGACCGGATCGCGAAGCGGGCCGGTGCGGGGACGCTCGTACCGATCACGGGCTTCGCCAACGCGGTGGTGTCCCCGGCGATGGAGTTCCGCCAGGAGGGCTTCGTGACCGGCACGGCGGCGAAGCTGTTCACCGTGGCGGGCCCGGTGCTGGTGTACGGCATCTCTGCGAGCGTCCTATATGGCTTCATATTGTGCGCAGCGCGGCTCTTGTGAAAAGAGCCGCGCTTTTTCTGTAGGAGGTCTGCGTTGGTACAGCACGAAGCCTCCCTTTACGCAAGGGAGCCTGGTCCCCTCTGGGGCGTGGACCGTTCTCCGCCTCCCTCTGACGAGGGAGGCGGCTCGGCGGAGCCGAGACGGAGGGAGAGATACGCGGTCCCGCCCCCAGGACGCCGCCGTTCCTTCTCCTCATCCCGTGTAGTGCCCCGCTCAACAGGCATACCGCAGGAACAGCTGGAACTCCGTCTCGTAGCGGTCCATCAGGTCGTAGTCCCCGGCGCGCAGGAGCCAATCCATGAACAGCCCGCGCATCAGGCGCATGGCCATCTCCGCCAGCTCGTCCACCGACAGGCCGCTGGTGAGCAGCCCCGCCTGCGCCGCCCGGACCAGGGTGCCGCGGACCGCCTGGCAGTAGGCGCGCTCCGCGTCCTGGATCGGCACGTCCGGATGGTCCAGCAGCACGCGGTAATACTGCGCCAGGACCGGCCCGATCTCGTCCCGGATGAAGAGGATGTAGCGCCGCAGCAGCCGGTCGAGCGCCTGGAGGGGCGGCAGGGGCTGGATCTGGTCGATCAGCTCCTCCGTCAGCAGGGCGTCCACCATGTCCTTCGTGGCCATGACCAGGTCGTCCTTCGAGCCGAACTGGTGGTAGAACGACCCCGTCGAGACCCCCGCCCGGCGGCAGATGTCCTGGACCGTGATGGCCTCGTAGGTCTTCTCCCTCGCGAGCTGGATGACGGCGTCGAGCAGCTTCTGCCGGGTCTGGCGGGACCGCTGATAGGGGGCGCGTTTCATCGTCGATCACTTCTTTCCTGCGCGGGGGCTTGCCGATCCGCGCGTTTCGTGCTATAGTATCCAAATCAGAACGCCGTTCTAAATTTAGGACGACAGGGGAACACAGATAGTCGGCCCTCGTCGGAGAGGGCAGGAGGGGAGCGCTATGGCACCGATCGCGATCGTCACCGACACCAACAGCAGCCTCACGCAGGAGGAGGCCGCGGCCCTGGGGATCCACCTGGTCCCGATGCCCTTCACGCTGGGCGGACGGGCGCGGCTAGAGGGCGTGGACTGCACCCAGGAGGAGTTCTTCACCCAGCTCACCGCCGGGGCGGAGGTCTCGACCTCCCAGCCCGCGCCGGGCACGCTCACGGAGCTGTGGGAACGGCTGCTGGCCGACCATGAGGAGGTCCTCTTCCTCCCGATGTCCTCCGCGCTGAGCGCGACCTGCGCCACGGCGCAGATGCTCGCGCGGGACTACGGCGGGCGGGTGGTGGTCGTGGACGACCACCGGATCTCCGTCACCCTGCGGCAGTCGGTGGAGGACGCCTGCGCCCTGGCGCGGGCCGGACTGGGGGCCGCCGCGATCCGGGACCGGCTGGAGGCCGTGCAGGACCGGGCGAGCATCTACATCGCGGTGGATTCGCTGGAGCTGCTGCGCCGCAGCGGGCGCATCACGGCCGCGGCCGCGACGATGGCGTCGGTCCTGTCGATCCGCCCGGTGCTGAAGATCGAGGGCGGCAAGCTCGACGCGTTCAAAAAGGTCCGCGGGCAGGCCCACCGGGAGGCGGCCCTGCTCGACGCGATGGACCGGGACCTGCGGGAGAAGTTCGCCGGACGGCCGGTCGCGCTGTACGCGGCCTGGTCCGGCGACGAGGCGCTCGGGCGGCAGTGGCACGCGACGGTGCAGGCGCGGTTCCCGGACCGGTCGGTCCGCCTGGCGCGGCTGCCGCTGAGCATCTGCTGTCACATCGGGGCCGGAGCGCTGGCGGTGGCCTGCGCGGAGATCCTGGCCCCCTGACCGGTCTGCCTCATGACACCGATCTTATCATATCCTATCATATCAGACCGGGGCGGGGAAGACAACGGCGATCTCGCACCGCTGGAAGAAAAAGCTAACTTGCCAAGCGGGGCAAGGTATGGTATGATGTGTCCATCAGGATCGGCCCATGATGGGGACCGTGCAGGCGAAGGGGATAGCACCGTGGAAAGAACAGCGATCGTGACAGATACCAACAGCGGCATCCTGCCTGCCGAGGCCAGGGAGCTGGGGATCCATGTGATCTGCATGCCCTTCTTCGTCGACGGTGAGACCTATCACGAGGGGCAGGACCTGACCGAGGCGGAGTTCTTCCGCAAGCTGGCCGCCGGGGCCGACGTCTCGACGTCCCAGCCGCCCCCCGAGGAGGTGACGGCCCTGTGGGACCGTCTGCTGGAGACGCACGACGCGGTCCTCTACTTCCCGATGTCCTCCGGCCTGAGCGGCGCGTGCCAGACGGGCAAGGCGCTCGCGCGGGACTACGGCGGGCGCGTGGTGGTCGTGGACGACCGGCGGATCTCCGTCACCCTGCGGCAGTCGATCCTGAACGCGCGGGTCCTCCTGGCCCAGGGCAGGACCGCCCGCGAGGTGCGGGACATCCTGGAGGCGGAGTGGAACGCCTCCTCCATCTACATCGCGGTGAACACCCTGGAATATCTGCGCCGCAGCGGCCGCATCACGGCGGCGGGGCTGGCGATGGCGACGATCCTGCACCTGAAGCCGGTGCTCCAGATCCAGGGCGGGAAGCTCGACGCCTATAAGAAGGTGCGCGGCATGAAGCGCGCGCGCGACGTGCTGATCGAGGCGCTGCGCCGGGACCTGGCGGAGCGGTTCGCGGGCATGAAGATGGCGCTGTTCTCCGGGACCTCCGGCGGGGACCCGTCGCTGGGCGAGGCCTGGCACGAGCTGGTGCAGGCCGCCTTCCCCGGCCAGGTGGTCGGGCGCATCTCCCTGCCGCTGAGCATCTGCTGCCACGTCGGCGAGGGCGCCCTCGGCGTCGCCTGCGCCAAGACGTGGGAATGAGCCATATCGAGACACATGCTGAGCCTCCGCGTCCGCGGAGGCTCGTTTCGTCCTCGTCCGCCGTCCTGCGCGGCGGATTTAATGAAAACTTAAGAGTTGCTCTATTGTTTCTTTAGGCGCGTCCGTTATAATGGCATCAGCAGCAAGAGAAGAGCATCACACCATCCATAGGAGGGAAACGATATGAGGAAAATGAACCGCATCATGATCTGTCTGGTGGTCGGGGTGCTGGTCCTGTCCGTCTCCGCGTTCGCCGCGTTCGGCAGCGTCGGGGGCTACAGCCAGTACAAGGACGCGATCAAGCTCCTGCTCCTGGACACCAAGAACGTCTCGCTGGACGCCACGGCGACCATCACGCTCGACGGGGAGACCTTCGGGACCTACTCCGTCGATGGGCAGTACGCCGGGGCCCAGTACCGCACCCACACCAAAGAGTCCACCGGCGACAAGACCAGCGAGTACTGGTCCAGCGATGTCGACGGCAAGTACGTCAGCTTCAACAGCAGCCAGCCGGAGTATTACCACTCCTGGGACTCCAGCTATGACGCCGACAGCGTCGATCAGAACTTCCTCGGCTTCAACGCCGACGACGAGATGGGTCAGCGCCTGGTCAAGTTCGTCGAGCTGGCCGCCGACACCGTCATGGGCGACCTGAAGAACAACTTCGTCCAGACCGGCTCCGACAATGGCAGCAAGACCTACACCGTGGACATCTCCGCGAAGCAGGTGCCCGCACTGGTCAACGCCGGCCTGTCCCTGATGGCCGGGAGCATGGGCTACGACAACTATGACTACACCCGCGTCGAGTACGAGGACTATCAGAAGACCATGACCGACTACTACGAGCAGACCACCGGCGGGAAGCTCTCCCCGGATCTGACCGTCTGGCTCTTTGGCGGCGAGTCTGAGGTCGAGCTGGGCAGCGAAGACTGGTACGACGACAACCAGGCCGCGATCGACAAGTACTATGAGGTCAGCGGCCAGCTCGAGCAGAAGTACTGGGGCGAGGCCGACAAGCATCAGGGCGGCGTGCTCTACGTCCATGTCGACGGCACGACCGACTACTACGCCACCTACGAGGCCTATTATCAGGCCAACCCCGTCTCGGCCGTCGATGCGGACAGGTGGGACTATCTGGTGGGCCAGGACGCCTCTCTTGAGCACGTGACGAGCACCTTCACCGTCGATCAGGACGGCCGGATGACCCACAACGAGACCACCGTGACCTTCACTACGACGGACGCCGCGGGCAAGGACCACGAGCTGGCCGTCATCGTCCAGGCGGACCTGTGGGACTATGACACGACCACCGTGCAGGGCTGGGATCCGGGCGACCGGACCAAGCTGGACTGACCGAAGGATCGGCAGCACGACAGGACAAAGGACCCCTTCCCGGAGGCGCCGCGCGCCTCCGGGAAGGGCCGTTTCGACGATAGGAGGAGGGTCGTGATGAGCGACATCGTATTGAAGCTGGACCACGTCTCGAAGGTCTATCCCAACGGCCGCGGCGCGCGGCAGATCGACTTCGAGATGGTCCGCGGGGACGTCCTGGGCCTGCTCGGGCCGAACGGCTCGGGCAAGACGACGATCATGAAGGTCCTGACGGGCCTGGTCCGGCCGACGGAGGGCACGGCGACCATCTTCGGGCACGACGTGGTGCACGAGCGGGAGGCCGCCCTGACCAGGGTCGGGGCGCTGATCGAGGCCCCGGCGCTCTTCGACTATCTCACCGCCGGGGACCACCTGCGCATGGCGGCGCGGTATTGGCCCGACGTGGACGAGGCCCGCATCGGGCAGGTGCTGGAGCTGGTGGGCCTGGCGCAGTACCGCAAGGAGCGCTGCGGCCGGTTCTCGCTGGGCATGAAGCAGCGGCTGGGCATCGGCCTGGCGCTGCTGGCGCGGCCGGAGCTGATGATCCTGGACGAGCCGACGAACGGCCTCGACATCCAGGCGACGGTGGAGATCCGCGAGATCATCCTCCGTCTGGCGCACGAGAAGGGCGTGACCTTCCTGATCGCCAGCCATCTCGCGCCGGAGATCGAGAAGATGTGCAACAAGGTCTCGGTGCTGTATGAGGGAGAGATGCTCTCCTTCGAGACCAAGGAGGAGGCCCTGCGCCTGAACCCGTCGCTGGAGGATTATTTCCTCGCGAAGGTCCGGGACAAGAAGGGCTCCCTGCTGCTGTGAGGGGAGGGAGACGAGGATGCCAGTTTTCATCGCGAGCTTACAGAACGAACTGTTCAAGCTCCGCAAGCGGAAGAAATACACGGTCCTGCTCATCATCGCCAGCGCCGTCTGCGTGCTGAGCGGTCTGCGCGGCATCGTGGTCAACGCCATCAGCGGGATGGACTTCGACCGCGCGGCCCTGCTGGGCGGGCTGACCCTGTCGCACATGACCTTCTTCCTCCAGATCTTCCTGCCGCTCATGGCGATCATGGCGGCGTGCGACCTCTTCCCCGTGGAGTTCCACGACCGGACGATCCGGGCCTGCCTGATGCGCCCGGTGGGGCGGGGGAAGCTCTATTTCTCCAAGGTCGCGGCCGTGTTCGTGCTGTGCGTCTTCGACCTGGCGGTGCTGTTCGCCGTGACGGCCGTGACCCAGCTCGTGCTGGGCGGGACGGCCGAGGGCATCGGCACCGGCCTGGCCGCCTGTGTGCTGGACCTGGTCCCGCTGGCGGTGCTGATCTGCTTCCTGTGCTGCCTGGACCAGCTCCTGCACGGGCCGTCGCTGGCGGTGCTGATCGGGCTGGTGGCCTATGTCGGGCTGCTGGCGGTCGGGCTGTACGTAGGGGGCGCCGGGGGGATGCTCTTCACCGGCTACCTCAAGTGGCACAACCTCTGGATCGGCACGGCGCTGCCGCTCTTCGCCATGCTCCCGCGGATCGGGCTGCTGGTGGGCTACGGGCTGGTCTTCGCCTGCTGCGGCTATCTGCTCTTCGAGCGGAGGGAGTGCTGACCGCACCGGACCGTTGAAACGATGCTGAGAGAGGAGGGCGCGCCATGCCGCCGAAGATGACGCTCAAGGGCCGGTTCCTGCGCACCGGCATCTCCATGGTCCTGCTGTCCGTGGCGGTGGGCCTGGTGGTCGCGCTGGTGGTGCTGAGCGTGTTCATCGTCCGGGTGCCGGACGGGGGCGCGCTGCTGATCGACAGCGTCCGCGCCTTCTTCGGCGGGGAGGTCGTCGAGCGGCGGACCCTGCTGCCCTACGTCCTGCTGGGCGGTATCCTGCTGTGCCTGGCGGTGGGGATCGTGTGCATGCTGCTCACCTCGCGGCTGGCCGCGCAGGTGGGCGCGCCGCTGCGGACGCTCAAGCGCGCGGCGGACGACCTCCAGGCGGGGGAGCTGGACTTCGAGGTCCTCTCCTGCGAGTACCGCGAGCTGGACGACCTCTGCCAGGCGTTCGAGAGCGCGCGCAAGCGGCTCAAGGCCAGCGCCATCGCGGAGGAGCAGGCCAGGCAGGAGCGCGAGCAGCTCATGGCGAACCTCTCGCACGACCTGCGCACGCCGGTGACGGCGATCAAGGGCTACGTCGAGGGCCTGCGCGACGGCATCGCCAACACGCCGGAGAAGCAGAGGCACTATTTGGACACCATCTATGCCAAGAGCCTGGTGCTGGAGAAGCTCGTCCGTGAGATGACGGAGCTGTCCGAGTGCGGGCTGGGGCGGATGCGATACCATTTTGAATATGTGGACCTGATGCCCTTCCTGCGCGACGTGAGCGAGGAATACGAGGGCGAGGCGGCGCTGGCAGGCCTGACCTTCACCAGCGACCTGCCGGGCGGGACCTTCCGCGCGGTGGCCGACCGCGACAAGCTCAAGCGGGTGCTGGACAACCTGTTCTCGAACGCCGTGAAGTACAGCCGCCCGGGCGGTCAGATCCATCTGACGGCCGAGGGCTATGAGGGCGGGATCGTCCTCCAGCTGGCGGACGACGGCAAGGGCATCTCGCACGAGGCGCTGCACCACGTCTTCGACCGGTTCTTCCGGGAGGACACGGCGCGCACGAGCTCCGTGCCGGGCAGCGGGCTGGGCCTGGCGATCTGCCGGAGCATCATGGACAGCCACCACGGCAAGATCTGGCTGACGAGCGAGCAGGGCGAGGGGACGCGGGTCTTCCTGTACCTGCCGCTGGTGCGGGACATCGGCCCGCTGTGACAGGGCCTTAGGACCAATGAGTGAGGACGAAGAGGAGGGACCGGGGATGAAGATCCTGATCATCGAGGACGACCAGAGCGTCGCGGAGCTGGAGCGGGACTATCTGGAGATCAACGGCGGCTTCCAGTGCACGATGTGCGCGGACGGGGTCGTGGGCCTGCAGGAGGCGCTGCGGGGCGACTATGCGCTGGTGATCGTGGACGTGATGCTGCCGGGGCTGTCCGGCTTCGAGGTCTGCCGCCGTCTGCGGGAGGAGCGGGACGTGCCCGTCATCATCATCTCGGCCCTGGCGGACGACATCGACAAGGTGCGCGGCCTGGGCCTGGGGGCGGACGACTACATGACGAAGCCCTTCTCCCCGAGCGAGCTGGTGGCCCGCGTGAAGGGGCACATCCAGCGGTATGAGCGCCTGGTCGGCAGCCGGGAGAAGCAGAAGCCCGAGGTGCTGAAGATCCGCGGGCTGGAGATCGACCGCGAGAGCCGCCGCGTCTTCGTGGACGGGCAGGAGCGGTCGATGACGGGGAAGGAGTACGACCTCCTCCTCTTCCTGGCGGAGCACCCGGACACGGTGTTCTCGAAGGACCGCCTCTTCGACAACGTGTGGGGGATGGACGTCTGCGGCGACGCCTCCACGGTGACGGTCCACATCAAGCACATCCGCGACAAGATCGAGGTGGACCCGCAGCACATCCAGTACATCGAGACGGTGTGGGGCGTGGGCTACCGGTTCCGCGGGTGAGACAACGACAAAATGAGCGCCTGGGAGGATCTCCTCCCAGGCGCTCAGTGTGTCAAAAGAGCCTCGCAGAGTTTCGTGCCCGCAGGCACGAAATAGAGTCGAGTCATTTTCTCCGGCGACATGTGCGTCGGAGAAA
>CAKTJM010000051.1 GCA_934567745.1 uncultured Eubacteriales bacterium | reverse complement strand
GCCCTGAAGGACGTGCCCCCCGCTCAGGAGCCGACGGCGGCCCCCCAGCCGTCCGTCGAGACCCAGGTCCCGCCCGCGAGCACCGGGCCGCGGGCCAAACACGCCAAGCATGCCAAGCCGCGCCTGCGTCCTCTCGGCCGCTCGGCCCCCGCCGTCCTGGCGGCGGGCGTCGTGATCGCGGTGGTGCTGATGCTGGTGAGCTACGCCCAGCTCGTGGTCGCCAACGACGAGGTCGTGGACCTGCGCGGGCAGCTCAGCCAGCTGCAGGACGAGAACAGCAAGCTCAGGGCCCAGTATGAGCTGGCCTACGACCTCCAGGAGATCGAGAAGCAGCTGCTGGCGACCGGCCAGGTGAACAAGATCCAGACCTGGCAGACGTACACACTGGATCTGGCGGAGCCGGACGCGGTGGAATACTACCGGTCCTCCGACCTCCTCGGCAAGCTGATCGCCTTCGCAAAGAGCTTCGCCACGGCGGTCGTGGCATATTTCTGACCCGCCGAGACATAGGATCGACAAGAGTGAGCAGAGGGCGTGAGAATGGTTCTTGCGCCCTCCGACCATCTGTATATCAGGAATGTATACGGATCGTATATGTGTCCACGATCGGAGCACGTCCCAGCTCCTGTGATGAAAGTAGAGGTGCCAGATCATGCCAACCCTCCGTCCCCACCGCCGACGCCTGCCCGGTACGAGCATGGACCGGATCGTCATCCTCGCCATCCTCTTCGGCGTGGTGACCTTCCTCATCCTCTTCGGCAAGCTGTTCCAGCTCCAGGTCATCCAGCACGACGATCTGAACAAGAAGGCCCTCACCCAGCAGACCCGCGAGGTCACCTCCACCGCCGACCGCGGCACCATCTACGACGCCAAGGGCGAGGTGCTGGCGATCAGCGGCCCCGTCAAGAACGTCATCCTCTCCCCGCGCGACGTGCTGGCCAACATCAAGGTCGCCAAGAAGGACGACTTCGGCAACCCCCGGTCCGAGGCCGTCATCGAGGCCGAGCGCGCGCAGAAGATCCAGGAGACCTACGACCTCATCGCCGACGGGATGGAGCGGATCCTCGGGCTGGACCGGGAGGACGTCCTGGCCCGTTTGCAGAAGACCGAGTCCGCCTGGCAGGTCCTCGCCAAGAAGGTCGAGGACGACGTCGCCGACGAGATCCGCGCCTTCGTCAAGGAGAACGAGCTGGGCAACGCCCTGTATCTGACCTCCGACTCCAAGCGCTACTATCCCTACTCCTCCCTCGCCGCCCAGACGATCGGCTTCGTCAACAGCTCCAACAGCGGCGCCTACGGGCTGGAGTCCCTGTACGACGACCAGCTCTCCGGCGAGGACGGCCGCACCGTCACCGCGAAGAACGCCTCCGGCACGGAGATGCTCTTCCCGTACACGAACTACACCGATCCCATCGACGGCTGCAACGTCAACACCACCATCGACGCGACGATCCAGATGTACGCCGAGCGCACCCTGGAGGAGGGCATCGAGAAGTTCGACGTCATCAACGGCGGCTTCTGCATCGTCATGGACCCGGACACCGCCGCGGTGAAGGCCATCGCGAGCTATCCGGACTTCGACCTGAACGACCCGAACGCCGTCACCGACCAGCGCACGCTCAACGAGCTGCAAAAGATGAAGGACGATCCCAACGTCACCGAGGAGGAGTACCAGGCCGCCTACGGAGAGGCGCAGTTCCAGCAGTGGAGCAACCGCGCGCTCAACACCGCCTATGAGCCTGGCTCCACCTTCAAGCCCGTCGTCCTGGCCGCCGCCCTGGAGGAGGGCGCGGCCAGCGAGAGCGACACCTTCTACTGCTCCGGCGTGGTCCACATGGACCAGTGGGACATCCGATGCAGCAAGCGCAGCGGCCACGGCACCCAGACCCTGCGCCAGGCGGTCATGAACTCCTGCAACCCGGCCTTCATCGCGATCGGGCAGAAGCTCGGCGCGGAGAGGTTCTATCAGTACTGGGAGGACTTCGGCTTCACCGCCACCACCGGCATCGAGCTGCCCGGCGAGCAGCAGAGCAACTTCTGGGACAAGGAGGAGTTCATCAGCCCCTCCGGCATCGTCTCCCTCGCCACGGCCTCCTTCGGCCAGCGCTTCCTGGTCACGCCCATCCAGCTCATCACCGCCCAGTGCGCCACCATCAACGGCGGCCACCTGATGCAGCCCTACATCGTCCAGTCCGTCACCGACGCCGACGGCAACGTCGTCAGCTATCACGAGCCGACCGAGGTCCGCCAGGTCATCAGCCAGGAGACCTCCGACACCGTCCGCTCCATCCTGGAGAGCGTCGTCGGCGACCGCGGCGGCACCGGTAAGAACGCCTACGTCGAGGGCTACCGCATCGGCGGCAAGACCGGTTCGTCCCAGACCACGACGACGAACGTGGATGGCCACGTCATCGTCTCCTTCCTCGGCTTCGCCCCGGCGGACGACCCGGAGGTCGTCGTCCTCCTGGCCTACGACTTCCCCAAGCCCGCCACGCCCGACGCGAACACCACCGCCGACGGCATCTACATCAGCGGCGGTACCATGGCCGCGCCCATGGCCGGTCAGCTCATCGCCGACATCCTCGACTACATGGGCTATCAGAAGGCCGGCACCTCCACCGGCACCGCCGGGACCACCATCCCGCGCGTGGTGGGGGAGACGGTGGAAAATGCCCAGGCGACGCTCAGCGCCCTCGGTCTCAAGAGCAAGACGAGCGGCACGGGCAGCCTCGTCATCGACCAGACCCCGTCCTCCGGCAGCTCCGTGCCCAACGGGAGCACCGTCGTGCTCTATCTCGGCGACGAGAGCCAGCAGGGGGAGATGACCACCATGCCGGACCTCTCCGACTTGACTTATACCCAGGCGAAGGCCGCCATGGACGGCGCGGGGCTGTATCTGAAGGCCACCGGCGTCGGCGAGAGCGGCTCCGTCTTCAGCCAGAGCGTCGAGCCGGGCACTCCGCTGGAGGTGGGGACGGTCGTGGAGGTACGATTCACCGATCCAACGGCATCGAACGACTAAAAACCGAACAAGGGGCCTGCGGCCCCGCACGATCCTTATCAGGAGGGACTATCGTGAAGCTGTCCGAGCTGTGCCGGGGGATCCCCCTGGCGACCCGCTTGGGTCAGGACGTCGAGATCGCTTCCCTCACCTGTGATACCCGCGCCCTGCGGCCGGGCGGGCTGTTCGCGGCCCTGCCGGGGACCCGCCGGGACGGGAACGACTTCATCCCCGAGGCCCTGGAGAAGGGCGCGGCGGCCGTGCTGTGCGCGGCCGCCCCGTCGGGGGACGGCCCGTGGCTGCTGGCGGACGATCCGCGCGCGGCCTACGGGCGGCTGTGTGCCAACTGGTTCGGGCGGCCGGGCGACCGGCTGCGTCTGACCGGCGTGACCGGCACGAACGGCAAGACCACGACCACCTACCTGTTGAAAGCCATCCTGGAGCATGCCGGGGCGCGGGTGGGCCTGATCGGGACGAACCAGATCCTGATCGGCGACCGCGCGCGGCCCGCCGAGCGGACCACGCCGGATGCCTATCCCCTCCAGGCCCTGCTCGCGGAGATGGCGGACGCCGGGTGCGGCCACGCGGTGATGGAGGTCTCCTCCCACGCGCTGGCCCTGCGCCGGACGGAGGGGCTGTGGTACGAGGTGGGGGCCTTCACCAACCTCACCCGCGACCACTTGGATTTCCACGGCACGATGGCGGCCTATCGCGCGGCGAAGGCCCGCCTCTTCGACCAGTGCGCCGCCGGGCTGTTCGACCTCGACGACCCCACCGGCCGCAGCTTCGCCGGGACCGTCCCCTGCGCGCGCCACGGCTTCGCGGTGGACCGCCCGGCCGAGGTCCGCGCCACGGCGCTGCGCCTGCGCCCGGACGGGACCGCCTTCACCGTCACCGGACCGGAGGAGCGCTGCCGCGTGTGGCTGCCGATCCCGGGGCGGTTCGCGGTGCACGACGCCCTCGCGGCGCTCGGCGCGGCGCGGCTGCTGGGGGTCCCCCTGCACGTGGGCGCGCAGGCGCTGGCCCATGCCGAGGGCGTGCGCGGCCGGATGGAGGTCGTGCCGGTCCCCGCGCCGTTCACGGTGCTGATCGACTACGCCCACACGCCGGACGCGCTGGAGAAGCTCCTCGGCGCGGTGCGCGGCGTGACGCCCGGCCGGGTCCTGTGCGTCTTCGGCTGCGGCGGGGACCGCGACCGCACGAAGCGCCCGATCATGGGCGAGCTGGCGGCGGAGCTGGCGGACCTGGTCGTGCTGACCTCCGACAATCCCCGGTCGGAGGACCCGGAGCGGATCTGCGACGAGATCGCGGCGGGCTTCCCGCCGGGCTTTCGCGACCTCGTGCGCGAGCCGGACCGCCGCCGTGCGATCCGGCGGGCGCTGGCCCTCGCCCGGCCGGGCGACACGGTCGTCCTCGCCGGGAAGGGGCACGAGACCACCCAGGAGATCGCGGGCGTCCGCCGCCCCCTGGACGAACGGGAAGAGATCGCTTCCTTTTTCGCCGGAGACGTGTTATAATGTCCCGTTGAACGAGTCCCAAGACGCGCCCCGCTCCTCCCGGCGGACGGCGCGTGTGACAGAGAGAACGAAAAGAACAGACGTGTAACTATCATCGGAGGTGCGTCCCAATGGAACCCATCGCGCTCAAGCTCGTAACGGCCCTCGTCCTGGGCTTCCTCATCAGCGTCGTGCTGGGCAAGCTGCTCATCCCGCTGCTGCGCCGCCTGAAGGCGGGCCAATCCATCAAGGAGGACGGCCCGACCTGGCACATGGCCAAGCAGGGCACGCCGACCATGGGCGGGCTGATGTTCATCGGCGCGACGCTCGTGACGGTCCTGATCCTCGACTGGCGCGGCATCTTCCTCCAGGGCGACCGCACCTGCCTCTTCGTCTTCCTCTTCGCCTTCGTCTACGCCCTGATCGGCTTTTTGGACGACTACGCGAAGGTGAAGAAGAAGGAGAACACCGGCCTGACCGCCCCGCAGAAGTTCCTGCTCCAGCTCGCCGTGGCGATCGTCTTCCTGGTGCTCCTGCGCCATGAGGGCGTGCTCACGCCGAACGTCTACGTGCCGTACGTCGGCGTGGAGTGGAAGCTCTCCTGGGTGGTGTACATGATCTTCGCCGCCCTCGTCATCACCGGCACGGTCAACGCCGTGAACATCACCGACGGCGTGGACGGCCTGGCGGGCAGCGTGACCCTGCCGGTCTGCGCCTTCTTCGCGGTGGCCTTCACCTACGCCGATGTCAAGTGGCAGGTCTCGGGCAGCATGGGCATGACGATCCTCGCCGCGGCGCTCTTCGGCGGCATCGCGGGCTTCCTCGTCTACAACTTCCACCCCGCCAAGGTCTTCATGGGCGACACCGGGTCGCTCTTCCTCGGCGGCTGCGTGTGCGGCATGGCCTTCGCGCTGGATATGCCGCTCATCCTCATCCCGGTGGGCATCATCTACATCGCGGAGACGATGTCCGACATCATCCAGGTGTGCTATTTCAAGGCCACCCACGGCAAGCGCATCTTCCGCATGGCCCCCCTGCACCACCATCTGGAGCTGGGCGGCTGGAGCGAGCAGAAGCTGTGCTTCGTCTTCGGCGGCATCACGGTCGTGACGTGCGTGCTGGCCTATCTGGGCGTCATCGGACGGGTCCCGACCCTGTGAGACGCCGCCGCATCCCAGCTTGGACCGAAGGGAGTCTACTATGGCGACAATGGCGAGACGACGGAAAGAAGAAAAGCGGAAACGGCCGAAGAAGCAGAAGATCCAGGGCAACGTGGACCTCCCGTTCCTCATCCTGACGGTCCTGCTGGTCATCATCGGCCTGGTGATGCTGCTCTCGGCGTCGTACCCCTCCGCCATCTACGACCTCAAGGGCGTCACGGACAACGATCCGTTCTGGTACTTCAAGCGCCAGGCGATCTACGCCGTCCTCGGCGGCGCGGTGATGTTCGGCGTCTCGAAGCTCAACTACCGCGGCCTCCAGGGCCTGACGATCGCGATCCTGGTCCTGGCCTTCCTGTGCATGGCCGCCGTCAAGGTCCCCGGCATCGGCGTCACGGCCGGCGGCGCGAACCGCTGGCTGAAGTACCCGATCCAGTGGCAGCCGTCGGAGCTGGGCAAGTTCGCCCTGATCCTGTTCTTCTCCGCGCGGCTGAGCAAGCGCGAGGAACGGCGGCCCTTCGCCACGCGCGGCCTGGCGGGCCGGCTCGAACGGTTCGGCTTCTTCGAGCTGGTGCCCTACATCATCGTCATCGTCATCATGGTCGCCCTGCTGTACATCGAGCCGCACATGTCCGCGACGATCCAGATGCTGGTCATCGCGGCGGCGATCCTCTTCGCGGGCGGCATCGCCCTGCACTGGTTCGTCATCGGCGGCGCCGTGGCGGGCGGCGCGCTGGCGATCATCATCAAGGCCACGGACTACATGGCCTCCCGCATCGCCCTGTGGAAAGACCCCTATCTGGATGCGCAGGGCAAGGGCATGCAGGCGATCCAGTCGCTGCTGGCCATCGGCTCCGGCGGCGTCTTCGGCCTGGGCCTGGGCCAGGGGCGGCAGAAGTTCCTCTACCTGCCCGAGGCGACGAACGACTGCATCTTCTCCATCGTCTGCGAGGAGCTGGGCCTGGTCGGCGCGACGCTGATCCTGCTGCTCTTCGCGCTGCTCATCATCCGGGGCTACTGGCTGGCCCTGCACGCACGCGACCGGTTCGGGTCGCTCATCATCGTGGGCATCATCACGCTCTTCGCCTTCCAGGTGTTCGCGAACGTGGCGGTGGTCACGAACCTCTTCCCCGTGACGGGCATCTCGCTGCCGTTCTTCAGCTCCGGCGGCTCGGCGCTCGTCATCCAGATGGCGGAGATGGGCCTCGTGCTCGGCATCTCCCGCCAGAACCCTGTGAACTAAGACGGCCCCCTGCGGGACCATCGACGATAGGCCCCGACGGGCCAAGGAGGACGAAGACCATGAGACTGCTGTTCACCTGCGGCGGGACCGCAGGCCACATCAACCCGGCCGTGGCGCTGGCGCGGATGTTCCAGGCGCGCAACGAGAGGTGCGAGGTCCTCTTCGTCGGCGCGAAGGGCGGGATGGAGGAGCGGCTGGTGCCCAAGGAGGGCTTCCCGCTGGAGACGGTCACGATCAGCTCCTTCCGCCGCTCCCTCAGCCCGGCGGCCATCCGCCACAACCTGGGGACGCTGCACGACCTGTCCGTCTCCCAGCGGGAGGCGGACGCGATCCTCGACCGCTTCTGGCCCGACCTGGTGGTCGGCACGGGCGGCTATGCGTCCTATCCGGTGGTGAAGGCGGCGGCCCTGCGGGGCATCCCCACCGCCGTGCACGAGTCCAACGCCGTCCCCGGCCTGACCACCCGCCGTCTGGCGAAGGTCGTGGACCGGGTGATGGTGGGCTATGAGGAGTCCCGCGCCTACTACGACCGGCCCGAGAAGGTCATCGTCACCGGCACGCCGGTGCGCGGGGCCTTCTTCGAGAAGACCCGCGAGGAGGCCCGCGCGGCCCTGGGCATCACGGACGACCGCCCGCTGCTCCTGTCCTATTGGGGGAGCCTCGGCGCGGAGGTGATGAACGGGCACATGACGGACTTCCTCCGCCGCGAGACGGCCGAGGGCGCGCCGTTCCGGCACATCCACGGCGCGGGGCGCAACTATGAGGCGATGTGCCAGTCGCTGGTGGACGTGACCCTGCCGGACGGCGTGGAGCTGCGCGAGTACATCTACGACATGCCGACGGTCATGCGCGCGGCGGACCTGGTCCTGTGCCGGGCGGGCGCGTCCACGCTGTCGGAGGTGAGCGCGCTGGCGCTCCCGGCGGTGATCGTGCCGTCGCCGAACGTGACGAACCATCATCAGGAGCGCAACGCGGCGGTCCTGGGCGACAAGGGCGCGGCGGTGGTCCTGCCGGAGCCGACGTGCAGCGGCGGGGTGCTCTACCGCACGGCGCGGGACCTGCTGGCGGACCCGGCGCGTCGGCGGGAGATGTCCCAAAACATGGCCCTGCTCGGCATCCCGGACGCCGCGGAGCACATCTACGCCACCCTGATCGGCCTGATCCGGCCGTGAGGGGGATCGCCCACGTGGACTGAGGGCGATCGAGCGGCGCAGAGCGCACAGATGCCGTGTACGGACCCACGATGTCCCTGTCACACACCTGTTCCGCATACAGTGCGGGATGGATCCCGTTCGTTCGTGTGCCCTCTCAGTCACGGCTGCGCCGTGCCAGCTCCCCCAGAGGGGGAGCTCGCGAAGCGCTCACGTCCTTCTCCCACGTTCGGGGGAAGCTGCCACGTCCCCCGAGCTCTCCCTCTGGGAGAGCTGTCCGCGAAGCGGACTGAGAGGGTGCGCGGACGGCGCAGAGCGATACCACGTGGTGTACGGAACGACATCCTAGCAGAGGGAGGCTTTGGTCTCCCCCGCCCCACCCTTCGCACCCTTTCGCGCCGTTCGGCATAGGATGGCCCGAAGACAAGGGGGCGAGTGGATGGGCCATCTCATCATCGAGGGCGGACGGCCGCTGAACGGCGCGGTCCGCGTCCACGGCGCGAAGAACAGCGTCCTGCCGATCCTGGCGGCGGCGCTGCTGCCGCGTGGAGAGAGCGTGATACATAACTGTCCCGACCTGACCGATGTCGCCGCGGCGGTGGAGATCCTGCGCGCCCTCGGGTGCCGGGTCCGGCGGTCGGGCACGACCCTGGCGGTGGACGCCCCGGCGGAGCTGGGGCACACGGTCCCGGACGGACCGATGGGCCGGATGCGCGCGTCGGTCCTGTTCCTGGGCGCGCTGCTCGGCCGGACCGGCCGGGCGGCGGCCTGCTGGCCCGGCGGCTGTGCGCTGGGCGCGCGGCCGATCGACCTGCACCTGCGGGCCTTCCGCGCCCTCGGGGCCGAGGTCCGCGAGGACGGCGACCGGCTCGTCTGCGCGGCCGCGGCGCTGCACGGGCGGCGGATCGTGTTCCCCTTCCCCAGCGTGGGGGCCACGGAGGACGCGATGCTCGCCGCCGTGGGGGCGCAGGGCGTGACGATCCTGGAGAACGCCGCCCGCGAGCCGGAGCTGGTGGACCTGCAGGGCTTCCTGCGCGCCCTCGGGGCCGAGGTCGCCGGGGCGGGCACGGAGCGGATCGTCGTCTGCGGCGGCCGACCCCTCCGGCCGGGGACCTATACCGTCATGGCCGACCGCATCGTCGCGGCGACCTATGCGGCGGCGCTGGCCGCCACGGGCGGCGCGGGCGCGCTGCTCGGCACGGACGGCACGGGCTGGGCGCCGATGTGCGACGCCCTCGCGCGGGCCGGGTGTGCGGTCCGCCGCGCGCCGGACCGCGTGGAGCTGGCCGCCCCGCCGCGGCTGCGCGGCATCGGGCCGATCGAGACCGGGCCGTGGCCGGGCTTCCCGACGGACGCCCAGCCGCTGCTGACGGCGGCGCTGGCGGCAGGGGAGGGGGAGACCCTCCTGACCGAGACCGTCTTCGACCGCCGCTTCGGCTACGTCGCGGGCCTGCGGGCCATGGGGGCGGACATCGCCCTGGACGGCCGGACGGCGCGGATCCACGGCGTCGGCGCGCTGCACGGCGCGGACGTGACCGCCGGGGACCTGCGCGGCGGCGCGGCGCTCACCGTGGCGGCCCTGGCGGCCGGGGGCGGGAGCACCGTCCGCGGCCTGGCGCACATCGAGCGCGGCTATGCGAGCCTGGCGGCGGACCTGTCCGCGCTGGGCGGACGGATCCGGCGACACGAAGGATGAAGAAGGAGCCGATATGAGCAAGAAGGCATCGGGATATCACAAGCGGCGGATGGGCCTGGTCTACGCGATCCTCGCGGTCGTGCTGATCGCGGCGTCGGTCATGGCGGCCTGCACGGTGTTCTTCCGTGTGGAGACGGTCACCGTCGAGGGCAACGAACGCTACTCCACCGAGCAGATCCTGCCGGTGGCGGGGGTGGAGGTCGGGTCGAACCTGATCCTCACGCCGGGCGACCAGATCGTCCAGCGCATCTGCGACGCGCTGCCGTACGTCGATACGGTGGAGGTGAAGAAGAGCTTCCCGACGACGCTGCGCCTGGTGGTCCACGAGGCGCAGCCGGTGGCGGTGGTCCACACGAACGACCAGCTCTGGATCATCGACAGCAAGGGCCGTCTGCTGGAGCTGGTGGACGGGGCGCTGGCCGTCGATTACATCGACGTGGAGGGCGTGTCCCTGGTCGATCCGGCCCAGGGCCAGCCCGCACAGGTCGCGCCCGAGGACCAGATCCAGCTCGACGGGCTGCTCGCGCTGCTGACCGCGCTGGAGGCGAAGGATCAGATCGCGCCGATCACCGAGATCGACGCCTCGTCCAAGACGGAGATCGTCGCCGTCTACGAGGGGCGGATCAAGGTGAAGTTCCTCATCAACGCGGACTTCGCCCGCAAGATCGAGGTCATGAAGGCGGTCATCGCGCCCATGGAGAGCTGGGAGCGGGGGAGCCTGAACCTCAAGGGGAGCGAGCGCGCGTTCTACTCGCCGGACCGCTGAGGCGGGGGCCGCGGACAAAAAAAGTTCGCGAACGGCCCAACTTTCTATTGACCTCCTGCGAAAACGGAGATACAATAGGAGAAAATACGGAAATCATGTCTATCGACATCACGTACATAGCACGATAAACACACACTTAGGAGGAGCGATCATGGCGTTTGGTTTGGATACCGGAGTAGATTCCGTTGTGAATATCAAGGTGATCGGCGTCGGCGGTGCAGGCGGCAACGTCGTCAACCGTATGGTGGAGTCCGGCGTCAAGGGCGTGGATTTCATCGCCGTGAACACCGATAAGCAGGCACTGGCCGTCTCGAGCGCGAACCAGAAGATCCAGATCGGCGAGAAGCTGACCGAGGGCCAGGGCGCCGGTTCCAACCCCGAGGTGGGCCGTCAGTCCGCCGAGGAGAGCCGCACCCAGATCTCGAAGGTGCTCGAGGGGACCGACATGGTCTTCATCACCGCCGGCATGGGCGGCGGCACCGGCACGGGCGCCGCGCCGATCCTGGCCGACCTGGCCAAGGAGTCCGACATCCTCACCGTCGGCGTCGTGACGAAGCCCTTCTCCTTCGAGGGCCGCCGCCGTCTGCAGCAGGCCGAGATGGGCATCGAGAACCTGCGCACCAAGGTCGATTCCCTGGTCATCATCCCGAACGACCGTCTGAAGTTCGTCACCGAGCAGAAGATCACCCTGGCCAACGCCTTCGAGGTCGCCGACGACGTCCTGCGTCAGGCCGTGCAGTCCATCTCCGACCTGATCAAGAACACCGGCTTCATCAACCTCGACTTCGCCGACGTGTCCGCCGTCATGAAGGACGCGGGCATGGCCCACATGGGTGTCGGCCGCGCCTCCGGCAAGAACAAGGCCGAGGAGGCCGCCCGCCGCGCCGTCTCCAGCCCGCTGCTGGAGACCTCCATCAACGGCGCCCGCGGCGTGCTGGTGAACGTCACCGGCTCCACCGACGTGGGCCTGGAGGAAGTCGAGATCGCCGCCAACCTGGTCCAGGAGGCCGCCGATCCCAACGCCCTCATCATCTTCGGTGCGACCTTCGACGAGTCCCTGGAGGACGAGATCGTGGTCACCGTCATCGCCACCGGCTTCGACGAGCGCATCATGAACGCGAAGTCCACGGACAAGCCTGCCGCGAAGACCGCGGGCCGCCCCGCCGCCGGCAGCGCCGCGGCCGACCCCGACGCGCCGTCCGACGACGACGATCCCTACAAGGAGATCTTCAAGATCTTCAACCGCGACAGATGAGCGCGGACTGAGCTGAGTCTATGAGGAGAGCCTCCCACGTGATGTGGGAGGCTCTCTTTTCGTCTCATCGGAAGGCCCGGGATCGTCGCCCTCTCAGTCGCCTGCGGCGACAGCTCTCCCAGAGGGAGAGCTCGCGGTGACGCCTGCGAGAGCTCCCCCTCTGGGGGAGCTCAGCGTGTCAAAAAAGCCTCGCAGAGTTTCGCGCTCGGAAGCGCGAAATAAGATCAAATCATTTTCTCCGGTGACATGTGCGCCGGAGAAAATACTTCTCA
>CAKTJM010000050.1 GCA_934567745.1 uncultured Eubacteriales bacterium | reverse complement strand
GGCGGACGGTGCGTTTGCGCAACGGGCTGCATCCACCCTGTCGGAAAACCCCGCAGGGGTTTTTCGACAGTCTCAGCCCCGCCCCGCTGCATTCGCAGCGGGGCGGGGCTATGTGCTTCCTGCCAAAAGGCTCCGGTGGATGTAGAGGACGGAGCGCAGGCCGTGCTCCTTGCGCTCGCTCCGCCGCAGGTCCGGCCCGTAGGGGCCGGGATGGGACGGCGGCTCCGTGTGGAGCCGGTCCAGGTGCCGCAGATGCACCGCCGTCAGCTCCTTCGGGAGCGGCCTGGGGCTGTGGCTCGCGAGGAACCGGTCGAAGGGGAGCGTCAGCGTCCGCTCCAGCGTCTGCCGGAGCGCGTCCAACGGGGCGCACTCCGCGCCGAGCATCAGCAGCGTCGGTCCCAGCGCGTCGCCCGCCAGCAGGAGGCGGTCCTCCTCCAGCAGCAGCCCGACCGAGCCGCGCGTGTGCCCGGCCAGGTCCACCACCGCGACGTGGCGGCCGCCCAGGTCCCAGCGTCGGCCGGGCAGGAGGTCGCCGACCTCCTGCGCCGTGCCGCCGCGCCGCGCGTCCTGCGCGGCGAGCATCCAGCGGTCCGCCGGGTGGATCAGGGGCCGGGCGAAGGCCGCCCGGCCGCCCGTGTGGTCGTCGTGCCCGTGGCTGAGGCAGACCGTCAGCGGTGCTGCGGTCCGCTCGGCCACGAAGCTGCGCAGGTCGCCCGCGCCCTGGCCGGTGTCCCACAGGACCGCGCGGTCCGTCCCGCAGACGAGGGTGCAGTGGTCGCGGTAGGACTCCTCGATGTGCCAGACGCCCGGCAGGACCTCGACGGCCCTCACAGGGTCTCGGCCGCGCCGGAGATCATCTCGCAGAAGGTGGGGTGGGGATGGATGACGTGCGCGAGCTGGTCGGCGGTCACGCCGCGCTGGACGGCCAGGCCCAGCTCGCCGATCATGTCGGTCGCGCGCGGGCAGACCATCTGTGCGCCGAGGAGACGGCCGGTCTCGGCATCCGCGACGAGCTTGACGTAGCCGCTCTCCGTGCCCTCGATCAGGCACTTGCCGTTGGCGCCGGTGAGGTACTTGCCGGTCTTGACCTTGAGGCCCTGGGCCTTCGCCTGGTCCTCGGTCAGGCCGACGGAGGCGATCTCCGGGGTGGTGTAGACGCAGCTCGGGACGACGTGCATGTCGATCGGCGGCTCGTTGCCCGCGATGACCTCGACGGCGTTCTTTCCCTGGGCCTCGGCCACGTGGGCGAGCTGGATGTTCCGGGCGCGCACGTCGCCGATGGCGTACAGGTGCGGGATGCTGGTCCGCCCGACCTCGTCGGCCACGATGGCCCCGCGCTCGAGCTCCGGCTCCGCGCCGGGGGCGAAGAGCCCGTCCAGGTCGGCCTTGCGGCCCGCAGCCAGGAGGACGCCCTCGCCGGTGGCGGTGTGCTCGCCGCCCTTCTTGTCGTGGTAGGTGACGGTCATCGCGCCGGGGGCCCCGGCGATCGACTGGACGGTGGCCTTGGCCTCGACCTTGCAGCCCTGCTTCTTGAGCATCATGGCCAGGCGCTGGGCCAGCTCGCGGTCCATGGCCGGGAGGATGTGGTCGGCGGCCTCGATCAGCGTGACCTCCGCGCCGAGCGCCAGGTACAGGCAGGCGCACTCGACGCCGACGACGCCCGCGCCGATGATGACCAGGGAGGAGAAGGCGCGGCCTTTGCCCTCGAGCAGATCGTCGCTCGTGACGACGCCCGCGTTGTCCCAGCCGGGGATCGGCGGGCAGAAGACCTTCGTGCCGGTGGCCAGGATGATGTCTGCGGCCTCGTAGATCTCGCCGTCGCAGGAGATCTTGCCCTCGCCCTCGACGCGGGCCTTGCCGCGCACGACGGCGATCTTACCGGCCTTCATGAGCTTCTCGACGCCCTGGCGCAGCGCGTCGATGACCTCGGTCTTGCGGCGGTGCATGGCGGAGAAGTCATAGCCAACGTTCTCGGCGACCAGGCCGAGGTCGGAGGCGTGGCGCATGGCGACGTAGGTCTCCGCGCCGTGGAGGAGGGACTTGGTGGGCATACAGCCGCGGTTGAGGCAGGTGCCGCCGAGCAGGTCCTTCTCGAAGAGGACGACGCTCTTGCCCAGCTTGGCCGCGTGCTCCGCGGCGGTGTAGCCGCCGGGGCCGCCGCCGATGATGGCGATATCGTAAGTCATGGTGGTTCGCTCCTTCATAGGACGAGGACCCTGCCCATTGAGATGGTGGGCAGGGCCTCGTTCGTTTTGATGTTGGATGGGGTCAGTGCGCGGTCAGCAGATCGACCAGACCGGCCACCAGCTCGTCGGTGCTCTCCGGGTCGGTGCGCAGGGCCTGGGCGATGGCCACGGCCGTGAGCGGGCAGCCCGTCAGCAGCGCCGGGACGCGGCTGAGGAAGTCGGCGTCTAGTCCGTCGGACCACAGCGCCGCCTCGGCGATGCGCCCGTCCGCCGGGGTCCAGTCCACGCGGACCGTGCCCCAGTCGTAGCGGCCCTCGCGGCTCTCCTGGAGCGGGCGGCGTTCGCCGTAGATCCACGCGGGATCGGAGAAGCGCCGGATGCCCTCGGCCAGGTGCGCCTGGTCCAGGTCCTCCTCGCGGAGGGTCCGGACGGGCAGATCGTAGGCCTCGCCGAACGCCGCGATGAGGGCGTCGGCCAGCTCGTCGATGCTCAGGTCGGGCCGGTGGTCGCGCAGGTTCGTCACCCGCGAGCGGACCGACTGCACGCCCTTCGCCTGCAGCTTCAGCGGCGAGACGTTGAGGTAGCGCTCCAGCGGGGCCATGTCCACGGCCACCATGAGGGTGCCGTGGTGATAGCACTGGTCGCCCGTGCGGTAGTAGGCGTGGCCGGAGAACTTGCAGCCGTCCACGGTCAGGTCGTTGCGGCCGTTGCGCTCCCCGCGGATGCCGACCTTCTGGACGGCGCGCAGGATGGTCTCCGTCTGCCGGGCCGCGTCGTAGTCCTCATGGCAGACGAGGAAGGTGAAGTTCAGGTTCCCGAGGTCGTGGTACACCGCCCCGCCGCCGGAGAGACGGCGGACGAGGTGTCCGCCGTCCGCCTCCAGGTCCTGGATGCGGCACTCGTTCTCGGCGTCCTGGTTGCGCCCGATGACGACCGTCCGCTGGTTCTGCCAGAGGTAGAGGATGCACTGGCCGGGCCGGACGGCCCGCAGCAGGTACTCCTCCAGCGCCAGGTTGTGGCGCGGGTCGGTCTCATGGGTGCGGATCGCGGAAAGGGTCTCGATCATGCGGCCTCCTCAGTCGAACTCGTACCGGAGCACGGGCTGACGCGCGGCCTTGACCTCGTCGGGACGGCCGATGGCGCAGTCGAGGGGGGCGTTGTGCAGGGACTCGGCGTCGGTCTTGGCCTCCTCGAAGATCTTGAGGTAGACCTCGGCCGCGGCGTCGAGGGTCTCGGGGCTCTCGGTCTCGGTCGGCTCGACCATGAGGGCCTCGTGGACGATGAGCGGGAAGTACATCGTAGGCGGATGCATGCCGAAGTCGAGCAGACGCTTGGCGACGTCCATGGCGGTGACGCCGAGGTCGTGGGCCATGCCCTCCAGGGTCATGACGAACTCGTGCATGCAGATCTCGTTGTAGGACATGGTGTAGGCGTCGGCCAGCTTCTTCATGAGATAGTTGGCGTTGAGCACCGCGCCCGCGGAGGCCTCCGGGATGCCCTGCTTGCCGAGGGTCCGGATGTAGGTCAGCGCGCGGACGACCACCAGGAAGTTGCCGTAGAAGCTGCGGACCTGGCCCATGCTCTGCTCGGGGGCATAGAAGCGATAGGCGCCGTCCTCGCAGCGCACGCGCGGCGTGGGCAGGAAGGGCTCCAGGAAGGCCTTGCAACCGACGGGGCCGCTGCCGGGGCCGCCGCCGCCGTGGGGGGCAGCGAAGGTCTTGTGCAGGTTCAGATGGACGCAGTCGAAGCCCATGTCGCCCGGGCGGACCTGGCCCATGACCGCGTTCAGGTTCGCGCCGTCGTAGTAGCACAGGCCACCGGCGTCGTGGACGATCTGGGTGATCTCCAGGATGTTCGGGTCGAACAGGCCGACGGTGTTCGGGTTGGTCAGCATCAGGCCCGCGGTGTCGGGACCGACCGCCGCGCGGAGAGCATCGAGATCGACGCCGCCCTTGTCGTTGGACGGGATGGACACGACGTGGAACCCGGCCATGGTGGCCGAGGCGGGGTTGGTGCCATGGGCGGAGTCCGGGACGATGATCTTCGTCCGGGCCTTGTCGCCGCGGGAGAGGTGGTAGCAGCGGATCAGCAGCAGACCGGTGTACTCGCCGTGGGCGCCGGCCGCGGGCTGGAAGGTCATGCCGTCCATGCCGGTGATCTCGCACAGCAGCTTCTCGGACTCATACAGGACCTCCATCGCGCCCTGGACGGTCTCCTGGGGCTGGAGGGGGTGCAGCTGGGTGAAGCCGGGCAGCGCGGCCATCTCTTCGTCCACGCGGGGGTTGTACTTCATGGTGCAGGAGCCGAGGGGATAGAACCCGTCGTTGACACCGTGGGTCTGCTTGGCCAGCTCGGTGTAGTGGCGGCCCAGATCGACTTCGGAGATCTCCGGCAGGCGCGGGGCCGCGCCGCGCAGGAGCTTCGCGTCGAAGGCGGCGGGCGCTACGTCGCAGGCGGGCAGATAGGCCATCCCACGGCCGGGACGGCTCCGTTCAAACAGCAGCTTCATTTCCCACACACCTCCCCGATGAGCGCCACGAGGGCGTCGATGTCACGCTTGGAGTTCATCTCGGTGCAGCACCACAGGATGCCGCCCTCGACGGGCAGACCGCCCAGGATCCCCTTGTCCTCCAGGGCCTTGCACAGATCGCTCGCATCGATCGGGCAGGTCATGACGAACTCGTGGAAGAACGGCTGGTCGTAGCACAGCCGGAAGCCGGGCAGCTTGCCCAGCTCCTCGGCCAGGTGATGGGCGTGGGCCGCGCTGCTCTCGGCGGCCTGGCGCAGGCCCGCGGGACCCATCGCGGCCAGGTAGACCGAGGCGGTCATGGCGCACAGCGCCTCGTTGGAGCAGATGTTGGACGAGGCCTTCTCGCGGCGGATGTGCTGCTCTCTGGCCTGGAGGGTCAGGACGTAGGCGCGGTTGCCGTCGTGGTCGGTGGTCTCGCCGACGATGCGGCCGGGCAGCTTGCGCATCATGCCCTTCTTGCAGGTCATGTACCCGAGGTACGGGCCGCCGAAGGACAGGGGCATGCCGAGCGGCTGGCCCTCGCCCACGGCGATGTCCGCGCCGTATTCGCCCGGCGTCTTGAGCAGACCGAGGGAGATGGGGTTGGCGGCCATGATGACCTTGGCCCCGGCGGCGTGGGCGGCCTCGACGACGGCGTCCATGTCCTCGATGACGCCGAAGTAGTTCGGGCTCTGGACATAGACGGCGGCGGTGTCGGCGGCGACGGCGGCGCGGAGGGCGTCGAGGTCGGTCGCGCCGTCCTTGGCCGGGATCATGATGACCGGCACGTCACGGCTGGCGCAGTAGGTGCGGATGACGGCGAGGACCTGGGGGTCGGTGGTCTCGGACACCAGCGCGGCGGAGCGCTTGCGCTCCTGGCACATGAAGATGGCTTCGGCGGCGGCGGTGGCCCCGTCGTAGACGGAGGCGTTGGAGACGTCCATCCCGGTCAGCTCGCACAGCTGGGTCTGGTACTCGAAGATGGATTGCAGCACGCCCTGGCTGATCTCGGCCTGATAGGGCGTGTAGGCGGTCAGGAACTCCTCCTTGGAGGTGACCGTCTTGACGATCGAGGGGATGTAGTGGCGATAGGCGCCAGCGCCCCGGAAGATGCTCCGGAACACGCGGTCGCGCGCGGCCTTCTCAGAGACGACCTCGGCCACTTCCAGCTCGGACAGGCCGTCGGGCAGGTCCAGATCCTTGACCCGGACCGCCTCCGGCACGACGCCGTAGAGCTGGTCGAGGGAGGTCAAGCCGATGCTCTCGAGCATCGCCTGCCGCTCGGCCTGCGTCGAGGGGATGTAGCTGCCCATCTCAGCCCTCCTCAGCGGCGACGACGGCGGCATAGGCCTCGGCGTCGAGGAGATCCTCGGTGTCGGAGACGTTCTTGACGCGGATCATCCAGGCCTCATAGGGGTCCTCGTTGACCAGGGCGGGGTTGTCGAGCAGGTCCTCGTTGATGGCGGCGACGGTGCCGGTCACGGGGGAGAACACGTCGGAGACGGCCTTGACGGACTCGACGTCGGAGAAGGTCTCACCGGCGACGACGTCGTCGCCCTCTTCGGGCAGGTTGATGAAGACGATGTCGCCCAGGGCGCTCTGCGCATAGTCGGTCAGGCCGATGACATACTCGCCCTCTTCTTCACGGACCCACTCGTGGGACTTGGTGTACTTCAGTTCTTCGGGGATGATGGACATGTTGGTTCCTCCATTCGATGTAGATGTTTCAGTGTTGCTTATACATATTATAATAATAGCTTACGACAGGTGCGGGATCAGCCTCTCTTGTAGAAGGGCAGGGGGACGATCTCGGCGGGGATGCGGCGGCCGCGGACGTCGATCTCGACGGCGGTGCCGACGGCGGCGTGCTTGGCATCGACCAGCGCCATGGCGATGGCCTTCTGCAGCAGCGGGGCGAAGGTGCCGGAGGTGGTGGCGCCGATCTTCTCGTCGCCGATGAAGACGTCCTGATGCTCACGGGCGATGCCGCGGCCGGTGACGACGAGGCCCACGCGCACGCGCTTGGGATCGCCGGCGGCGACGAGGGCGTCGCGGCCGATGAACTCGGGCTTGGACAGCTTCACGCCGAAGCCGAGGTCGGCCTCGAGCGGGGTGACGGTCTCGTCCATCTCATGGCCGTACAGGGGCATGGCGGCCTCCAGACGCAGGGTGTCGCGCGCGCCCAGACCGCAGGGGATCAGACCGAAGTCCTCACCGGCGCGGCGGAGGGTCTTCCACAGCTTCTCGGCGTTCTCCTTGGCGGTGTAGATCTCATAGCCCAGCTCGCCGGTGTAGCCGGTGCGGGAGATCATGCAGTCCATGCCGTCGATCATGACGTGGGGCAGGGCGGTGTAGTAGCCCTTGGGGATCTGGTCCTCGGGCAGCAGGGTCTTGAGGATCGCGGGGGCCTTGGGGCCCTGGAGGGCGAGCTGCGCCACGGAGTCGGAGATGTCCTCGGCCTTGGTGCCGTCGAGGAGGTTCTGGACCATGTGGGCGTAGTCCTTCTCGCGGTTGGAGGCGTTGACGACGACGAGGTAGGCCTCCTCCCCGAACTTGTAGACGACCAGGTCGTCGATGGTGCCGCCCTCGGGGGTGCACATGACGCCGTAGCGGACCTTGTTCAGGGGCATGTTGGAGTAGTCGTTGGTGAGCAGGTGGTTGAGGGTGGCCAGGGCGGTGGGGCCGGTGAAGAGGATCTCACCCATGTGGGAGACATCGAAGAGGCCGCACTCCTTCCGGACGGCCATGTGCTCCTTGATGACGCCGGTACCGTACTGCACGGGCAGCAGGTAGCCCGCGAAGGGGACGATCTTGCCGCCTTCGGCGACATGCACGTCATAGAGGGGGGTCTTGCGTTCCATAAGCGTTCCGCTCCTTTTCGTTGATGTGGGATCAGCTGGTGACAGGCGCGTCTCGGCGTGACAAAAGGCAGACAGAACAGCCCTTTCTCTCTGTTCGGTCTGCTCCTCCGGAAGCTCCTGCGGCCGGTGGGACCGGTCGTTCCTCATGCCGGGGAGGTGTCCGCGGCCGGGCCGCGCGGTGTCTGGGATGTGTTAGATCTAGGCACATTATAATAACCAGGGGGCCGGATGTCAACGGTCTTTCCCTGTTTTATCCAATGCGCCGGAAAACGGGGGCAAAAACGGTCAGGCGTCCTTGCGCTTTTGCTCCTCGGCCAGGGCGGAAAAGGGCCTGAAAAAAGAGGGCGATCCACCGTGACGGGAGACGCAGAGTGCATTGACGATTCGCGCCGCTCTTGTTATACTGACCATATCAGACATCGATCGAAGGATGAAAGGAGGGCCGGTCCAAATGGCAAGGAACCGGTCTCGCAGCGCAGAGGGCTTCGAGGAAAATATGAAAAAGGCTTTCACGGAGATGCTCGTCCTGCTCCTGCTCTCCGAGCGGGACCATTACATCGGGGAGCTGTCCGACGCCATCGTGGAGCGGAGCGGCCATACCATCCTGATTCGGCGGCCCTACGCGGTGATCCTGCGTCTGGCGGAGGCCAATCCGCCCTATGTGGACGAGGTGAAGCGGCGGGAGGGGCCGGAGGCGAGGATCCGGCAGTACTATTCCATCACGGAGGCCGGACGGGAGTATCTGGCGGAGCTGCGCGAGGCGTATCACCGCTATACCGCCGCGATCGATCTGATGCTCAAAGAGGTGGAAAGGGGGGACAAGATAACATGGATGAGCAGGTGAAGCAGTACGTTCGGTAGGTGCGTGCCGGGCTCCCATGCTGTCGTGAGGAGCGCGAAGAGCTGATGCGGCCATTCCTCGCTTCGTTGCAGGCGTATCTGGAGGAGCGTCCGGACGCATGCTACGAAGAGCTGGCCGAGGCGTTCGGGACGCCGGAAGAGATGGTGGCGATGCTGGCGGAAAAGCTGACGCGGGCCGAACGCGTTCGCTATGCGCGAAGGAAGAAGCTGATACGGATCGTAGTGGGGGTCGTGGTCGCGCTCGCCGTGGCCTGGAGCATCTACGTGATATGGTTCGCGCATTTCGAGGTCGAGGTGACGCAGACGATCATCATCGAGGAGTGACGAGTGACGAAAGAAAGGAAAGTGACGACATGAAAAAGTTTTTTTCGCTCATGATTTGCAGTGCTTTCGTTATAGGTATCCTTGCGCCTGTTTGCGGTGCGGTGGATATCAGAGAGAAGAACTGTGTGGAAACAGTGTTCGTGCAGGAGCTCGATGATGGGATCACGGGAACACAGACGATCAGGGAAGAGGTGGCACTTCGTGCTGCCAGCACGAAAACGGTAACGAATCAGAAAGAATATAAACGAGGCAATGACGTGATAGCGGTCATTGCGGTCACAGGGACGTTTCGATATGATGGAAGTACATCAAGTGTCGTCTCAAAGAGAGTATCACGGTCGGACACATATAGTGGATGGAGCTTTACTCAGAGAACGTTTTCTTCGAGTGGCAGTACTATCGTCCTGAGTGGGAGCGTGTCAAAACTGTCATATCCTACGCTGGGTGTAGACCTAAAGCTTTCTTGCAATAAAAATGGGGAAGTCAGTTTTTGAAAAAGGCTGCCTCCGGTAGAGATGCTGGGGCAGTTAAACTAATTCTAAATAATTCTGTATTGACGAATGTTTTTCTTTGCGGTATATTATGGACATAGAAGGATATATCAAGAGCAACTCATCTGTTTGAGATAAAAAGGAGTTTGTATCTTGATGTCCTGCGGAACCGGAAAAATCAAAGGAAGGGGGCGAGTCCAATGCAGGAGGAACATCTTTGTACCTATAAAAAGGAAGAAAATGTGATGACTGGGTGTTTTGTTCCCTAGAACGATGCAAAATAAGGAGGTGATTGTGAAAAGCTTATTTCGTTGACGCTGAGCCTGGTTTTTCTTATGGCGATTCCTGCTGCAGCCGTTTCTCCAGAGCAAACGAATGCCGATGTTGAGAGCCTTTCGGCTTTATCCGATTGGGATATTTTGTTGGAGGCGGGTGCAGGCGAGAATACGCTTTCTGTGGCATCTGTTGATTCTGAAGGAAAAGAAACATATCAGTGCACTTTCTCAGATGGGACGGTCGATTCCATTTCTGTGCAAGATAAGATAAATACAATAGCATAGGTCCCTGCCAGTTGGCAGGGACCATGTTATCTTAATGGCAGCCAGAGATCTTGCGATGATGAGGTGAGCGAAACATGAAAAAAGGAAAACGGTCCAGTGTTGGTCTGATCGTGGCCCTCCTCGTGGTGTGTGTCGTGGTCGTCCTATTCGTCTTCCCCCTTCTTTGGAACATGGTCTTGCAGCGGAGCAGCGCGGTCCAGGCCTGTGCGGAGGAGCTGATCGCGGCGTACCAGGAGGAGACGGGAGAGCAGCTGTCGATGAGCGACGTGGCGAGAGACGTGGTATATCTCGACCAGAAGATGTACTTCGTCCCGGAGAAGATACGGGGCGTAGAGGATGGACACATCATCTACACGGACATCGACGAGGACCAAGGGGAGACGGATGCGTGGGTGACGCGCAGCGTGCTCGGTGCGTACCATATCGAGCTGACGACCGTCGAGACCGGTGTGGTCAGCGTGTTCGACTATAAGCCCTTTGGAAAGACCTATTATAACGGCAGCCCGATCCCCGGCCCCACCGGATGATCGTTTTTCGACAGATGAGAAAGGCCCTCGACCAACGGTCGAGGGCCTTTCAGGCGGTCAGGCGTCCTTGCGCTTTTGCTCCTCGGCCAGGGCGATCTTCAGCGCCTTGGCGAGCTGGTCGGGACAGGAGGTCGCCTTGTTCCCGCAGCGGATGCCCTCCATGCGATCGATGGCGTCCTGGGCTTGCATCCCCTTCACCAGACGGCACAGGCCCTGGGTGTTGCCGCTGCATCCGCCGATGATCTGGACGTCCTCGATGACGCCGTCCTGCACCTTCACGTTCATCTGCTGGGAGCAGGTGCCCTTCGTCTTGTATTGGATGGTCATGTGATCGGTTCCTTTCTATCGTTCAGTGTGACTCAAAGATAACAGACCGGACGCGAAAAAGCAAGCAGGAAGCGCTGAGGATCTTTCCCTTGGCTTTTTTCGAGGAAAACGGCCATAGTAATGCTTGCGCGGCACGACCGCGCAGACACCATGGAATGGGGTGATCTCATGCCGGACGCCAAAGGGCGCCGCAGCGAGACCGTCCTTCACTGGTTGGCTCGCTTTTTTCTCATCCTCGCCGCCGCGGCGCTGGCCGCCGCGATGCTGACGGCCCCGGCACAGGCCGCCCACGCCCGCACCGTCGTCCCGCTGGGACAGACCGTGGGCATCAAGCTCTTCTCGGAGGGCGTGCTGGTGGTGGGCCTGTCGGACATCGACACCGAGGCCGGGCTTGCCTCCCCCGCCAAGGCCTGCGGCCTGCGCGAGGGCGACGTCATCACCCACATCAACGACGAGCAGGTCGGCTCCATCGAACAGGTCCAGGAGATCCTGCAGGACCTCGACGGGGCACGGATGCAGCTGCGCGTCCTGCGCGGCGACGCGGCCGACGAGGTCGCCACCCGCGCGGTCAAGTGCAGCGCGGACGGGGCCTATAAGCTCGGGGCGTGGATCCGCGACTCGATGGCCGGGATCGGCACGCTGACCTTCGCCGACCCGCAGACGGGGCTGTTCGCCACGCTCGGCCACGGCATCAACGACGTCGATACGGCCGTGCTCATGCGGCTCCAGGCCGGGTCCATCGCGCCCGCCACTGTGGCGGGGATCGTGAAGGGCCAGGACGGCCGCCCCGGCGAGCTGCGCGGGCAGCTCACGTCCGGGCAGCCGTTGGGGACGCTCTACGCGAACACGCGCAGCGGGGTCTTCGGACGGCTGACCGACCTCGGCCCCTTCGCGGGGCAGCAGGCCCGGGAGGTCGCCCGGCCGGACCAGGTCCACACCGGTGCGGCCACCATCCTCGCCAATATCATGGGCGATCGGGTGGAGGAGTATGCAGCGGAGCTGGTCAAGGTCTGGCAGGATGCGCCGGACGGGCGGGACCTGATGGTCCGCATCACCGATCCGCGCCTGCTGGAGCAGACGGGCGGCATCGTGCAGGGGATGTCCGGATCGCCGATCCTACAGGACGGCAGACTGGTCGGGGCCGTGACGCATGTGCTGATCGACCACGCCGACCGCGGATATGGCATCTTCGCAGAACGGATGCTCGCCGCCGCGGAACAGGCGGCAGGGTGACACGCGCCCCCGGTGTGGAAAACACCGGGGGTACATATTAGAAAAGAATGTGGATATGTGGAGAGGGGAGCGCGCCCTGCGCAAGAAAAATGGCCCTCGGTGGAAAAAGTGCTTGACAAACCGTTCCAGAGGTGGTATCCTAATCGAGCTGTGTGAGGGCGACCCCACCGGCTGGCACAAAAA
>CAKTJM010000049.1 GCA_934567745.1 uncultured Eubacteriales bacterium | reverse complement strand
CGCAGGCGGACGGTGCGTTTGCGCAACGGGCTGCATCCACCCTGTCGGAAAACCCCGCAGGGGTTTTTCGACAGCCTCACGGCGGGAGCAAATGCTCCCGCCGTTTCGTCTGTTCAGAGATACAGCTCCGGCCCCTTCCGCGGCCAGGAGAACTGGTCCTCCAGCTCGGTCTTATGATACAGGTAGTTGGGATCGTCGAAGTACTTCGCGTGCCGGGGACAGTGCCGCACGCAGCGGTTGCACTTCATGCACTTGGACACCTGGGTCGGATCGTCCGCGTCGATCGACCCGAGGGGACAGAGCTTGGCGCACTTGCCGCACTTGTGGCAGGCGTCCGACGTCTTCGGTCGGACCTTCAGGATGTCGATGGGGTTGCCGTGCCGGTCGCGGGGGGTGTAGTACGGCCCGACGGGGTCGTTGCCTGGGACGGCGACGGGCGCGAGGGCGGCGAGGTCCCCGGCGGCGCGGAGCTTCCGCCAGGCCGCGTCGGCAAAGCCCTTCGCGATGGTCAGGTCGCTCACGTCGGGACGTCCGGCGTTCTGCGTGTCGGAGAAGGCGTGCTGACAGGAGAAGGCCGCCGCCGCGAGGGTGGTCAGGCCCCCGGCCTCCAGGGTGCGCGTCAGCTCCATGAGCGCGTCGTCGTAGGCGCGGTTGCCGTAGCACACGACGGGCACGGCGACGGCCCCGGTCCCCCGGACGGAGGCGACGTACTTGATGAGGAGGTTCGGCACCCGTCCGGCGTAGACGGGGGTCCCGAAGACGACGAGGTCGCCCGGGCCGAAGGTCTTCGGTCCGGCCTTGCGGACCTGCGGGAGGGTGAAGTCATGCGTCTGCACGGGCACGCCGAGCCGGTCGGCGAGCCGCTGCGCGATGGTGGTGACGACCTGCTTCGTGGTGTCGGTGGCGCTGAACCAGGCCGCCCAGACGGTGGTCGGTGTCATAGACAAGGCCCCTTTCTCGATGTGAGTTGTCGTCTCCATTATAGCGGATCCGGGCGAAAAGTAAAGAGCGGCGCGAAAAGGAAAGACGGTTGATTTTTCCCCGAACATTCCATATAATATGAGATACAGATAGGGGCGCTGTCGAACGGTGCCTTTTTTCGCCTGCATGAGAAAGAGAGGGTCCGGTCGATGAAGGAAAGAGCTGTACGCCGTCGGCGCCGCCGACTGATCGTGGCGATCGCGGTCGCCGCGGTGCTCGTCTGCGGATATGGCGCGCTGTGCGCGGTGGCCGGATCGGCCGGGACCGTGTTCCCGAAGGTCAGCGTCCTGGGCGTGGACCTCGGCGGCATGACCTGTGAGGAGGCCGAGGCCGCCATCCGGGCCGCAGCCGACGCGCAGACCGACCGGGCCGGGCGCGGCGTGGCCTTCGCCCTGGAGAACGAGCGGGGCGAGACAATCCCCGTCCAGGTCTCCCTGGCCGACGTCGAGACCGACTGCGCCGCATCCGCCGCCCGCGCCTGGGGCGTGGGCAACGGCGCGCCCTTCCCCGCCCGCGGGGGGATCTGGCTGCGCTGCCTGATCGCCGGGGACGGGGTCCTGCCCGCCTATGCCGAGGGTACGGCGCTGGAGGGGATCCTCGACGAGATGGACGCCGCCGTCGGACAGCAGGCCGTCCAGAGCAGCTGGGAGGTCACCGACACGGACCTGGTCCTGACGAAGGGCCAGCCCGGCGACCTGCTCGACCGCGCCGCCCTCAAGACCGACATCTTCGACCGCATGGGCCGTGGGGAGGTCGTGGACCTCGCCGGGGCCGCGCCGCAGTTCACCGTCCAGCTGGAGCAGGCGTTGCCCGACGCACTCGACCTGCGCGCGATCCTCGCCGAGGTGGAGCAGCCCGCCCAGGACGCCGTCTTCGATAAGGCGGCCAGGGAGTTCACCCCCGACCAGGTCGGCGTCTCCTTCGACGCCGACGCCGCCCAGGCCCTCTACGACGGGCTGGACTGGGGCGCGACCGGGTCCCAGGCGCTGATCCTCACCCAGCCGCAGACCACCGTGGCCGACCTCGCGGCCTACCTCTATCAGGACACCCTCGGCACCTGCACGACGAACATCTCCGGCACCGCCAACCGCGTGCAAAACATCTCCCTCGCCGCCCAGTTCTTCAACGGGACCGTCCTCATGCCGGGGGAGGAGTTCTCCTACAACGGCGTCGTCGGGCGGCGGACGAAGGAGCGGGGCTTCCTCGATGCGCCCGCCTATGTCTCCGGCCAGACCGTGCAGGAGACCGGCGGCGGCATCTGCCAGGGGTCGTCCACGATCTATCTGGCCGCCCTGCGCGCCAATTTGGAGATCGTCGAGCGCTACAACCACGGCTATATCACGAAATACGTCCCCGACGGCATGGACGCGACCGTCTATTACGGCGCGAAGGACTTCCGCTTCCGCAACGACACGCCCTTCCCCATCAAGATCGTCGGGTCCGTCTCCGGCCGGACCCTCACCGTCAACATCCTCGGGACGAAGACCGACGACATCAAGGTCGAGATGACGAACGAGATCACCGGCACCACCGCCTACAAGACCGTCTACCAGGTGGACGCCTCCCTGCCCGCCGGATCCACCCGCGTGAGCGTGACCCCCTATACCGGGTACACCGTCAAGGTCTACCGCAACGTCTACGAGGGCGGGAAGCTCGTCAGCACCAAGCTCGAGAGCAACAACACCTATAAGAGCCGGGACAAGGTCGTCCTCGTCAGCCCTGCGGACGCCTACCGCTACGGCATCCCAGGCTACACCGCGCCGACGCCGACCGGACCGACCGAGCCGACCGAGCCGACCGCTCCGGCGGAGCAGCCCACCGAGGGCGCATGAAAGGACCCCCTATGATGATGAACACTTTCCCCACCCGCCGTGAGATGAAGCGCCGGGCCAAGTCCGTCCTCTTCCACCCCGTGTGCATGCGCCTGAGCCTGCTGGTCGTGGGCTTACAGATGGCCATGTACGGGCTGAAATACCTCGCGGACGGGACGATCGGCTATTACATCGCCAGTCTGGCCGAGTACGGCCAGACGGCCTCCGGCGTCTACTTCACGGACAACGGGCTGAGCCTGATCTTCCGCATGGACCTGACGCAGATGGTCATCGCGATCCCGCTGACCTATCATCAGATCCTGCTCTTCGTCGTGCTCAACCTCCTCTTCTTCGCCCTTCTCGCCCCGTTCCGCGTGGGCGCGATGGCGGGGTATTGGGGCGTGCTGCGCGGCGGCCAGCCGAACGTGAAGGACGTCTTCCGCTGGTTCCAGCCGGACCACTTCGGCAAGGTCCTCGTGGTCGAATTCCTGCTGCGTGTGGTCGTGCGGGCCGTCGGCGTCGTGGCATCCCTCCCGTCGATCTATCTGTTCTACCTGTTCTACAAGACCACGCCGGACATGGCGAGCTATACGAACGCCAGCTCGATGCTCCAGCTCGCCGCCACGGTGCTGGCGGTGGCGGCGGCGCTGTTCGCCTTCTGGCTGCACTGCGCGATCCTGCCCGTGCGCTACGCCCTGGCCGCGCACCCGGGATACCGCCTCGGCGAGACCTTCCGCCGCGGCCTGGCCAGCGTCAAGGGCTACCGGGGCCGGTTCTTCGGCTTCCGCCTGAGCTATTTCCTCTGGTTCTTCCTCTCCCAGATGACCTACGGCGTGCTGGACCTGTTCGTCCTGCCGTATACGTCCCTGGGCAGCATGGTCTTCCTCCAGGAGGCCGCGAAGGACCGCAAGCGCCGCGCCGACGGCCGCGACGACACCGAGCCGCCCGCCATCGACGCGCCGTGATAGCGCGTCCCCCGAGAACATCCGCCAAACGTGCTTTGACAGGAGGGATCGTTATGACAAGGGATGAACGGAGATCGTTCGACATGCTGTTCCGCCTCTGCTGCCTGGGCGTGGCCGTCGTGCTCGCGGTGATCTGGAAGATCGCGGGCCTGCCGCACTTCAAGGCCGCCTCGGTGGTCCTCATCGTGGTGATGTGTGTGGTGGACGGCGTCGTGCCGAGCCTGCTGTGGTACCGGTCGATCGGGAAGAAGGTCGAGGCCCTGGCCCCGCTGCTGTACACGGACCCGGACCGGTACATCGAGGAGACGGAGCGCACGCTCGGCGGCGTGAAGTCCGAGACGCTCCAGCAGATCCGGCTCGTGAACCTCGGCGCGGCGTACTGCGCCAAGGGCGCCTACCGCGTGGGGGCCGACTATCTGGAGAAGGCCGACCCCGACAAGCTCGCCCCCGCCCAGCGCGGGATCTATTGGGCGGACCTGGCCCTGACGCAGTTCCACCTGGACCGCCGCAAGCGCGGCTGCGCGATCCTGAACGGGCAGGCGGCGGCGCTCGAACCGCTCAAGACCGATCCGCAGCACGGCGGCCTGATGGCGGTGCTGAAATGCTTCGCGATGCTCAGCGAAGAGGAGCTGTACCTCGCCGAGGGAGAGCTGGACGCCGTCCAGGAGACCTGGGGCAACGACCCGGCCATCCAGCGGGAGCTGGACTACCTGCGGCGGAAGATGGCCGCCCGGACCGGGAAGAAGACCGGCCTGTGAGCGGCGTGCCCCATGTGTGACCCCCCATCTCAAGAGGAGATGAAAAAATAGACGCTTCGATCGAAGCAGAAGGAGGATCTACTATGATGCAGATGAGAAAGAAGGAGCGCGAGGTCACCGCGCCCGAGGAGATCGACGCCATCATCCGCGACGCCGAGTGCATCCGCCTGGCCTTCGCCGACGGCCCCTGTCCCTACATCGTCCCGGTGAACTTCGGCTACGTGCGCGAGGGCGGCGTGCAGAGGTTCTACATCCACAGCGCCCAGGAGGGGCGGAAGGTCGATCTGATGCGCAAGCTGGGCCAGGCGGGCTTCGAGCTGGACTGCCGCGGCAAGCTGGCCCCGGCGGAGAAGGCCTGCGGCTACACCTATCACTTCGGCAGCGTCATCGGCACCGGCCGCGTGACCGAACTGACCGATCCCGCCGAGAAGGTCCGCGCGATGCAGGCGCTCATGGGCCACTATTCCGGCAAGACCGACTGGGAGCTGCCGGAGGCGATGATGGCCAAGACGGCGATGTTCTGCCTGACCGTGGACGAGCTCAGCGCCAAGCTCCACGCCTGAGCGCATGAGCTGGGAGGGACTGGTCATCGGCGCGGTGAGCTTTCTGGTCATCGGGCTGTTCCACCCGATCGTGATCCGGGCGGAGTACCGCTGGACGAAGAGGATCTGGCCGGCGTTCCTGGCCGCGGGCCTGGTGCTGCTGGGCGTGTCCCTGGCCCTGCCCGGGCCGATCCCGTCGGCGATCGCCGGGGTGACCGGGTTCTCGTGCCTGTGGAGCATCCGCGAGCTGTATGAGCAGGAGGAGCGGGTCCGCAAGGGCTGGTTCCCCCGTGCTCCGGACCGGGATCCGGACCGCGACGCATGATACGAAAACACAGCGCCCCGAACGCTTGATCGCGTTCGGGGCGCTTCGTGCTGTTTTGGGCCGTCGGTCCCGCTCACAGCCGCTCGACGAGCTGGATGCGGTAGCCGTCCGGGTCGTGGAGGAAGTAGAACCGCAGGCTGGGGTTCGGGGAGAACGGCTCCGGGATCTCATAGCCCGCCGCCTGCACCGCGGCGAGCAGGGCGGGCATGTCCTCCGGCGCGAGACCGATCGAGACGCCCGCGCCGCTGCCCGCGGGGGCGGGGCCGTCGCTGAGCAGCTCGAGCTTGGTGCCGTCCTCCGGGCCGAGCATGGCGATCTGGTGGCCCGGAGGGCCGAACCGCTCGCACACCGGCAGACCGAGCAGATCGTGGTAGAAGGCGAGGCTGCGGTCGAGGTCGGAGACGCGCAGCGTGGTCCAGGTGAAGGTCATGGGGCAGGGCTCCTTTCCGATGTCATCTGGGCCCAGTATACCACGCCCGTCCCGCCGATTCAAGCGCCGCCGAGCCAGCGCTGCACCGCCGCCCAGCCCTCCGCCGCGCGGAAGCGGACGGCATACCGCCCGCCGTCCTCCGTCAGCAGGGACCAGTCCGGACCGGTCAGGCCCACGGCCCGGGCGGCCGGCTCCGTCACCGGGTCCCGGCACAGGGACGGGAAGACGACGCACCACCAGTTCCGGCCCGCGCCCTCGTCCAGCTCCACCCGCAGCGCCCGATAGGTCCCCGCGGGCAGGGCGACGTCCCCATACCGCCGCGTGGGGAACCAGCTCTCCGTCAGGCAGACCGTCACCTGCTGGTCCGCGCCCGCCTCCGCCACGGCGCGGGAGGCCGCGCAGGCCAGCTCCGTCCGGTGGGCGTCGAGGATGGAGGCGGCCTCGTCGGCGCTCGCCTGCCCGTCGAGCAGGCGGGCGCTCTCCGCCAGCACCGCGTCCCGGACCCGCAGCTTGAGCGCCTGGTCCTCCGCTCCGTTCGACGCCGCCAGGACGTGCAGCCGCACGACCTGCTGCGCCAGATGCGCCTGTCCCGCCTCGGCCCACAGCCCCAGGGCGGCCACGGCCGCGCACGCGAGCGCGGCGATCCGGCGGATAGGTACGCGAACCTTCGTCTGCATGGAAAAACACCGTCCTTCTTCCCGTTTGCAGGAAGTATGGACGGTGTTTCCGTGTCCTATACCAGGGTTTCCGGGCCGACCGGCACGGTGAGGAAGGTCTCGGGGTAGTCCGCGTGCAGCGCCTGCGCCGCGCGCTCGGCCGCCTCGCGCCGGTCGAAGAGACCGAAGACGGTCGGGCCGCTGCCGCTCATGGCTGCGCCGAGGGCGCCGCCGTCGATCAGCCGCTGCTTGATCGCCGCGACCTCCTGCCGCTGGCGCGGCGGGAGCGCCGCCTCGAAGACGTTGAAGCTCCGCCGGGCCACCCCGGCCAGGTCGCCCGCCGCGAGGGCGTCGAGGACCCCGGCCGTGTCGGGCCGCAGCCGCCGCCCGGCCAGCCGGTCCCACGCCTGGAACAGCGCGGGGGTGGAGACGGAGGACCGCGGCTTGCACAGCACGATCGTGCACGGCGGCAGGGCGGGGAGCGGCGTCAGGCGCTCGCCCCGGCCCTCGGCCAGGGCGGTGCCGCCCAGGACGCAGTAGGGCACGTCGGACCCGACCGCCGCGCCGATCTCCGCCAGCGCCAGGGGGGCCAGACCGGTCCCGGTCAGCGCGTCCAGTCCGCGCAGGACGGCGGCGGCGTCGCTGCTGCCCCCGGCGGTCCCGGCGCAGACGGGGATCCGCTTCTCCAGGACGATCCGCAGCCCGTCGACGGACCGCCCCGTCGCCGCCTGGAAGGCCAGCGCCGCCGAGACGGCCAGGTTCTCCCGGCCGCTCGGCAGATAGGACAGGCCGCTCTCACACCGGATCGGCCCCGGTTCGCCCAGCTCCAGCCGGACGGTGTCGCACAGCGACACCGACTGCATGACCATCGACATCTCGTGGTAGCCGTCGGGCCGCCGGGACAGGATGTCCAGCGTCAGGTTGAGCTTCGCCGGAGCGGAGAGGGTCAGGCTCCTCACTTGATCTTACGGGCCTCCAGATAGAAGCGCTTGTCGTGGGCCTCGCCCATGGAGAAGGTCTTGCGCGGCAGGGCGCCGTCGAAGATGACCGTCGGGAAGAGCTGGTCCTTGCCCATGGAGGGCAGCAGGAAGCCGATGCTGTCGGGCTGGCTGGCCAGCTGGGCGACGACGTCCTCACCGTGGATGTAATCGACCTTGCCGCCGTTCTCCTCCAGATACTTGTCGAGGAAGTTCTGCAGGGTGCCGACCTCGAGCTGAGCGGTGGGATGGGGCACGGTCACGACGCCGCGCTCGTCCCCGATGATGTAGGTGACCTGATGGCCCTCGCCCTCGCCCAGGTGCGCGCCGGGATAGGCGGCCAGATAGGCGTCGAGCAGCTTGTGGGGATCCAGGCCGAAGACCACGCGGTGGATGGCCTCGAACTCCAGGGAGTCGTCGTGCAGGTTGACCAGCTCGACCAGGGCGTAGCGGGCGGGATGGGTCTCACGCTCGGCCTCGGACAGGGTGGGCTTGAGCTCCTCCCAGCAGGCCTTGGCGGTGGCCAGGGAGTGGTTGCCGTCGCCCATGGCATAGGTCAGCACGGGCTTGCCGGGGGCGTGATAGTACTCCTCGAAGCGCTTGGGATCGCCGAGCTTCTCCAGCTTCGCCAGGACGTCGTCGGCCTGCTCCTTGCTCAGACGGTAGCCGAAGATGCGGCCGCCGTTCTCCATGAGGGCGGTGGCGTAGAGGGAGTTCATCTCCTCGTGGGCCTTGCGGGTGGCCAGCGGCTCGATGATCTCCTTGGCGGGGTCGTCGATCAGGACCATGATGTGGGGCAGCTCGATGGGGGCGTTGCGGCGCACGCGCATACGCGGCGGGATGCGGGAGAGGACGGTGCCCTCGGTGGCGCGGATGGGGGTGCCGGAGCCCTTGCTGTAGTCATACTGCTCCAGGTCCAGCTTGCCGATCAGGCCCAGGCGGGTCTTGCCGCCGGCCAGCTTGCGCTCGACCAGGAAGATGGAGTCCTTCAGCTCGCGCAGACGGTCCTCGGCGAGGTACTGCTCCATGGTGGCGTTGATCTTGGCGATCTCCTCCTCGACGTTGTCGTCCTCGAGCTTGCTCTCGGGGAGGATCAGGCGCAGGGTGGAGGGGGCGTCGCCGACGTACTGGTCCACGCGCTCCCAATACTCGGGCTGGGAGGTGTACTGGTCGCAGGCCACGACGGCCCACTTGGTCAGGCCGCACTCGACGGGCAGCAGGATGTCAGCGGGGGAGAAAGCAGTCTTGTTCATGATGGTGTCCTCCTGATCAAATATTTTTTGGACCGCTGGGGGACCTCTGGATCGGATCGCCAAGAGTGGACGGCGAGAGATCTTTCGTCGAGACGAGGTTTGGAAGAAGCAGGGATACTTTGTGTATCTCAAGTCTTTCAAGTCGAAGGATCGGCGGAAGAGATCCGGAGTCCGCCGCAGGCGATCGATCCAGTGGCCCCCTTATTTATCACTCAAAGCTCGAACAGCTTGTTCATGAGGATGGGCGCGCCCTCGGGATAGGCCGGGCCCTGCGCGCCGGAGGCCTCGCAGTACGGCAGGCCCAGGCTGGAGTCGCGGCGGCTGTCGTACAGGAGATAGGGGACGGGATCGGCGTCGTGCCCGCGCGTGGCGGTGAGCGTCTTGTGGTCGGAGAGGATGAGCAGACGGAAGTCCTCGCCGTCGGCCTCCAGTCCGGCCACGATGGGGGCGACCACGCGGCTGTCGAGCCACTCGATCGCCTGGAGCTTGCCGGGCAGGTCGCCGTTGTGGGTGCACTCGTCGGGGGCCTCGACGTGGACGGCGACGAAGTCCTTGCCGCCGCGCAGCTCGTCGAGCGCGGCCTGGGCCTTGCCCTCGTAGTTGGTGTCCAGCTCGCCGGTGGCGCCGGGGACCTCGCGGGTGTCCAGCCCGGACAGCCGCGCGATGCCGAAGCACAGCGGGACGGCGGAGATGACGGTGCCGGTCTTGTGATACTTGTCGTAGAAGGGGTCGAGCGCGACGGCGCTGCCCTCGGCCCAGAACCAGACGCCGTTGGCGGGCAGCTTGCCCGCGCGGCGGCGCTCCTCGTTGAGCGGATGGTGGTCGAGCACCTCGTGCGCCAGCTCCATCAGCCCCGCGAGGACCTTCGCGTTCTCATTGCCGGACGGCAGGAGCGGCCCGATCGACTCGCCGAGGTGATCGTGCGGCGGGATGAGGCGGATGCCGGTGATGTCGGCCCCGCGCTGCACGGCGATGTGCCGGAAGGAGGAGGCGGGATAGACGCGCATCCCGGCCGCCTCGGCGGCCGCGGCGAAGCGCGGATCGGCGAAGAGGTCCGTGATGAGCCGGTCGGAGACGTCGCCCTCGATGGAGCCGCCGGAGTGGGAGAGGATCCTGCGCTGGCCGAAGGGCAGGTCGCCGTCCTCATAGGTGACCATGTTGCAGCGGTAGGAGACCTCGCCCGGCGCGAGCTGGATGCCGGTGGCGGCCGCCTCGAGAGGGGAGCGCCCGGTGAAGCAGACCTTCGGGTCCGCGCCGAAGATGGAGAGGATGGCGGTGTCGCTCCCAGCGGGCAGACCGTCGGGGCAGTTGATGACGCTGCCCAGCTCGCCGCGGGCGGCGAGGGCGTCGATGTGAGGGATGCTGGCGGTCTCGAGCGGGGTCTTGCCGCCGAGGGACGGGACGGCGTTGTCGGCCATGCCGTCGCCGATGATGAGGATGTATTTCATGGGGGCTCCTTTCGTGCCGGGTCTCCGGCGGGTCATGGGGGCGTCGGGCGGTCGTCCTTCTGGGTGCGGAAGGTCGTCGCCTGGGCGTCCAGAAGGTCGAGGATGAGGGTGTTGGAGAGCAGGAAGCCCTGCGGGGTGAAGTGCCAGCGGTGGCCGGACTGCACGGCCCAGTGGTGCTCCTCGAAGGTCTCCAGCCGCTGGGCGAGCGGCTCGAAGTCCAGCCCGAAGCTCCGGCGGTACTCCCACTCCTCGATGCCGCGCACGGTGCGCAGGCGGAGGAGGAGGTACTCCCGTGCGACCTCCATCGGGCCGATGGGGACGGACTCGTCGAAGATGGCTTCGGCCGCCTCGGTGCGGGCGATGTACCCGTCGAGGTCACGGGGCAGCGAGAAGCGCCGCCCGTTGAAATAGGAGTGCGCGCCCGGACCGAAGCCGACGTACTCGCGCCCCATCCAGTATTTCAGGTTGTGGCGGGACTCGCGGCCGGGCTTGGCGAAGTTGGAGATCTCATATTGTTGATAGCCGGCCCTTTGCAGGACCTCGACGGTCCTGAGATAGAGGTCGGCCTGCTGATCGTCGTCCGGCAGGGCCTCCCCGGCGGCCACGCGGGCGGCGAGGGGGGTGCCCGGCTCGACCTTCAGCCCGTAGCACGACAGGTGCTCCGGGTCCAGCGCCAGGGCGGCGCGCAGGGTGGCGAGCCAGTCGTCCATCCCCTGGCCGGGGAGCCCGTAGATGAGGTCGAGGCTCAGGTTCGCGATCTTGGCGCTGCGGATGTCCCGCACGGCCTGGGCGACCTGGCGCGGGGTGTGGATGCGGTGGATGCAGCGCAGCTGGTCCGGGTCGGCGGTCTGGGCGCCGAGGGAGATGCGATCGACCCCGGCGCGGCGCAGGCGCGCGATGGCCTTGGGGTCTACGCTGTCGGGGTTGCACTCGACGGTGATCTCCGCCTGGCGGTGGACGGTCAGGTGCCGGCCGAGGGCGGAGAGGATCTCGCGGATGCGCTTGTCGCCGTAATAGGACGGGGTGCCGCCGCCGAAGTAGATCGTATCGACGACGCGGCCCCGCAGCAGGGGCGCGGCCCGCTTGATGTGGGCGAGGAGGGCCTTCTGATACCGGTCCATGTCCTCCTCGCGTCCGGCGAGGGAATAGAAATCGCAGTAGTCACACTTGCTCTTGCAGAAGGGGATGTGGACATAGATGCCCAGCAGGTCTGCCACGCGATCGCCTCCTTCCTGCACGGCGCGCAGATATCCGGCTCCATTATACGATCATTTGCGGCCAATCGCAAGATACATCTCAGAGACCGTGCAAAAATGGCGCGGCTGTGGTATACTGTCGAAAAACGGAGCGGGGAGGGACGCACATGAGGAGCCTGGCATGGACCGTCGGTCCGGAGGACGACGGCCGGACGGTGGAGGAGCTGCTGCGCCGCCGTCTGCTGCTCTCGACGGGGGCCGTCCGGCGGGCGAAGCGCCTGCCGGGCGGGCTATGTCTCGACGGCGCGCCGGTCCGCACCGTGGACCGCGCCCGGGCGGGCCAGGTCCTGACGGCGGCCGTCGGCGACGCGGCGGGGAGCGATCGGCTCACGCCGACGCCCGGTCCGCTGGACGTGCGGTACGAGGACGAGGACCTGATCGTCCTGAGCAAGCCGGGCGGGATGCCGGTCCACCCCAGCCAGGGGCACCACGGCGACACGCTGGCCGACCGGCTGGCCTGGCGGTACGCGCAGGCGGGGCTGATCGCGGCCTTCCACCCGGTGAACCGGCTGGACGGGGGCACCTCCGGCCTGATGGCGGTGGCCAAGCACGCCCACGCGCACGAGCGGCTCCAGGCCCAGCAGATCGAGGGGACGCTCCACCGGACCTATCTCGCGGTGTGCGAGGGGGCCCCGGCGCCGCCGGCGGGCACGATCGACGCGCCGATCGGCCGCGTGCCCGGCGCGGTCCTCGCG
>CAKTJM010000048.1 GCA_934567745.1 uncultured Eubacteriales bacterium | reverse complement strand
CGCGGACGATCCGCCTTGAGCAGAACTACCGCTCCACGCAGAACATTCTGGACGCCTCCAACGCGGTCATCCGCAACAACCGCGGCCGGAAGGGGAAGGACCTCTGGACCGACCACGGCGCGGGCGCGCCGATCGAGCACTACACCGCCATGAACGAACGCGACGAGGGCCTGTACATCGCGTCGCAGCTCCTGCGCGCCTACGGCGAGGGGCGGCACTGGCGCGACTGCGCCGTGCTCTACCGCATGAACGCCCTGTCGAACCAGGTGGAGATGGCGCTCAAGAGCAACAGCATCCCCTACCGTGTGGTGGGCGGCTTCCGCTTCTTCGAGCGGGCGGAGATCAAGGACATGCTGTCCTACCTCTGCGTGATCCACAACCCGCAGGACGACCTGCGTCTCCTGCGCGTGGTGAACGTCCCGCCGCGCGGGATCGGGGCCAAGAGCCTGGAGACCGCCCGGACGATCGCCGCGGCCGAGGGCGTGAGCCTGTGGAGCGTCCTGAGCGGGGCCGCCCGCTATCCGTCCCTGCAAAAGGCCGCGCCGAAGCTGCAAAAGTTCGTCGCGCTCATCGAGGGGATGCAGCAGCTCGTGCAGACGGTCTCCCTGACCGAGTGCTACGAGACACTGGTGCAGGAGAGCGGCTACGCCGACATGCTGCTGAGCAAGAAGGATGCCGAGGGCCGGACCCGGCTGGAGAACGTCCACGAGCTGACCTCGTCCATCAGCGCCTATCTCGAGCACGCGGACGACCCGAGCCTGGGCGGCTTCCTCGACGAGGTGGCCCTGTACACGGACCTCGACGGGGTCGAGGACGCGGACGACTGCGTGACGCTCATGACGATGCACGCGGCGAAGGGCCTGGAATACCCGGTGGTCTTCGTGGTGGGCATGGAGGAGGGGGTCTTCCCCGGCTTCCGCTCCATCGGGGAGACGGAGGAGCTGGAGGAGGAGCGCCGTCTGTGCTACGTGGCCATGACCCGCGCGAAGGAGCGGCTGTACCTGACCTGCGCCGCCCAGCGGATGCTCTTCGGCCGCACGTCGGCGAACCTGCCCTCCCGCTTCGTCAAGGAGGTCCCGGACGACCTGGTGGAGCACACCGGCCGCCCGCGCCGCCCCCAGCCGCAGCCGGAGCGCCCGCCCTGGGACGACGACGATTTCTCCCAGATCCCCGCGGCCCCGCGCCAGCAGCCGATGCAGCGTCCCGCCGCGGCCCGGCCCCGTTCGGCGATGCCGAGCGCGGCCTATCGCCAGCCGCAGCCCAAGCCCGCGCCCCTGCCCGCCCTGCACAAGGGGGACCGGGTCCGGCACAAGGCCTTCGGGGGCGGCATGGTCCTGTCGGTCCAGCCGATGGGCGGCGACGCGCTGATCGAGGTCGCCTTCGACGACGTGGGCACGAAGCGGATGATGCTGAAGGCCGCGTCGCGGTTCATGACGAAGGGGTGAGCGCGGTCACGGCGCGATCCGATACCGCCACGGAAAATCCACGGCCTCCTCGGCGTAGTCGATGCCGACCCGCGGTCCGGCCAGGACCGTGAACGGCGCGCGGTCGCCCTCCGGCGAGACGCCGCCGACGTCCTCCAGCCGGTCGCAGACGAACAGTTCGCCGCCGAGCAGCGACAGCCCGTCGTCCCGCCGGGTCAGGCCGAACGCCTGGCACAGCTTGCCCGGCCCGTTCAGGAAGTTCTTCCGCTGGTAAGGGGAGAGGTCCGCCAGGCCCTTCCCGAACCGCGCCCGGGCCATCTCCTCTGCCCCCAGCCGGGCTTCGCCGCCGCGGATCAGCACCGCGCACGGCTCGCCCTCCGGCTCGGTGACGAGGTTCAGGCAGTGATACATCCCGTAGATGAGATAGACGTACGCCGTGCCCGGCGCGGCGAACAGCGTCTCGGTCCGCCGGGTGCGGCGGTAGCCATAGGCGTGGCAGGCCTTGTCCATCCGTCCGATGTACGCCTCCGTCTCGCACAGGCGCACCGCCAGCGGCGGCCCGTCCCGGACCAGGACGAGATATTTGCCCAGCAGCTCCCGGGCGACGAGCCGGGTGTCCCGGTCATAGAACGCACGGTCGAGCACCATCGCTCACTCCTCCTCTCCGTCGAGCCAGACGATCGTCCGCGGCGGGTCCTCCTCGCCGCAGACGGCGGCCCGCCAGCCGTCCCCCGCATAGGCGCCGTATCGCGCCGGACCGGGGGCGACGCCCCAGGACTTCTGCAAGCCGAGACCGGTGTACTTGCACCAGGCCTCCCGCCGGGTCCAGAGGGCGTAGAAGGCGGGCCAGTCCCCGCCGAGGGCCTCGTACCGCGCCAGTTCCTCCGCCGTGAGGGCGTAGCGCGGCAGCCCGGCCCGCCGCGGGCGGATCTGCTCGATGTCCACGCCCACGGGGCGGACGGACAGGGCGACCAGGGCCAGCGGACCGCTGTGGCTCAGGCTGAACCGCAGCTCCGGGCGGCTGGGGAACCACGGCTTGCCGTCCGCCGTCCGCGCCACCGGCGGCAGGGGGGAGACCCCCCACGCCTGCGCCGCCGCCCGGGCCAGCAGGGCCCAGGCGTCCCGGCCGCGCGATCCATACAGCTCCATCCGGATCCCTCCCTTCGGGTATGATCGGTCCGGGCCCGGTCGATACTGAAAAAAGACGCGGGACCTCTTGCCGATCGCATGGTGATGGTAGTATAATATATGCCCATAAGCTCATGCCCCTGAGGCGGGGCATGAGGATATCATATCAGGTTCAAAAAGGTGTGTAAACCCAATGAAGATAGATGATAAGCATATCGATCGTATCCACGATCACATCGTGCCCGGCAAGCGGGCGCATCTGGTCGGCATCGGCGGGGTCTCCATGGCCCCGCTGGCGGAGGTGCTCCAGGGCGAGGGCCTGATCGTCTCCGGCTCCGACATGAACGAGAGCGCTTCGGTGCAGCATCTGCGCGGTCTCGGCATCCCCGTGACGATTGGACACCTGCCTGAGAGCGTGGAGGGGAAGGACCTCGTCATCCGCACCGCGGCCGTCCACGACGAGAACCCGGAGATCGCCGCCGCTCACCGGCTGGGGATCCCCGTCTTCGAGCGTGCCCAGGCGTGGGGGTCGATCATGCGGCGGTATGAGAACGCCGTGTGCATCTCCGGCACCCACGGCAAGACCACGACGACCTCGATGTGCACGCACATCGCCATGGCCGCGCGGATCGACCCGACCGTCATGATCGGCGGGACCCTGCCCCTGCTGGGCACCGGGCACCGGGTCGGCAAGGGCAAGACCATCATCCTGGAGTCCTGCGAGTACTGCAACTCCTTCCTGTCCTTCTGGCCGACGGTGGCCGTCATCCTGAACGTCGATGCCGACCATCTGGACTTCTTCAAGGACCTCGAGGACGTGGAGCGGTCGTTCCGCGCCTTCGCGGACCTCGTCCCGCCCGGCGGGACCGTCCTGGCCAACTGCGAGGACGCGAACACCATGGCCGCCCTGCGCGGCAAGCCCGGCGTGCGGACCTTCGGCCTGGACCACGGCGACTATCACGCTGCGGGCCTGACCTGGGACCGCGGCTTCCCGACCTTCGACGTCGTGCAGGACGGCCAGCCGGCCGCCCACGTCACCCTCCAGGTGCCGGGCATCCACAACGTGAAGAATGCCGTCGCCGCCGCGGCCGCCGCGCTGACGCTGGGCATCCCCGGCGAGGCGATCGCCCGAGGGCTGGGCGACTTCCGCGGCGCGGGCCGCCGGTTCGAGTTCAAGGGCCGCGTGAAGGGCGCGGACGTCTACGACGACTACGCCCACCACCCCGGCGAGCTGAAGGCCCTGCTGGACATGGCCGCGACCCTCGGCTACGACAAGATCGTCTGCGCCTTCCAGCCGCACACCTACACCCGGACCAAGGCGCTCTTCCACGAGTTCGCCCAGGTCCTGTCCCAGCCGGACGTCACCCTGCTGGCGGAGATCTACGCCGCGCGGGAGAAGAACGAGGTGGGCATCACCTCCGCCGACCTGACCGCCGCCATCCCGGGGGCCGAGGCCGTGCCGAGCTTCGCGGAGCTGACCGACCGGCTCTATGAGCTGGCCGCGCCCGGCGTGCTGATCCTCACCGTCGGCGCGGGCGACATCTACACCGTCGGCGAGGCGCTCGTGCGCCGGGGAGGGACCGCGTGAACGTCATCGTCACCTCCGGCGGGACCCGCGAGCCGATCGACTCGGTCCGCAGCATCGCCAACCACGCCACCGGCCGCCTGGGCGCGAAGATCGCCGACGGCTTCGCCCGGGCCGGGTCCGGGCGGATCGTCTACCTCTGCGGCCCCGGCGCGGCCCTGCCCGAGAGCGGGCAGGTCGAGGTCCGGCCCATCCGCGGGACGCTGGAGCTGGAGCACGAGCTGCGCCGGCTCACGGCGGAGGACCGCTTCGACGCCATCGTCCACAGCATGGCGGTGAGCGACTATCGCGTGCGCCACGTCACCACCGTCGCCGCGATGGCCCAGGCCGCCGCGGACCAGCCGCCCGAGCGGCTGGCCGAGGCCCTCGCCGCCGCGCCCGGGCCGGACCGGTCCGGCAAGCTCCGGTCGGACGTGGACGACCTGTGCCTGCTCCTGGAGCGCACGCCCAAGATCATCGGGCTGCTGCGTGCGCTCGCGCCGCAGGCGGTGCTGGTGGGCTTCAAGCTGCTCGACCACGTGCCGCATGAGGAGCTGATCGCCGTGGCGCGGCAGCTCCTGGAGAAGAACGACTGCGACCTCGTCCTCGCCAACGACATGGAGACCGTCGCGTCCCCGTGCCATTGCGGCTTCCTGCTCGACCGCGCGGGCGGCGAGCGCCGCTGCGAGGGCAAGGACGCCATCGCAGCCGCCATCGTCGCGGCGGTCGGGGAGAGAGTGGGGGAGACGGCATGAAGCACATCGTCCTCGGCGTCACGGGCAGCATCGCGGCCTATAAGGCCGCCGACCTGGCGCATCAGCTGCACAAGCTCGGCTACGGGGTCCACGTCGTCATGACGCGGGCCGCGCAGGAGTTCGTCACGCCCCTGACCTTCCAGACCCTCACCGGCCAGCCCGTCGCGACGGACCTCTTCCAGAAGGACCGCGCGTGGGAGGTCGCCCACATCGCCCTCGCCAAGCAGGCGGACCTGGTGCTGATCGCCCCGGCCACGGCGAACGTGATCGGCAAGCTCGCGAACGGCATCGCCGACGACATGCTGACCACCATCGCGATGGCCGCCTGGCGCAAGCCGCTGCTGCTGTGCCCGGCGATGAACACCGCGATGTACGAGAACCCCGCCCACCAGGAGAACCTGGCCCGCCTGCTCGCCCGCGGGGCCGAGATGGTGGAGCCGAAGTCGGCCCTGCTGGCCTGCGGCGACACGGGCAAGGGGGCCATGGCGGAGGTGAGCGACATCGTCGCCGCCGTCCGCGCCCGGTTGGAGGGATGAACATGGAACGCATCGAGATCCACACGATCCCCGGCTTCCGCTTCGGACAGGCGGAGGACCGCGCGGCCGGGACCGGCTGCACGGTGATCCTCTGCCCCGAGGGGGCGGTGACCGGGGTGGACGTGCGCGGTGGCTCGCCCGCCACGCGCGACACCGACGCCCTCGACCCCGTGTGCCACCGCGAGGCGGTCCACGCCGTGGTCCTGACCGGCGGCAGCTCGTTCGGGCTGGACGCCGCGGGGGGCGTCATGAGCGCATTAGAAAAGGAGGGCGTCGGCCGGGACGTGGGCGTGACCGTGGTCCCGAACGTCTGCGCCGCCGTCCTCTTCGACCTGAAATGCGGCCGGTCCGACGTCCGTCCGGACGCCGCGATGGGCCGCGCCGCCTGCGTCGAGGCCCTGCGGGGCCTGCCCTTCGTCGAGGGCGTCCACGGCGCGGGCACCGGCTGCACGGTGGGCAAGCTCCTCGGCCCGGACCACGCGATGAAGGCCGGGATCGGGGCGAGCGCCTGGCGGCAGGGCGACCTGATGGTCGGGGCCGTCGTGGCGTGCAACGCCATGGGCGACGTGGTGCGCGGCGGCGAGATCGTCGCCGGGGCGCGCCGCCCGGACGGCGGCGGCTTCGTCGGCAGCGAGGACTGGCTGGTGGCCCACGGGACGCGCCAGCGGGACGTCTTCAGCGGAAAGTTCGTGGGGGAGAACACCGTCATCGGCTGCGTCGTGACGAACGCCGCCCTCACGAAGAGCCAGGCGAAGAAGCTGGCCGCGGTGGCGCAGAACGGCGTCGCCCGGGCGGTCCGCCCGGCCCACGCGACCTTCGACGGCGACACGATGTTCGCCATGTGCCACGGAGACGTCGCGGCCGACCCGGACGCGGTGGGGATCCTCGCCGCGCGCGCCGTGGAGGAGGCCATCGTCCGCTCGGTCGAGGCCGCCGAGGGCCTGTACGGCCGTCCCGCCCGCCGCGACCTGAGCTTTTGTCAAGACTGAGAGGAGCATCACTGTATGAGGAAAGTATCCGAGCTGTCCTATGAGCGCGTGACGATCGAGGAGTTCACCCGCGAGATGGAGGCCATCGTCCGCCAGGTGCAGGCGGCAGGCTCCGCCGAGGACGTCCTCGCGGCCCGCGCGCGCTGCAACGCGCTCGCCGTCCGCTTCGAGACCGCCGAGGCGCTGTCCTATATGCGCTACAGCATCGATACGGCGGACGCGTTCTATCTGGCGGAGAAGGACTATTACGACGAGGTCGGCCCCCAGGCCCAGGAGCTGCTCCTGGCCTACAGCAAGGCGATGCTCGCCTCGCCGTTCCGCGCGGAGCTGGCGGCCAGCGGCGCGGTCCTGCCGCTGGTGTACCGGTCCTACGAGGTCGATCTCAAGGCCATGTCGCCGGAGATCGTGCCGGACATGGTCGAGGAGAACCGGCTCGTCAGCCAGTACTCCCAGCTCATGGCGGGGATGGAGTTCGAGTTCCGGGGCGAGAAGCTCCCCCGGCCCCTGCTGATGAAGTACGCCAAGTCCCCGGACCGCGCGACCCGTAAGGAGGCCTACGAGGTCCTCGGCCGCACCCTCGCGGCGCACCGCGCGGAGCTGGACGGTATCTTCGACCAGCTCGTCCACGTGCGCGACCGGATGGCGAAGAAGATGGGCTATGCGAACTTCGTGGAGCTGGGCTACTACCGCATGGGCCGCCTGTGCTACGGCCCGGAGGAGGTCCGCCGCTTCCGCGACAACGTCCTGCGGGACGTGGTGCCGGTCGTCTCCCGCCTGCGCAGGGCGGTGGCGAAGGAGCTGGGCGCGGAGCCGCTGATGCTCTATGACTATGACATCATCTTCCCAGAGGGCGACCCCGTCCCCCAGGGCGGCAAGGACGAGATCTTCACCGCGGCCCGCGACATGTACCACAGCATGAGCGAGCAGACGGGCGCGTTCATCGACTTCATGCTGGGGACCGAGGCCTTCGACGTCGAGTCCCGCAAGAACAAGTGGGGCGGCGGCTATTGCACGAGCTTCCCGGCCTACCGCCAGCCGTTCATCCTGGCCAACTTCAACGGGACCTCCGGCGACGTGGACGTCGTCACCCACGAGGCGGGCCACGCCCTGGCGGACTATGTCACGGCGGACAACCGCTTCGTCGTCGAGCTGGGCGTGGGCGGGATGGAGACCGCCGAGACCCACTCCATGAGCATGGAGTTCTTCGCCTGGCCGTATATGGACCGCTTCTTCGGGGCGGACGCGGGCCGGTACGAGTTCCTGCACCTGCTCGACGCGCTGTCCTTCCTGCCCTATGGCGTCATCGTGGACGACTTCCAGCGGCAGGTCTACGAGGACCCCGACTGGACGCCGGAGGAGCGCAAGGCGGCCTGGCGCCGCCTGGAGGCGGCGTTCCGCCCGCACATCGGCTTCGACGGCATCCCCTATCTGGAGGAGGGCACGCGCTGGCAGTACCAGATGCACATCTACGAGATGCCCTTCTATTATATCGACTACTGCCTGGCCCAGACGGCGGCGCTGCAGTTCCTGCTCGCCTCCCGCCGGGACTATGCCGACGCCTTCGCGCGCTATCTGCGCTTCCTCTCCCAGGGCGGCGAGAAGGTCTTCACGGACCTGCTGGCCGAGGCGGGGCTGCGGTCCCCCTTCGAGGACGGGGCCCTGCGCGACCTCGCCCGCGAGACCGAGGCCCTGCTCGACGCGCTCCACGCCGGTCTGGACCGGCACTGAACGGGACATCACGTCCCCGCGCACGAAGGCCCGTGCGCGGGGGCGTTTTGGTGCTTGACTTTCCTGGGGCGCGGTGCTAAAGTAAGGGGGATAACTCAAAGATTTAAAGCTGTAAAGCTTAAGAGCGGACGCAGCTGAGATAGAAAGGATGGACCACGATGCCTGTCACCGACTTTTTGGAACGCAACGTGAAGCTCTACGGCAGCGAGACCGCGCTGGTGGAGCTGAACCCCGAGATCATGGAGACCCGCCGCCGGACCTGGAAGGAGTACGACCTGATCCAGCCCACGACGGACGAGCCGTTCCGCCGTGAGATCAGCTGGAACGTCTTCAACGAGAAGGCCAACCGCTTCGCGAACATGCTGCTCTCCCGCGGCGTGAAGAAGGGGGACAAGGTGGCCATCCTGATGTACAACTGTCTGGAGTGGCTGCCCATCTACTTCGGCGTGCTCAAGACGGGCGCGCTGGCGGTGCCGTTCAACTTCCGCTACTCCGCCGAAGAGATCCAGTACTGCGCGGACCTGGCCGAGGTCCAGGTGCTCGTCTTCGGGCCGGAGTTCATCGGGCGCATCGAGAGCATCGCGGAGAAGCTCAGCAAGGGCCGCCTGCTCATCTACGTCGGCGACAACTGCCCGAGCTTCGCCGAGAGCTACCGCGAGCTGGCGGCGGACTGCTCGTCCGTCGCACCGCAGGTGCTGATCACCGACGACGACGACGCGGCGATCTACTTCTCCTCCGGCACGACCGGCTTCCCGAAGGCGATCCTACATAAGCACCGCAGCCTGACCCAGGCCGCGGAGATGGAGCAGAAGCACCACCGCATCGAGCACGACGACGTCTTCCTGTGCATCCCGCCGCTCTATCACACGGGCGCGAAGTTCCACTGGATGGGCAGCCTCATCGCGGGCGGCCGCGCCGTCCTGCTCAAGGGCACGACCCCGGAGGTCATCCTCAAGGCGATCTCCGACGAGCAGTGCACGATCGTCTGGCTCCTGGTGCCGTGGGCGCAGGACATCCTCGACGCCCTCGACCGCGGGGACATCAAGCTGGCGGACTATAAGCTCGACCAGTGGCGGCTCATGCACATCGGCGCGCAGCCGGTCCCGCCGTCCCTGATCCGCCGGTGGAAGGAGTACTTCCCCCATCATCAGTACGACACGAACTACGGCCTGTCCGAGTCCACCGGCCCGGGCTGCGTGCATCTGGGCCTGGACAACATCGACAAGGTCGGCGCGATTGGCGTGCCGGGCTATCGGTGGGAGGTCAAGATCATGGGCGAGGACGGCCAGGAGGTCCCGCAAGGCGAGGTCGGCGAGCTGTGCGTGCGCGGCCCCGGCGTCATGACCTGCTACTACAACGACCCGAAGGCCACCGCCGACGTGCTCAAGGACGGCTGGCTGTACACGGGCGACATGGCCATGCAGGACCCCGATGGGTTCTACTTCCTGGTCGATCGTAAGAAGGACGTCGTCGTCTCCGGCGGCGAGAACATCTATCCCGTCCAGATCGAGGACTTCCTGCGCAGCAACAGCAAGATCAAGGACGCGGCGGTCATCGGCCTGCCCGACAAGCGCCTGGGCGAGATCTGCGGCGCGATCATCGAGGTCAAGGACGGCATGAGCTGCACCGAGGAGGAGATCCGCGACTTCTGCCTGGACCTGCCGCGCTACAAGCGCCCGCGCGAGATCATCTTCGCGGAGATCCCGCGCAACGCGACCGGCAAGATCGAGAAGCCCGTCCTGCGCAAGCGCTACGGTGCGGAGCACCTCGTGGCGCAGCAGAACCGGAGCTGAGGCCGGACAGTAAGGAGGCGAGGAGATGCCCAGAGGCAGGAAAAAGGAGCCGAACCTGGAGCTGTACGAGCACATCGCGGCCCTGGAGACGCCGGAGGAGTGCCAGCGGTTCTTCGAGGACCTGTGCGCCGTGACCGAGCTGCGCGCGATGGAGCAGCGGTTCGACGTGGCGAAGAGGCTCCACGCGGGCATGGTCTATACCGCCATCCTGGCCCAGACCGGGGCCAGCTCGGCGACGGTGAGCCGGGTGAACCGGATGCTCAACTACGGCACCGGCGCCCTGCCGGCGCTGCTGGACCGGGTGGCCGCCCAGCGCGGCACGACCGAAGAGACGGAGGAGGAAGCATGAGAGGATTGATGCTGGGCAACCGGGCCGTGGCCCGGGGCCTGTATGAGGCTGGGTGCCGCGTGGTCGCCAGCTATCCCGGTACGCCCAGTACCGAGATCACGGAGGAGGCCGCGAAGTATCCCGAGCTGTATTGTGAGTGGGCGCCGAACGAGAAGGTCGCCCTGGAGGTCGCCCACGGCGCGGCGGTCGGCGGCGTGCGCGCCGCCTGCTGCATGAAGCACGTGGGCCTGAACGTGGCGGCGGACCCGCTGTTCACCATCTCCTATCAGGGGGTGGAGGCCGGTCTGGTCCTGTGCGTGGCGGACGATCCGGGGATGTTCTCCTCCCAGAACGAGCAGGACTCCCGGCACTACGCCATCGCGGCGAAGGTCCCCATGCTGGAGCCGTCGGACTCCCAGGAGGCCCTGGACTTCACCCGCCGCGCCTTCGCGCTGTCGGAGGAGTTCCACACGCCCGTCCTGCTGCGCATGTGCACGCGCATCTCGCATTCCCAGAGCATCGTGACCGAGGGCGAGCGGCAGGAGGTGCCGCGCCGCCCCTATCATAAGGACCCCGAGCGGGTCATGATGACGACGAACTCGCTCAAGGCCCACTACCGGGTCGAGGAGCGCACGAAGGCCCTGACCGCCTTCGCCGAGACCACCGACCTGAACCGGACGGAGCTGGGCGAGGACCGCAGCCTGGGCATCATCACCTCCTCGACGAGCTATCAATACGTCCGCGAGGTCTTCGGGCCGCAGGCGAGCGTGCTGAAGCTCGGTCTGTCCTGGCCCATGCCGGTGCAGAAGCTGCGCGACTTCGCCGCGCAGGTGGACCGCGTGCTGGTGGTCGAGGAGCTGGAGCCGATCATCGAGGACCACTGCCGCCAGATCGGCCTGGACGTGACCGGCAAGGAGCTGATCCCCATGGTGGACGAGCTGACCCAGGGCCGTCTCGCCCGCTGCATGGGCCGGGCGGAGACCGCCGCCGTCGGGCTGGAGGACGCGATCCCGAACCGCCCGCCGGTCATGTGCGCGGGCTGTCCGCACCGGGGCGTGTTCTACACCCTCGCCAAGCGCAAGTGCATGGTCTACGGCGACATCGGCTGCTACACCCTCGGCGTCATGCCGCCGCTGGGCGCGATGGACCTGAACATCTGCATGGGCGCGTCCTGCTCCGGCCTGCACGGGTTCAACCTCGCGGGCGGCGCGGAGCATGAGCGCCACAGCGTGGCGGTCATCGGCGACTCGACCTTCGCCCACTCGGGCATCACGGGCCTGACGGACATCGCCTACAACCACACGAACTCCACCGTCCTGATCCTGGACAACTCCACCACCGGCATGACCGGCCACCAGGAGAACCCGACCACCGGCAAGACCCTCCGCGGCGACCCGGCGGCCCACATCGACCTGGAGGCCCTGTGCCGTGCGATCGGCATCGAGCGGGTGCGGGTGGTGGACCCGAACGACCTGAAGGGCTTCGACAAGGTGCTCTGTGAGGAGCTGGAGGCCGAGGCCCCCTCAGTCATCATCTCGCGCAGCCCCTGCGTCATGCTCAAGAGCGTCAAGAAGGCCGCCCCGCTGACGGTGGATCTCGACAAGTGCAACGGCTGCGGCCTGTGCATGCGGATCGGCTGTCCCGCCCTCGTCAAGCGCGGGGACAAGGTGGCCATCGACCGGACCCAGTGCGTCGGCTGCCGGGTGTGCACCCAGCTGTGCCACCGCGACGCGCTCAACGGATAAAGGAGAGAAGGATATGGAAACTGTCAACATCATGATCGTCGGCGTCGGCGGGCAGGGCTCCCTGCTGGCCTCGAAGATGCTCGGCCACCTGCTGGTCGGCGCGGGCTATGACGTGAAGGTCTCGGAGGTCCACGGCATGAGCCAGCGCGGCGGCAGCGTCGTGACCTACGTCCGCTTCGGCGACAAGGTCTATTCCCCCATCATCGACAAG
>CAKTJM010000047.1 GCA_934567745.1 uncultured Eubacteriales bacterium | reverse complement strand
CAGCAAGACCGGCTCCAACGAGTTCATGGGCCAGCCGCTGGCCCACGTCCCCCCGCACAAGATCGTCTCCCGCGGCCTGGCCCTGGTCCCCGAGGGGCGGCGCGTCTTCCTCCAGATGTCCGTCCAGGAGAACCTGGAGATGGGCGCGTACACGCAGAAGGGCGGCAGCCTGCAGGCCGACCTCGACATGGTCTACCAGCTCTTCCCCCGTCTGAAGGAGCGCTATCGCCAGACCGCCGGGACCCTCTCCGGCGGCGAGCAGCAGATGCTGGCCATGGGCCGCGCCCTGATGAGCCACCCGAAGCTGCTGATGCTCGACGAGCCGTCGATGGGCCTCGCGCCGATCCTGGTCGAGCAGATCTTCGAGATCATCCAGAACCTGCACGCGCAGGGCACCACCATCCTGCTGGTCGAGCAGAACGCCCAGGCGGCCCTCTCCGTGGCCGACCGCGGGTACGTCCTGGAGACCGGCAAGATCGTCACCACCGGCACCGGCGCGGAGCTGCTCGCCAGCCCCGCCATCAAAAAGGCATACTTGGGCGGCTGACCCCCACCGTCCATGTTCGACGACGCCCGCTGTGCGAAGCTGCACAGCGGGCGTTTTTCCGTCTCCGCGCGGCAAAAAAACGGCGGCGTCGATCCTGCGCGGAAAAGCCGTCGATTTTTTGTCCATTTCCCCCTTGACTCTTGGGTAGCTCCATAGTTTATCATGGTCTCAGTCAAACAAAGGCCCCAAAATTTGAATGAGGTGTTATCGTGTCTACCCAGAACCCCGCTTCCTGGAAGCAGCTCCTGCGCTACGTCATCCCCGCCGCCTCCGCCATGGTCCTCTTCTCCCTGTACACCGTGATCGACGGGATCCTCGTCTCCCACGGCGTGAGCGAGACCGCCATGACGGCGGTGAACATCTCCCTGCCGTTCATCAATCTCCTCTCCGGCCTGTCCATCCTCCTGTCGATGGGCGCGTCCACCCTCTGCGCCTTCGCCCTCGGGCGCGGCGACAAGGAGCGGGCGGAGGCCATCTTCACCCAGACCGTCGTCGTCATGACCGTCCTGTCCGTGCTCATCACGGTCGGCGTGCTCTTCTTCGCGGAGGACCTCGCCTATCTGCTCGGGGCCGGTCCGCACACCGTCGCGGACGCCACCGCCTATCTGCGGATCGTCTCGCTCTTCTCCGTCTGCTTCATCCTCTCCTACTGTCTGGAGGTCATGGTGAAGGTGGACGACAGCCCCATCCTCGCCACCATCGGCGTCGGCGCGGCCGCCATCATCCACGTCGTCCTGGCCTACGTCTTCATCTTCCACTTCCACTGGGGCATCCGCGGCAGCGCCATCGCCACCGGCCTCGCGCAGCTCGGCAGCCTGCTCCTCTTCCTGCACTACTTCGTGCACGGGAAGTCCGACCTGAAGTTCCGTAAGTTCAAGTGGGAGCCGAAGCTCTTCCTGCGCATCCTCCCGCTCGGCGTGGCGGACTGCTCCATCGAGCTGATGCTCGGCTTCCTGACCGTCCTGTACAACAACCTGCTCTTCCTCTTCTTCGGCGAGAGCTATCAGACCATCTACGCCGTCATCGCCTACCTCTCTATCCTCGTCTCCATGACGATGCAGGGCATCGCTCAAGGCATGATGCCCCTCGTGAGCATCGCCGTGGGCCAGGGGGACCGGCGGTCGATCCGGTTCTACATCACGAAGAGCGTCCTGCTCGTGCTGGGGACGGAGGTGCTGATCGTCGCGATCTGCCAGCTCGTGCCCGGCGTCTTCGCCGGGATCCTGCTCAGCCCGACGAGCGAGCTGTACCAGCCGGCCATCTCGGCCCTGCGGCAGTACTCGCTGTCGTACCTCCTGGCGGGCGTGAACATCCTCCTGGCGGGCTATTTCGCGGCCCTCGGGCGCGGGGTCGCGTCGTGCGTGATGTCGCTGTGCCGCGGCTTCGTGCTCCTGCCGGGGGCGATCTTCGCGATCGCCCACATCCAGCCGGACGGCATCTGGCTGGCCGCCCTGCTCGGCGAGGGCCTGGCCCTGTGCCTGGGCCTGGTGCTGCTGAAGCTCACCGCCAAGCGCCCCGCCCTCAGCCGCGCCGCGCAGGCGGCGTGAGGCTCCCCACCCATGCAAAAAGACCCACCCCGTTGATCCGGGGTGGGTCTTTTCTATTGTAGTCTCACAGATCGCACGCGAGCAGGTCCTCCACGGTCTGCCGCCGGACCGCCAGACGGGCCTTGCCGCCCTCGACGAGCACCAGCGCCGGCCGCGGGAGCCGGTTGTAGTTCGACGCCATCGTGAAGTTGTACGCGCCCGTGCCCAGCACGGCCAGCAGGTCGCCCGGCTGGGGCGACGGGAGCCGCACGTCCTCCTGGATCAGGTCGCCGCTCTCACAGCAGCGGCCCGCGATCGTGCACACCAGGTCCGCCTCGTCCCGCATCCGCGACGCGGGCACCACCGTGTACGGCGCGCGGTAGAGCGCGTAACGCGGGTCGTCGGTCATCCCGCCGTCCACGGTCACATAGGTCCGGTGGCCCTCGACCACCTTCTGTCCGCCGACCTCGTAGAGCGTCAGCCCGGCGTCCGCCGCGATGCTCCGGCCCGGTTCGAGCAGCATGGCCGGGACCGGGTAGCCCCGCTCGGCGCAGCCGCTGCGCAGATGCTCCGCCAGCGCCGCGATGTTGCCGGGGATGTCCACCACCGGGTCACGGTCGAGATACCGCACCCCGAAGCCGCCGCCTAGGTCGAAGACCCGCGCGACGGAGCCGTAGGCCGTGCGCATCTCGTCGGCGAAGGCGAGGAGGATGTCCACCGCCCGGCAGAACGGCTCCGCCTCGAAGATCTGGGAGCCGATGTGGCTGTGGAAGCCCTCGACGTCCAGGTGGGCGCAGCCCGTCGCCGCCCACACGAACCGGGCCGCCTGGCCCGTCTCGATCGGTACGCCGAACTGGCAGTCCACCCGGCCGGTGTTGATGGATTCGAGGGTGTGCGGGTCGATGCCCGGCGTCACCCGCAGCAGGACCCTCTGCCGCACGCCGTACTCCGCCGCCAGGGCGTCGAGCTGACGCAGCTCGCGGGGGTTGTCCACCACGATGTGCCCGACCTCGTGCGACAGGGCGTAGCGCAGGTCCGTCTCGGTCTTGTTGTTCCCGTGGAACCACAGCCGCTCGGCCGGGAACCCGCCCGCCAGCGCCGTGGCGATCTCGCCCACGGAGACGACATCCGCGCCCATGCCCTCCTCGTCCAGGATCGGGTACAGCATCCGGAAGCACAGCGCCTTCCCTGCGAACAGCGGCAGCGACCCCTCCGGGCAGCAGGCCGCCATCGCGTCCCGATAGGTCCGGCAGTTGGCGCGGATCCGGTCCGCGTCGATCACGTACAGCGGCGCGCCGAACCGCTCGGCCAGCGCCACCGTGTCCAGCCCGCCGACCGTCAGATGACCGGCGGCGTCCACGCCCAGGTGTTCATACAGCATAGGGCCCTCCTCTTCTCGTCAGCGACCGAGCAGGTCGTCCATGTGGTACAGGCCCGGCGCGCGGCCCTGCAGGAACTCCGCGGCCCGGACGGCGCCCTCTGCGAAAAGGGCCCGGTCGTGCGCCTGGTGCCGCAGCGTGATCGTCTGGGTGTCCGTGGCGAAGAAGATCTCGTGGTCGCCCACGACGTTCCCCATCCGCAGCGCGTGGATGCCGATCTCGCCGCTCTGGCGCGGCTGGTGGCCGGAGCGGCCGAAGACGTAGCTCACCTCCGGCCGGTGCGCCGCCACGGCGTCCGCCAGCAGGAGGGCGGTGCCGCTCGGGGCGTCGGCCTTTCTATTATGGTGGGTCTCGACGATCTCCACGTCGCAGGGGCCGAAGGTCTCGGAGACCAGCCCGGCCAGCTTCGCCAGGATCGCGACGCCCAGGGACATGTTGTACGACTGGAAGACGGGGATCTGCTCCGCCGCCGCCTCGATGCTGTGCAGCTCGGCGGGCGTATAGCCCGTCGTGGCCTCCACCAGCGGCAGACCGCGCCGCAGGCAGTAGCCCGCGACCTCGTCCGCGCACACATGGCTGGAGAAGTCGATTACCAGGTCCGCCGGACCGGTGTAGCCGTCCAGCGTGGCATAGGGGGCGCCGGTCCGGTCCACGCCGATCGCCGTGTGCCCTCTGCGGGCCAGCTCCGCACACACGAGCTGGCCCATGCGCCCTGCGGCGCCGTGTACGATGACGTCCATCCGCGCCACCTCAGACTTCCACGCCCAGCGCGCGCATCCGCTCGAGCATCACGCGGCGGTGGTCCTCCTCCATCGGCACCAGCGGCAGACGGAGGTAGTCCTCACAGTAGCCCATGGCGGCCATGGCGGCCTTGACGGGGATGGGGTTCGTCTCGCAGAACAGGGACCGCACGAGCGGCATGTACTGACATTGCAGCGCGGCCGCGCCCGCGACGTCCCCGGCGAAGAAGCGGTCGGTCAGCGCGACGGTCTGGGCGGGGATCACGTTCGACAGGACGGAGATGCAGCCCTGACCACCCATGGCGAGGATCGGGACGATCTGGTCGTCGTTGCCGGAGTAGATGTCCAGCCGGTCGCCGACGAGGGCGAAGGTCTCGACGATCTTGGAGATGTCGCTGTTGGCCTCCTTGATGGCCGCGATGCGGGGGTGCTCGGCGAGGGCGACGTAGGTCTCCGGCGCGATGTTGATCCCGGTGCGGGAGGGCACGTTGTACAGGATGAGGGGCTTGGTGCTCGCGTCGGCGATCGTCTCGTACATCCGGATCAGGCCGCGCTGGGTGGTCTTGTTGTAATACGGCGTGACGACCAGGACGGCGTCCGCGCCATCGGCGCAGGCGCTGCGGGTCAGCTCGACGGCGTAGTCGGTCTCGTTGCTGCCGGTCCCGGCGATGACGGGGACGCGCCCGGCGACGTGCTCGCAGGCGAAGGCGATGGCGCGGCGGTGCTCCGCGTCGGTCAGGGTGGAGCTCTCGCCGGTCGTGCCGCAGATGACGAGGGCGTTGATGCCCTGAGCGATCTGCCAGTCGATCAGCCGGGCGAAGGCGTCGTAGTCGATGCCGGTGGGGGTGGTGGGGGTGACGAGCGCGGTGGCGATGCCGCGGAAGATGGGGGTGGTCTGTCTCATGATACGAGCTCCTTTCTCTTCGTGGAGCGCTCGGTCCTTCTCCCGCAAAACCAAAAAAAGCGATAAAAAAACCAAGCAGCTCTTGTCGGATCGCTGCTTGATAACGAAGGTCACCGCCCGACCTGTGCACCCGGTCCCGGCGGCCGTATCAAGGATAGCTCTCCGCAAATCTTTCATTTGCGACAGTCGGACGACTCTTAGTTCGCCCGCCCAGTACGGATCCCTACGCAGCGAGATCCGCCTTCGGCGCCCGCCCCTTTCTCCGGTCCTGCCCTGCATGGCATCGGCGCCGGATACTCTTGACGAAGCGCATCCTCTATCTCTGGTTTGGCACTAATCATACGCGCATCCCGCGCCAAAGTCAAGGGGGAACGTCCCGTGGTCCTCCACAAGATCCGCGCCGTTTTTCCGGCCCGTCTGCGCGATGTTCGACAAAACAGGTGACAACTGTGTATTTTTATGCTATGATATCGACATGATAGCAACGAGTGTCGATCCGACACAGGGAGGTGTCACGATGCACAGATCCTTCGATGACCTCGGCGCCGATCTGTTCTCCCACGACGGGCTGGACCTGATCGCGGCGGGCCTTGGCCTGGCCGAGGAGGAAGAGGAGCTTGGCGGCGACTATACGAACATGGACAGCCTGGACTTCTATCTCTGGATGGAGGAGGAGGTCGATAAGGAGGCCGCCCGCCGCGCCGCCCGCAAGGCGAAAGAAGCCGGTAAGTGAAGAAATGATACGCCAGCCACCTCCCTCTGACGAGGGAGGTGGCTCGGCGAAGCCGAGACGGAGGGAGAGATACGCGGGCGTGGCCCCAAAGCAGGTCCTTCTACCGGTCTCTCCCTCAGTCCGCTCCGCGGACAGCTCCCTCGTCAGAGGGAGCCAGCCGTATCCCGAACATCTAAAGACGAAACAGCGCCCCGCTCAGTTGAGCGGGGCGCTTCGTCATTCGTTTCGATGCCGTCTCACAGCACACTGATCCGGTTGAACAGGTCCAGCAGCTCCTCCGTCGAGGTCTGCCGCTTCTCCTCCCCGGCCCGGTCGAGGACGCTCTGCCCGTGGCTGAGCATGAGCAGGCGGTCGCCGTACTCCAGCGCGTACCGCAGGTTATGCGTGACCATCAGCGCCGTCAGCTTCTTCTCCGCCACCAGCTTGCCCGTGAGCGCCATGATCGTCTCGGCGGTCTTCGGGTCGAGCGCTGCCGTGTGCTCGTCGAGCAGGAGCAGCCGCAGCGGCGTGAGCGTCGCCATCAGCAGGGCGATCGCCTGCCGCTGGCCGCCGGAGAGCGCGCCCATCGGCACGTCCAGCTTGTCCTCCAGCCCCAGCCCCAGAGACGCGAGCTGGTCGCGGTACTCCGCCACGCGGCGGCGGTCCACCCCGCGGCCCAGGCCGAACCGCTTGCCCTTGTTGTCCGCCAGGGACAGGTTCTCCAGCACGGTCAGGCTCGGGCAGGTGCCCAGGGCGGGGTCCTGATACACCCGGCCCATCGTCTCGTACCGGCGGAACTCCTTCTTCTTCTGGATGTCCACCCCGTCGGACAGGATCTGTCCGCCGTCGATGGACACGGTGCCGGAGAGGATGTTCAGCAGGGAGGTCTTGCCGGAGCCGTTGCTGCCGACGATGGAGACGAACTGCCCGTCCGGGACGGTCAGGTCGAAGCCGTCGAAGAGCGTCATCTCCGTGACGGTCCCGCGGTTGTAGATCTTCGTGATGCCCTTCAGCTCAAGCATGGATGATCGCCTCCCCCTTTCGCCCGGCCGCCACCAGGACCACCAGGAACAGCACCGCCGTGATCAGCTTGAGCATGTTGGCGGGCAGACCGGCGTTGATGGCGATCTGGATGCAGAACTTGTACAGGATGCTGCCGAGGAAGACGGCGGTGGTGCCCTTCGGGCTGGCCAACCACTTGAGCGCCGGGACCTTCCGCAGCTTCGCGGCCCCGCGGGACCCGGCGAAGAACCGGACGAGCGAGATGCCGATGATGACCGTGGCGAGGCCGAAGACGACCTGGCCGATGCCCATGACGGCGGAGTAGCTCCGCTGCTCCTGACACAGGACGCCGCCGCAGAGGGCGACGAGCGCGTTGGCCAGGACGACGCCGAGGATCTTCATGTTGCCCTTGTCCTTGGCGAGGGTGGTGACGAGCGTCCCGTTGTCGCCGACGGCCCGCAGGAGCAGGCCGGACTTCGTGCGGAAGTAGGCGTCGAGGATCAGCTTCACCACCACGGCCAGGACGAAGGCGGTGGCGAGCTTGCGGATCGTCAGGGTCTGTCCGCCCAGCAGGGACTGCGCCAGGCCGGAGGAGAAGATGGTGTCCACGCTCCGGTCCACGTTGAGGTTCGACCCCGCGATGAGCAGGTTGACGGACGAGAGGGCCGTCATGGTGATGATACCGGCCAGCAGGTCGCGCACGCCGAGCTTCACGTGGATCAGGCCGGTGCACAGCCCGGCGATCGCCCCGACGGCGGCCGCCGCCAGGAGGGTCAGCCAGGGATCGACCCCCCGCAGGAGCAGGACCGCCGTGACGGCCGCCCCGAGGGGGAAGGAGCCGTCCACGGTCAGGTCTGGGAAGTCGAGGACGGTGTAGGTGATGTACACGCCGAAGGACAGCAGGGCGTAGATGCAGCCCTGGGTCAGCGTCGTGGCGATGAGGTCGGACATGGCGGTCCCTCCTTCTGGTCTATGACAGGGATGCGCCCGCCGGACCAGCGCTGGTCCGGCGGGGCGTTCTTCGTGTGGTGCGGGTCAGCTCACGCGCCGACCTCCTCCGCCTGGGAGGCGATGTCCTCGGGGAGGGTCAGGCCCAGCTCGGCGATCGCCTTGCTGTTGATGTACAGGCCGTAGTTCTCGATGACCTCATAGGGCATGTCGGCGCAGGTGGCCTCGCCGGTGAGGACGCGGGCGGCCATCTTGCCGGTCTGGATGCCGAGCTGGACGTAGTCGAGGCCCGCACCGGCGACGCAGCCGAGCTTGACCTGCTCGATCTCGGAGCCGTAGACGGGGATGCCCGCCTCGTTGGTCTTCTCCAGGATGGAGCCGAGCACACCGACGACGTTGTTGTCGGTCAGGTTGGAGATGCAATCGACGCCCTTGGCGATCAGGCTGTCCACGGCCTGGGTGACCTCGGACTGGGCGGTGACGCCGACGGCCTCGATGGTGAAGCCGTAGTCGGCGGCCATGTCCTCATAGATGCCGATGGAGTAGACGGAGTTGGCCTCGCTGGTGGTGTAGACGATGCCGATGGTCTCGGCGTCGGGCTGTAAGGCGCGGATCAGCTTCAGCTGGCCCTCGACGGGCAGGACGTCGGAGGTGCCGGTGATGTTGCCGGAGTCGAGCTTCGCGCCGACGGGGTCGGTGATGGCGGTGAAGATGACGGGGATGTCCTTGTCCTCCGCGGCGGCGTAGCACGCGGTGGCGGCGGGGGTGGCGATGCCGACCATCAGGGCGGCGTCCTCAGCGGAGAAGGCCTGACCGATCTGGATGGCGAGGTTGTCGTCGAAGTTGGCGTTCTGGTAATCGACCTTGTAATCGACGCCCTCGACCAGGCCCGCCTCCTCCAGGCCCTGGAGGAAGCCGGTGCGGCAGTTGTCCAGGGAGCCGTGCTGGCCGTACTGGCTGATGCCGATGATGGGGACGTCCTTGTTCTCGGCGGTGGAGCCGTCGTCGGTGGTGGTCTGGGTGCCGCAGGCGCACAGGGCCACGGCGGAGGTGAGGGCCAGAGCGGCGCAGATGAGTCTCTTGAAGTTCTTCATGTTCGTTTTCTCCTTTTCACGATCAAAATAGTGTTGTTCGATGGTTGGAGGGGGAGGAAGGATGGGCAACAAAAAAAGCCCTGTCCCTCTCGTCATCTCTTCGACGAAATGGGACAAGACCGAAGTCCTGCGGTACCACCCAACTTGACGCAGCGCGCCCGCTCTTTGTCATATGCCATCACATATGCCGCCCGGATAACGGGTGCGGTCCCCGTCGGTCACTACTGACTGCGTGGTGCAGCGTTCGTTCCGCCCTCGTAAGTCCATTCGCGTCCGGCTCGCCCGCCGCGATCCCACCATCCGCGGCTCTCTGTGGGGGTCTGCCCTGACGTTACTACTCTTACTCACTGGTTTGCTGTCTTTTTGACTTGCCCATATGATACACCCATCGCCCCCCCGATGGCAACTGTGGATCTGGACAAAAAAGAGGCTCCTCCGGCGGGCGATCCTTGCCGGAGGAGCCGAAAACTCACAGATCGGGATCCGTCTGGGCCGCGCCGCGCAGCAGCTCGGCGCGCAGGCCGCACAGGACGACGAAGATCCAGATGGCCACGACGACGTTGACCAGGGCCAGCGGGAGGACCTGCTCCAGCGGCCACTCCGCCCACCCGAGCGGCAGGGCGAAGAGGGTCAGCAGCACGGTGTACACGGTCCGCAGGACCCGCAGGCGGCGGTCCGGGGCCCCGATCCGCCCGGCCAGGACGGCCAGATCGGTCAGCAGCTGGAAATGGCAGTAGAGCGCCAGGATCTGCATGACCAGCCCGACGAGCTGGACGAGCCAGCCGCCCTCAGACAGCCCCAGCGGGAGCCAGCAGACGGCGGACCACGCGGCCAGCGCGATCCCCAGCGGCCGCAGGAGCGCGGCGGACGGGACGACCTCGGCCAGGGGCCGCAGGGCGGAGAGGATGAGCAGCCACGCCCCCCAGGACGGGAGGAGGTCGAGCCCCATGACCTTCACATCGAGGTGCAGCAGCAGGTAGGCCCAGGCGATCTTGCCGACGGCCGAGGCGAGCAGCTTGCGGTCCATCACGCCACCTCCCCGACACGGAACCGGTCCACGACGCGGTCGTCCAACAGGAATTCGACCTGATAGCCGCACGGCGGGACGGCCAGCCCGGTCACAGGGTCCTGCTCCACGGTGCCGCTGCTGAGGTCGCGGCAGGTCCCGTCCCACTCGTCCGTGACGTAGTAGCGGCAGGCGTTCACGCCCTCGCTGCTCCCGGCGGAGGAGCCGGGCGACAGGCCCCGATAGGGATCGACGGTGGGCGCCTGGTCCGGGGCCCAGAGCGCCGTGTCGCGCATCCCGTAGAGCCGCGCCCCCGCGCGGCGGCCCTCGTCCGTCAGCGTGTAGCAGATGTCCGCCGTATAGCGCACCTCGGAGAACGCCGCGTCCGGACGGAGCGAGCTGTCCTCGCGGTAGGTGGCGAAGCCGAAGAAGTCCGTCTCCGTGCGGGCCGTATCGTCGATGAGATACTGCGTGCGCACGTCGATCCGAAGGGTCCCGGCCACGCCCTGGGCGGTGTAGGTCCGGAGCATCTCGGGATCGAGCCATTCGGCGTAGCGGAGCGACAGGTACGTGGAGTCGTCGGGGTCGTAGTCGTCCCGGTAGACGTTCCAGGTCCAGTCCCCCTCGGGGGCGACGACCCAGGCCCCGTCCTCCTGCCAGAGCCGCACGGTGCGGACGAGGAAGCCGGCCACGGCCCGGCTCCCCTCCCGGTCCGTCCCGAGCGGCGCGCCGTCCGCGTCGGCCCACCACCAGGCGCAGAAGGCGATCCGCGCGCCGTAGGAGCCGTCCTCACGCTGGGCCAGGTCCAAAAACAGCGGGCCGGGATCCGGCGCGAGGGTCACGCCCGCGGGGACGGTCCGGATCTGAGTGTCCGAGATCCCGTCCTGCATCGCGCCGTACAGCCGCTCCTGCTCGCTCAGCGGGGACGCGGTCGCGAGATACAGCCCGTAGCCGTAGCGCAGGCCCTTGGCGTAGGTGTCCAGCGCCCCGGCGAGGGTGGTGCAGCGGCGCAGGCGGGTGAGGGCCATCGTCTGATCCAGCTCGCCCGGCCGGACGGTGTAGGCATCCCGCCCGGCCAGGGCGACGGTCCCCACGAGCAGCGGCGCGGCGAGCGCCACGGCGACGCAGACGGAGACGAGGGCCATCCCGCGCGGGTACTTGCGGAACCGCACGATGGCGGCGATGCGCCGGGCGATGTTCCGCCCGCCGTTGGAGAGCGAGGTGGTCCCTGGCGCGCGCGGATAGCGGTCGTTGGCCATGGAGAGGAGGATCACGCCGTAGGCGCGGCGCTCCTCGCCCTCCAGCCGTTCCAGCACGCGCTGGTCGCAGAGGGACTCCATGTCGTTGCCGATGCGGTCGAAGACGTATTGGAGGAAGGGATCGCACCAGTGCAGGGCACGCAGGACGCACCAGCCGATGCTCTGCAGCGCGTCGCGGTAGTGGAGGTGGAGCAGCTCGTGCAGGAGCACCTTGTCGTCCACGTCCTCCTCGGGCAGGGCGAGGACGGGGCGGATCACGCCGCACACGAAGGCGGACGGCAGCCCCGGCACGACGACGGCGCGGCAGCTGCGCAGCCCGTACCGCTCCGCCACGGCCGCGACCTGGGCCAGCTGCTCCGCGGGGAGCGCCCCGCCCCGCCGCAGCAGGAGCCGCAGGCGGGCGTAGCTGGCCAGGTACCACAGCAGGACGGCCACGACCCCGGCGACGTAGATCACGAAGAGCCAGTCGGTCACGCTCTGCGGCGCGCCCACGATCGTCGGGAACGGCGTCGTGAGCCGGACCGGCGTGAACGCATCGGCATAGGCGGATCCCAGCCCGCGCTCGGCGATGCTCTTCCACGTCTCCACCCAGAGCGGCAGGGGGAGCAGCACGCCGCGCGCGGTCCCGGCCGGGACGAGCAGCCGCACGGCCAGGATGAGCCAGACGCCATACTGCCACCGCGGCGAGAGCTTGTCGGCGAGCAGCTGCTTGACGCACAGCAGCAGCCCGGCGGCCGCGGCCACGGTGAGGGTCTGGAGCAGGAAGGACCAAATCGAGCTCATCTCACACCTCCATCTCGTCGAGCAGCCGCCGGAGCCGGTCGCGCTCCTCGGGCGAGATGGTGCTCTCGCGCAAAAAGGCGGCCACGAGGTCCCCGGCCGCGCCGTGGTAGACCTTGTCGAGGATCTCCGCCCGCTCCTGTCGGGCGCAGTCCTCCCGGGAGACGGCGGCGGCGTAGGGCCGCGGATGGGCGCGGTCGATGGCGACGAGGCCCTTCTTGGCCATCCGGTCGAGGTAGGTGAAGACGGTGTTGCGGCTCCAATGCTGGGTGGGACGCAGCGCGTCCACGACCTCGCCGAGGGCGTGGCGTTCGCCGGTCCACAGGACCTCCAGGACGGCCCACTCTGCTTCCGTCGGGCGTTTCATGGCATTTCCTCCTACAGATGTAGTAACGCTATCATACTACACCTGTAGGAGGGCCTTGTCAAGGGCAAAAAAAGAGGAGGCAGCGAGCGCTGTCTCCGGGGATGCAAAAAAAGAGACAGCCGAAGCTGTCTCTTTTTCGAGACTGTCAAAAAACCCCTGCGGGGTTTTCCGACAGGGGGGATGCAGCCCCCTGCGCGCACTCGCTGTCCGTCTTCGACGGACAACTCGCACACTTGTGGGCTGAGAAGTATTT